>JBDHUJ010000012.1:0-40401 GCA_039809105.1 Saccharimonadales bacterium (SeqCode)
GACCCGCCGGCTGGAGGATTTCTGCCGGGAATGGATGGCAAGGGCCAACCAACCGGAGTTATTTACCAGCCCCACCGAATACTTGCGGTTTACGCTTGTTCCGGGTTAGTTGACTGAACCGGGTGATATAATACTCTTGTGCTCGAAAAATCAAACATGCTGGCAAAATTTGATGGCTACGTAGAAATCGGCAAAAAATATCTGCTGAGTCTGCGCGATGTGCGCAATGTGGGCGTGCTGGTTTTCGTCGTCATAGTCCTGCTCATAAGCTGGAGCGGCGTCAAGGCCATACAGACCAACTA
Organism: Saccharimonadales bacterium (SeqCode); assembly: GCA_039809105.1. GTDB lineage: Bacteria > Patescibacteriota > Saccharimonadia > Saccharimonadales > UBA4665 > JBDHUJ01. Next base: position 303 of record JBDHUJ010000012.1, read on the forward strand.
CGGTCTGCAGAAACAGATTTCGCAGTTGCAGCAGGAAAACGAAGTCGCTAAACTGCAGAATTCCAACCTGGAACTGCAGAACCAGTACTATGACACCGACCAATACCTGGAGCTGACCGCCCGCGCCAACCTGGGGCTGGGCCTGCCTGGCGAAACCGAACTGCTGGTGCCAAAGAGCGTCGCTCTGGCACATACGGTCAAAGAGCCGTCCGATGAGTCGTCGAAGGCAGGGGTACCGAAACAACCCTTCTGGCAGCGCAACTTCGAAGCCTGGATGGACTTTTTCCTCCACCGTGGCACCGCGGATTAAATAAAAACGACGGCCGTCTTTTTTATTTACGGTTGGTTGTAGGACGGATTGACATTTGTTGTACCTGTTGCTACAATATATCTAACATTTTCCTCTGAGAACTGCGTTTGGTCGCAGGAAGGGAAAAGAGCAGCCTCGATTAATCGGGGCGCGATGAGAAAAACCGTAGGTTTGTCTCATTACAGATGTCGCGGGATGGAGCAGCGGCAGCTCGCATGGCTCATAACCATGAGGTCCCAGGTTCGAGTCCTGGTCCCGCAACCAAATCAGATTCTAAGAGCGCTTCAGCGCTCTTTTTCGTCCTAAACACCCTGTAAAGGGGGCTTACGTTACTGGTTCCAAAACGGTGGTTAATTGAATCGTATTTCAGCCCCTCTGGGAATAGCATATTTTGGAACCGGACTTGAATATTGAAAGTAGACTTGCCCCATTGCTTGTCTGCACTACTCATAATGTTGATGGCGAGCTCAATGTCAGTTCCGCGTATTAGTTATTGCTCAAAGTCCTCTCGACGTTATATGCTTAATCTGTCTTAAGCTAACAACGTATTACCAGCACTCTCGTGCGGATTGTGTCAATTAATGGCATCCGTACGAAAGCAATGGACACAATCTGTTGTTGGCTTAAGACACCTAGTACGGGTGCCTTTTTTAATTCTGGGAGGGTAATAATGGCAAGAGAGAACAAACCAATAATAGCGGCGCTTATCGTATCATTCGCGACTATCTTAATTTTGCTCGGAGTATTGCTTTTTGTCCTACTCGGTAACGATTCTAGTAATAGCCAAACCGAAACGAGCAGTGATACTCAGTCACAGTCTGCCGCCAATACAGACTTAAAGAACTGTATAAGTGAGGCACATAGCCGCTGGGACCTTATGGTTGCATCGGACGAAGCTTCGGGCTCCAAAGGCGGACAGTCAAACCTAGATATGGATATCGTTGTCTGTCACCAGCAATATGGTAATTAAGAGAGGGAACCGCGCGTACACACACGTTCACACACATGGGTGAACGCGAGTGAACGCACATAAAACTGGGCTCGTTCACACGCGTTCACTCAACCGCGTGTACGCCTATGTACACCGGGGTACTTAAATAATTTGTTCACTCATTTTATATTGTTCATACGATTGACCGAACAATTAAAATTGTATAAACTGCAGATATGGAGGACAAATTTACAAACCCATTTAGGCCAGGAGCAGGGCATACCCCTCCGTATTTGGCGGGTCGCGTTGAAGAAACGCAGGAATTTGCCAAACTTCTTGAGCAACAAATAATACTCCAAAACATGGTAATTACGGGTCTGAGGGGAATAGGTAAAACCGTTTTACTCGAAAGTTTTAAGCCAATGGCGCAGGCTAAGGGGTGGCTGTGGGCCGGTACCGATTGTTCGGAGTCGGCTAGTGTCAGCGAAGATACAATTGCCCTACGTTTACTAACTGATATTGCATTAATAACTTCCACGATAAAAGTTCCTGGAACGGAAAAAAGAGCTTTGGGATTTGAAGCAAAGGCAGACCAGGCTTACCTAAACTTTGGCTTCCTTAGCGACTTTTATGATAAAACTCCTGGGTTAGTAAGTGATAAGCTCAAAGCCACTTTAACCATGGTGTGGCGCCTAATGGGTCCGACTGGTACACGAGGAATAGTTTTTGCTTATGACGAAGCTCAGACTCTTAGCGACCATGCTGCCGATAAGCAATTCCCCTTGTCTGTTCTGCTAGATGTATTCCAGTATCTGCAAAAGTGCGAAATACCTTTCATGCTAGTTCTAACCGGCCTACCAACGTTATTAGTGCGCTTAATAGAAACCAGAACCTATACAGAAAGGCTTTTTAAAGTTCTAACGCTACGACAACTATCAGTGGATGAAAGTCGTGACGCAATCATTAAGCCTATTGAGCAAAGTAACCATCCTCTTACTTTTACAGATAAGGGCGTAGAGACTATCATCGAAATGTCTGGTGGCTATCCTTACTTTATACAGTTTTTGTGTCGTGAAGTTTATGATATTTTTGAACAGCAAAGGCAAAAGAAAGAAGCTTTTTATATTCCGGTTGATGCGCTACTGAAGAAACTGGACAACGACTTCTTTGCCGGACGCTGGGCTAAAACTACTGATAGAGAGAAAGAAATTTTAACTTTGATTGCAAATGCTGGCCTGAGCGTCTTTGGTATTCAGCAAGTTGTGACGCTTTCCGAAAAAGAGGAGGCGGTCAAACCTATTAGTAAATCGCAGCTGAGTGCAATGTTTGGACGGCTAATTGACAATGGCTTAATTTATAAGGAAAAGCTTGGGTCTTATTCATTTGCTGTTCCTTTACTCGAACGTTATATAGTTCGCATAAAACCATTGAATGCGGAGTAATCTATGCAAAAGAAGAGCCAGCAATTCCATAGAAGAAACACATTCAGTAGCTTTAAAGACCTCGTGGAATACTCTAAAGAATCGGTCTATTTCATCGTAAGACTACGAGAAATAAGCGGCAAGTCATATTGGCAAAATTTAGGAACAGGATTCTTAGTCGGTGAATATAAGTTAATGACATGTGCCCATTGCATCAGCGATAGTAAACACGCAGACGTGGAAATGGCTCAACATAAAGATGGTGATGTTTACCTATTTGTCCAAAAGGATGAAGAAGGCTCGTTTCATCGCGTAGCCATGGTAGGCAAGAAGGATGAAAACGTTTTCATATACCCAGATTTAGATAGCGCAGTAATCATATTGCCAGATGGCTTTTACGATGTAGATGAGAAGCCATTTAGGGATTCGCAAAAATACTTTGAGCTGTGTGATGAAACTATAGGTCTAGGCAGTGATATCGGTATTCTAGGATACCCGTTTGCTGCCATCTCATTTGATAAAAATGGTGAAGTAGATATCTCGGAAGTGTATATACGGGCTGACAAGGGTGTTATTAATACATTAAGACATTATCCAGGAATGAGTATGTATGAATCCACTACGGCCTTTAACCCGGGTAATAGCGGCGGCCCTATATTTAACGCCAAGACTGGCACTGTTGTGGGCATGGTGCATGGATACAACCCGATACCAATGCATTGGGTTGAAGATGAAGTCGATGACGATAATGGTAGTACGACATCGGTAAAGTTCCGATTAAGAACAATTTATTCTGTGGGGATAGCCTCTAAAAGCATGGCCGATATAATTTCGGAACATAAGCTCGGGCATCGCCTAAAGTAGGCTCTTACTTTAGAGAGCTTTTTACGCCCTTGGGTGTTGTCAGTGTTTGCTTGATAATCGTTATACTTGCAGAAGTAGGTTGGGGCGTGTTTATGGGGGAGGTTCCAAAGACAGCTTTCATATCCAAATCCTAACACGTATCAATATCATTTACTAGTAAGTGGGTTACAGTTTAATCATTCTTTCTCCAGCTTTTTAAACGGTGGCTTAAGCTTTGTCATAACCCTATACTTAGGATTATGAATGAAGATGGTTCGGATAAAGATGGGCGTTACTATTACTTTCATGCCACGCCTAATGGCCAGCCTGACATGTCTCACCCGATGAACAAAGCCGAGATAACTCAAATGTATTGAGATACTGCCGACGATGAGCCAGCGTCTCTAGTAGACTTGTATACTGACTTCTATAAGTTTAGCCAGATTGAGTTCATTATATTTGGGGACCGGCTTAGTTCGGCAATACTTATCTATCGTTCTGTGAAGAAAGAGATTGCTGCTCTCGAAGATACCATAAGTGGCCAAAAGCTTAGTAGCTCAGACCTCTTTAAGGGTTGGAGCGCAGAGCATGACATCGGTATCGATGAGAATCTTGCCACTGTTCAGACTAGCTATACTATCTCTATCGGTTCGGCAACTGTTACGGCTGTCGCTGCGCTCGAGGGCCTTCTCATCGACCTCATTCCAGACGGCATAGAGGCTCCAGAAGGCCTACATCAGTTAATGGAACACTTTCTAAAGAGGCACCAAGTAGCGGCGTCTAAGAAGCGGGCAATTCATAAAAAGCTGCGTAAGGTGAGCGATAGACGCAACCAATTTGCACACGCCGTAACGGGTTCATACTTCTCTACTAACGAATCCATACAAGATATGTTTACCGAAGAAGCTTTAGAAGATACGTTGTACATCGTTGCGACGCTAGGGTTAGAAATGGAAGGTATGGAGTTCCAGCACTCTTCCTCAGCTTAGGTTCTAGTGTAGCGCGGTAGAGTAACTCACTCGGCTACTACCCCTATTCACTTCTTTCCATCTACTTAACTCCGACAAGATAAGGTTCCAATTCGCTTGCACTTGGGCAACCAAGAAAAGAGTCCGACCTTGTCGGGCTTTTTTCTTGGTTCTTGGTCCACGACCCGAACCTGGGACCAGGAATTTTGCGAAGCAAAAGGCCGTAGGTCCCAGGTTCGGTCGTTAGTCTAATGCCCGTGCGTAGCCCGGCGCATAGATTAACGTGCGCTGTCCTGGTCCCGCAACCAGACGAGAATTACCGATAGCCATCTGATATGATATCTCTATGAAAAACGCGATTTTGCTGCACGGATTGCCCAGCAAAAGAGAATACTACGACAGCACACAGCCCAGCGCTAGCAACGCTCATTGGTTTCCGTGGCTCCAGAAGCAATTGCTCGTTAACGATATTAAGGCCTACACACCAGAAGTGCCTTTTGTATACAAAATGATTTGGGATGATTGGGTGAAAGAGGTTGAGCGCTTTGAGATTAACGAAGAAACGTTATTGGTAGGACATAGCATGGGTGGTGGCTTTTGGGTTCGGTACTTAAGCGAACATCCAGAGTTAAAAGTAACAAAGGTTGTACTGGTCGCCCCTTGGCTTAACCTTGATAACGAACGTGATACTGACTTCTTCGACTTTGATTTGAACGTGGCAGCTTTGCGGTCGCAGAACATAGTCATTTTTAACTCTGGCAATGACAGTCAAGGTGTGCAAGATACGGTCTCATATCTACAGGCAAAATTACCCAACCTTCACACAGTAGAGTTTCATAATTATGGACACTTCTGCTATCGCGACCTCAAAACCGATGCATTCCCCGAACTTCTAAAGGAAGCTCTTTCTTAGATTCGGATTCGAGTCTCATTTGGTCGATGCTATAGTTTAATAATGAACGACAAACGATATTCCGTTATGGTTCTACCTCGCCGTTCGGACGGCAGTATTTTATTGCAGTCATGGACGACCGACGAAGGCGCTACAACAGATGGCTTCGGTAGTTTTTATCAAGCAAACGAAGACCCGAAGCAGACTGCAGAAAAAGTACTGAGTGAGTTTGCTATTAAGGCCCGGCTGAACGAAGCAGCAAAGCTGCAATATTTTATGGATAAGCCGACAGGTTTAGTGGACCTAAAAATTACTGTTTATTTTGCAGACATTGATGCCGAACCATGGTTGCAAGAGCAGATGCATTGGTTTGCAGCCGATGAAGTGCCTTACGGCCAAATACATCCTGCTACTGGCAAATGGCTGCCGCTACTGCTAGGTGGCAAGGTACCGCTAAGGGCGGCGGTAAAAGTTCACCAACCGGGACATCATGCAAAAGGCAAGGTCACTGAGTTCACCGTGCAAAAGTAGCTAAAGTTGCGCATTGCTTCCACCTGCTCAACTTCACGAGTGGTTGCGCCTCTAGCTCAAGCACACCGGAGTGGCCGCAATCATAAAACGGACATTTTCTTTATCGTCCCAGCCGCGTATACTCATAACCATAAACAGGTTGGGATAAAAATGGCAAAACGGTCTAGGGGACGATTCGCGGCGTTAGCTTCGGGGCTGATGCTAGTAAGCGTGGTGTGTGGTTCAATTTTGGGTGGCACGGCATTGGCGGCTACGCCGGATACAGCGCCGGTGTATCTGAATAAATTCGGGTCGGCTGGTTCCGGTAACGGCTTGTTCTCGACTCCGACGGACATAGTCTTCAATGCGGACGGCAGCAAAATGTACGTCGCGGACACGAACAATCATCGCATACAGATTTTCAACACCAGCGACAATTCGTACGTTGGTCAGTTCGGGAGTAGCGGCTCCGGTGACGGGCAGTTCAGCGGTCCTTCCGGACTGGCGTTTTCCAAAGATTACAGCAAACTGTATGTCGCAGACATGACGGGCCGCCGTATACAGATTTTCAACACCAGCGATAATTCTTTCGCGGGCAAGTTCGGTACCTACGGCTCTGGCAACGGGCAATTCAACTATCCCAAGGCTCTGGCTGTTTCTGCCGATGGCACAAAGTTGTATGTGTTGGATTACGGTGACAACCGCGTCCAGATTTTCAACACCAGCGACAACTCGTATGCTGGACAGTTCGGCAGCAATGGCAGCGGCGACGGACAGTTCGACGCGCCGGTAGGAATCGTGGCTTCACCCGACGGCAGCAAACTGTACATACAGGATTTCGGTAATCATCGCGTCCAGATCTTCAACACCAGCGACAACTCCTTCGCCGGTAAATTCGGTTCACACGGCAGCGGCGACGGGCAGTTCGGCGGTACGACCTACGACATTACGATTTCACCCGACGGTACCAAGCTGTACGTGGCGGATTCGGGCAGCAACCAAGTGCAGATCTTCAACACCAGCGACAACTCATTTGCGGGCAAATTCGGTACTGGTGGCAGCGGCAACGGCCAAATGAACTTCCCGATAGGTGTCGCGGTCTCACCCGACGGCAGCAGGGTGTACGTTGCCGACCAGAACAACAACCGTATAGATATATTCAAATACCCTAACTTCGTGCAGCAAAGCGGAACAGGATACGACTACTCGGTACCCATAAACACACCAGGGAATACCACGTTGACTTGTTCGTCGCGGCAGGCGGAAAACAGCCTGGCTAAGGCCGATTCCGGCTACGACTATCCACTTGGGCTCGTGAACTTCTGCTTTACGACTGCGGCAACGAATAACCAGGTTTCGCTCTTGTTCGTGACCGACCTAAAGCCGAACCAAGTAAGCGCCAGGAAATACAACCCAAGCACACAAGCTTACGCGAGTGTGCCCGGCGCAGTATTCACCGAGACTACCTATAACACTCACCATGCGTTACTGCTAACCTATACCATTGCCGACAACGGGCCGCTCGACACAGATAGCGCCATCGGCAGCATAACCGACCCGGTAGGCCTGGCAGTATCGACAGGTACGCCCGCCTCGGCGGCAACCCTTGTCGAAACCGGCACTAACACGGCATTCATCAGCATTCTTGCACTCTCTATCATCACCCTGAGCATTGCCACAAGACTCCAAACCGCGAAGACATCTCGGTAGTCGAACCCCGGAGTAGGCGGCTGGATTACGGTCCACCATCCTGGTCCCGCAATTCATCAAAATCAAAAATGCACAAATTCTCCCCTGCTAAGGGTCGGACCCTTCAAGCGGTGCGGCAAGGCTTTTAGCTGTTTTATGTTGGCCCTGGTGCGGGGGTGGAGTACACTGCGGGGTATGATACAAGCGATTATTTTCGACTTTTTTGATGTGTTTCGGACGGATGGGTACAACCGGTGGCTGAAGCAGCATGGTTATGAGCGCGAAGGCGCGTTCCTGACTGCGAGCGAAAGACATGACCGGGGCGAATACTCCGACAAGCAGTTTTTCCAGGCCATAGCCGATGCCTCGGGCGAGACGGCCGAGCAGGTCGAAAAGGAACTGGAAGCCGACAACGAACTCAACGAACCGCTGGTCGAATACGTCGGTACTTTGCACGACAAGTACAAGCTGGCATTGCTGTCGAACTCCTCTTCGGAGTACTTGCGAAACGAACTGGCAAAATACGACCTGGAAAAGTACTTCGACGACATAGTTATTTCCAGCGAGGTCGGGCTCATAAAGCCCGAACCGGAAGTGTTCGAGCACATCATGCGAAAGCTGGGCGTCAAACCCGAAGAATGCATCTTTACCGACGACAATCCGAAGCATACCAGCGCCGCCGAAAAGCTCGGCATCCATGCGGTAGTCTATGCTTCGGTACCCGACTTACGTCAGCAAATCGAGACAATCGTAGCTGCCGAACAGTCGTAATTCCGCTCTTGCCGGGGTTTTGGTATCATTAGAGTAGCGTTGAAAAACAAAACCATGCACAAACAAAAACTAGAAATTACCAAAATAGACCTCAAGCTCATAGCATTCTTCCGCCGTACGTTCATCCCCACGGCGCGCTTCTCGATTTTCCTCATTTTTTTCTGGTTCGGGTTTATAAAATTGCTTGGCCTGAGCCCGGCCAGCCCCCTGGCCGAAGCCCTGACCGCGAAGACCGTCGGCATGCAGTATTTTGACCCGCTGTTCTACACGCTGGCGGCGGTAGAGTGTCTTATCGGCATATTGTTCCTGTTCCCAAAGGCTACGCGCGTAGTCGTACCGCTGCTTTTGTTCCATATGCTTATAGTGTGTTCGCCGCTGGTGCTGGTGCCGGATTATACCTGGCAACAATTCGGCGTGCCGACGCTGGAGGGACAATACATTATAAAGAACGCGGTCGTTATAGCCATAGCCATCGGCATCGCTGCCTCGACCAAGCCGCTCCAACCCAAGAAGGCCTAAAGGTAAAACGCTCTGACTTTGTCTCCAGGACAAAACCAATCAGCTTATCTCGGAGCATTTCAGAGTGTGTTGGCATTAGGTGCGGAAGGTTAGTATGAGTAGCAAATTTGGATGGATGGGTCTACCATAGGGGGAGCGAGGAGGCCGCAAAATGGCGCAGTTTATGATTTTGTACCGTTCGACAGTGTCTGCGAAAGAAGCGATGGCGAATATGGCGCCCCAGCAGGTGCAGGCCAGTATGGCCGAATGGGTCGACTGGCGCAACGAAGCGAGTAAGACGTTCAAAGTGGAATTCGGCCTGCCGCTGCAAGGCATCGGTACCATAACTCCCGAACGCGCCGGCGAGAGCGAAAGCCACGTCACGGGCTATTCCATAGCCGAGGGCGAATCACGCGATAAACTGCTCGAACTGTTGCCGACCCATCCGCACCTGAAGTCGCCCGGCGCTTCCATAGACGTTTTCGAAATGCTCGACCTCCCTGTCTTCGAATAACTAAGGCTCACGCAGAACGGCACATTCCGGCAAGTTGTTCACTGTTAACCGTTCACCCTTTTACCATTCACCATGCGTTAGTCATGCTTCATGGTGAACAGAATAACGGTAAATGTACAGTAAACGGAAAACGGTGAATGGTAAACGAACCGCAACGTACTCAGAGCGTACCATTTTGCGCAAGTCCTGTTAGAATAAGTATAACGATTATGCATAAGGTGGAGCTTGAGCGGTTACGGGGGGTTAAGGTGCAGACGCACGGTGGTGCGACCTGGATAGATGCCGAAAACCCAGACGCCAGCGTATTTACCGCGCTCGAAAAAGAGTTCGGCCTGCACCCGCTGCAATTGCAAGAAAGCCTGCAAAAGGTGCAGCTTTCGGCTGTCGAGCGCGAAACCCACTACATGTTCGTGCTTCTGCCCGTCCCTCGGTACGACGAAACGAAGCATAAGTTGCGGACGGGGCAGGTAGGTGTCTTCCTGGGCAAGGACTATCTGCTGACAGTGCATGATAGTGAAACCAAACTCAGCAGCGACATCTTCGCCGAGTGTGTGCGCAGCAGCGCCCTCCGCGACGAGTATTTCCACAAAGGCCCCGGCGGCGCGCTCTACCACCTGGTGCGGCGTGTGCTCGAAGGGATTACCGCCCTCGAGCAGGCTGTGCTGAACGAGCTGGATGTCATAGAAGACAGCGTGTTCGACGACAGTGGTTCCGACGCCTTCCCCATCGGCCGCTTGCGCCAGAAAATCACTCGGCTCAAGCGCGTCATTGTTCCGTTCTGCAACTTGCTCGACGACCTGGCGGACGGCATCAACGCCCACACCGGCCAGTCGCTTTCGCGCCACTACTCCAACAACGCCAAAATGGCGCATCGTCTCTCCGAAATGATAGAAGAGTCCAAAGAAACCATCGAAATCTTCAAAGACGCCGACTTCACGCTCAGCACCGAAAAGACCAACGAAACACTAGCTATCCTGACCCTGCTCTTCACGCTTACCATTCCAGCCACCGTTATCGGAGCGGTATATGGCATGAATATCTTGCTTCCGGGTGGAATCGATGCCGGTTCGTGGACGTTCTTCGGCAAATATACCATGTTCAAGTTCACGGTCGGCGCTTCCGTGCTCGCCGCCATCCTCATGTACCTCTACTTCCGCCGCAAAAAATGGTTCTAAGAAGACTTACGCAGAACGGTTTGCCGGAAATATTCCTTGGCACAAAATCAAAGCCCCCGGTGATTGCCGGGGGCTTTCGGTCACCTTTTGACCGGTTAGTTATTGCTGACCATGACGGTCGTGTTGCTGTTGTTCGAGTTGCTGGCACTGCCAGTCGTGGCGCTGCCACCGGTAGTGTTGCCAGAAACGTTGGCACTCCCGGTCGAAGCTTCCTGTTCACTTTCGTTCGTTACGCAGACGCTGTTGTCATTCGAAACGCTTGCGTTGTTCGTGAACGTGCTGGTTATGTTATTGCTCGAACCTGGCCCGGTAGTGTTTATGGAGCCACTACTGCTCCCACCACCTCCGCCACCACCGACGCTGCTGCTGTTGGCTAGCGTGACGTTAGTCTGTGCGCCGTTGGTATTGCCGGCGTTTCCAGTGCTGGCACTGCCGCCGGTAGTGTTGCCGCTGACGTTCGCAGAACCGGTGTATGCGCTCTGGCCGTTGCTATTCGAAACGCCGACGGAGTTGTTATTGTGTACGCTGGAGTTGTTCGTCCAAGTAGTAGTGATGTTGTTGCTCGAACCTGGCCCGGTAGTGTTTATGGAGCCACTACTGCTCCCACCACCCCAGCCGCCGCCGGCACCACCGCTGTTCATGACGCTTGCCATGGTGCTGGCGTTGTTGTTATTGTAAGCGCTCCCGGTCATGGCACTGCCGCCGGTAGTATTGCCGGAAACATTGGCGCTACCGCTCGAAGCCCCTTGGCTGTTAAAATTACCTACCCAAAGATGGTTATTGTTCCATAGCGATGCGTTATTGGTCCAAGTAGTCGTGACATTGTTGCTCGACCCTGGCCCGGTGTTATATATACTGTCGGCGACCGCTGCGCCACCGACGGCCAAAATCCCACCTGTCAGCAATGCCGAACTCAGCAAGCCGACACGTTTAATCTGCGTTTTCATAAGCACTCCCTCCCAACCTTATATTTGTGCCTGTAGTATGGACGCCGTTTCAGGCCGGCGCTATAAAAAACCAGGTTGACTGGCAGGAGTATAATGCTAAAGCTTCGCTCCGCTACCAGCGGAAGAGCGTGGGGATGTACACCGATTTGTCGTGGAGCTCGCCGGCCAAGGCGGCTATGCTCGTCACGGTGTAAAGCTTCGCCTGTTTTTTGACGATGCCTTTCTGGGCCAGGCGCTTCATGCAGCGGCTGGCAGTTTCGCGGGCGACGTTTATGGTGCTGCCGATAAGGCTGTGCGTCAAGGGCAGGGTAATTTCCAGGCCGTCTTCGCCGCTTGGCCTGCCGAACCGCTGTGCCAGCAGTAAGAAGCAGTATACGACCCGGTCGTAAGCGTTGGTGTACTGCAGATTGCCCACGCGCTGGACGTAGTGGTTGTACTGCTCGGTAATCCGTACGGCCAGCTCGTAGGAAGCCTGGCCGTCGTTCCGTACGGCTTCGATGAACGCAGCCCGGGGCATCCGGTAAAGTTTGACCGGCATAAGCGCCTCGAAGCTGGTCGACATAGCATCGACCTGGCGGATGCCGGACACCGGCAGGATGTCGTCGGGGCCATAGAACGAATGTGTTATTTTTTCGCCTTTCGGGCCGAACCGGTATGAGTACGCAACGCCCTCGGCAATAAGGTACATGTTGTCTATAGCGTCTCCGGCTCGCAAAAATACATGGCCTTTCTCAATACGTCGCGTTTCACCGCTGCGGAAAATCTTGGTGAGGTTCGGGTGAGTACTGATGAGGGGCTCCTCTGTTGTTCACCTATAGTCTATAGCAAAACCGTGTGCAAGAAAATTGTATTTTTAGAGGAGGGGCTCACACCTCCAAGCCATTTTCGAACTAAATTCGAAAATGGCTCTCCTCCCCCTAAAGCTCGCCTGCCGGCTCGTTCGCTGCGCTCGATAGTTTCAGGGAGGGGCTCGCCACATCCTGCGGTCACATTCTGCGACCCCGCCATCGGTTGACTCGAAACAAGTTCCGAATCAGCCGAGTGGCCTTGCGATGAGCCACTGGCTCATCTCACCCGCAACTGCGCGTGAACAAGCATAGCTTGTTCCGGCAGATTGCCTTGCAGCGAGCCACTGGCTCGCTTCACCCTCCCAACCCATCTCGAAATGAATTCGAGATGGGTCTCCCTCCCCCTAAAGTTCGGGCTTACGCCCTCGTGTGCTGCGTTCGGCATAAGAGTGCAGGGGAGTTCGGGGGGGTTTATGTAAATTATAAAATACTATTGACAAAGCACAACCTTTTTGCTATTATATACACAGTTTGATGAAACGGAATACCGTTTCGGAAAACAAACACTTCAAAACAAAAACACAAAAAGAAAGGTGGTACGACACATATGTCACTGGTACCTAAAAAGGCTTGGGCGTTCGAATTCGCTCCGACGACCAGCCAGGAAATACTTGCGGTCGACGCACTGTTGCGTAAACTGTAGAATTACTCAAAAATCACCTCGTAACAGAGGTGATTTTTGAACCTGCCGGTGAACCATACGGGGCGCTTCGCTTTGTGTGAAGCCCGCTTTGAAGTACAATATAGCGAAGTAATGTCACTCAGTAAGTATGATAGCTTCCAGCCGAAGCGCGCTACCAACATCGACGGATTCTTTGCCAAGCCTGTAGAGAACCGGCCCCGGCAACCCGTATTCCGTTCACAGCCAGCGAATCCGCAGCATACCCCTGTTACTCTGAGAGACATGCCAAAACGAAGCGTCCCTCAAAGTGTGCTCGCCAGCACCTCGCAAGCCAGCATATCCCAGCCGGTCATGGGCGGTGTGCCGGTAGGCATGCCGACGGAACGGCCGCGCGACCGGTTTCGCGACCGTCATGCCGGACTGCCACCGGCGGATGATGACAAAAAAGCCCGCAAACGGGCCAAAAAAGAAGCCAAGAAGCAGAACAAGAAACACCGTAGCCTGGGTAAGAAAATTGCCCTCTGGAGCGGCGCCGTCGTACTGGTACTGGTGCTGCTCGGCGGCGGATTTTTATACAAGAACTTTTCTAAGATTACGGGCAACAAGAACCCGTTCAGCCTGCTGAGTGCCTTCAAGCCGGCGCATCTCGACAACCAGGACGGCCGGGTAAACATACTGGTCGCCGGTAACTCGGCCGACGATGTCGGGCACAACGGTGGCGACCTGACCGACTCCATTATGATTCTCAGTATTAACACGCGCAATAACACGGCGCTCATGCTGAGTGTCCCGCGCGACCTGTGGGTGGACATACCGGACGTCGGGCATTCCAAAATCAACGCTGCCTATCCGAATGGCGGCATGGACCTGCTGCAGCAAACGGTCGAAGAAAACCTGGGCCTGACCATAAATTACCAAGTGCTCGTGAACTACCATGCGTTCCAGGAGCTGGTCAACGCCGTCGGTGGCATAACCATAACTATAAAGAGCACCGACCCGCGCGGCATATACGACCCGAGCCTCGACTACACCAGCCGCACCTGCTGCGCACTCGCGAAGTATCCGAACGGCCCGGTGACTTTGGACGGCAAGCAGGCACTGAACTTAGCTCGCGCTCGCGGCGACGCCTACGGTTCCTACGGTTTTCCGGCGGCTGACTTCGACCGCACGCAGCACCAGCGCGATATGCTGCTGGCCATAAAGGACAAAGCCAGCAGTAGCAGCGTTATCGCCAACCCGTTCAAGGTCGCGAATCTGGTCGAAGCCGTGGGCAACAACGTGAAGACCGACCTCCAGATTAACGAAATCGAGACGCTGTACACCTACATGAAGAAAATCGACAACAGCAAGATAGACTCGTACAACATCAACACGCTAAAGGGCAAGGGTACCACTATGCTCACCGGCTACACCAGCCCGAACGGCCAGTCGGCGCTTATACCGGCCGCCGGCCTGGACGACTTCAGCGATATACAAGCGCAGATAACCAAGATATTGACGGCCGATGCGGTCACCAAAGAAGCTGCGACCGTCGTCGTACTGAACGGCACCGACAGTACCGGCCTGGCGAGCAAGCAGATAGAGACACTGGAAGGCAAGGGAATGGACGTGACGACCGGCGACGCACCGGCCAAACAGACGGCCTCGACCGTTATCGATAATTCCGGCGGCGGTATGCCGAATTCCCTGGCATATCTGAAGAAGAAGTACGGCGCGACCGTCGTTACCAACGCAGCGCTGGTAGCGAACTATCCGAGCGCCGACTTTATCGTCATCTTGGGCGATAACGTTGCGCCCAAAACTAGTAGTACGCAGTAGTCTGGCCCGGCTCAAGGCTTTTGTGGTGCTATCCTGAATTCCGAGAACCTGTTCACCTTTTACCCTTCACCGTCCGGGCGTCATTTACGGTAAACAGTTCACGGTGAATGCACGGTGAATGAAAAATGGTGAAGGGTGAACGGTCTAACGGAGCGTCAGCGGGAGTGAAACGTAGAATGTCGAGCCGGCGTTTTCGGTACTTTCGAACCAGACTTCGCCGCCCAGGCGTTCGGTAAGGGCTTTGGTCAGGTACAGTCCCAGGCCGGTGCCGCTGACATCGTCGGTGGTGATGTTCGGCGCCCGGAAGAACTTAGTGAAAATGTGCTTGCGGGCCGTTTCGGGGATGCCGTAGCCGTTGTCTTTGACGCTCAACAGTACGGTGTTCGAGCGCTGCTCCAGACTGACGTGTACCGTGCCCTGCTCGGGTGTGTATTTGAGCGCGTTGCTGATGATGTTGGCACAGACTTCACGGAGCAGCAGACTATCGCTTTGCATTTCCGACAGCTCGGCTGGTATGTCATGAGTGAAGGCGATGCGTTTGGCGTGTGCGGCAGGTTCGAACTCCTCCACGATGGCTCGAAGCAGCAAGTTGAACCGTACGAACTCGGTACGGACACTCAGGCCGCCGGCTTCGATACGGGTTATATTGAGCAGTGTGTCGATGAGTTCGTTCATGCGCTCCACCGAACCGAGCACAATACGGGTGTACTCAAGCTGTGGCTCGCTGAGCTTGCCCGCCATACCTCCCTGCAGCATGCGAGTGTACATGTTTATGGCCGAAAGTGGCGTACGCAGCTGGTGCGAGGCGATGGAGATGAAATCCGACTGGAGCTTATCGTTTTCGATTTCGTTCGTCAGGTCGCGGAACAACTCTATGGCGCCGATGGGTTTGCGCCGGAACATGATGGGCGACACGGTTATAAGCACAGGCAGGACCTGGCCGTCTTTGCGCCGGTAGTAGGCGCGTTCGCTCGTGGAGTGGCCGGTTATGAACGCCTTCACGATGGGCCGGTCCAGGAGGTCGAGCGGCCGTCCGTTTTCGTGTACAGCGATGATTTTTTCGGTAAACCGTTTGTGCAGGATGTCGCGTTGCCGGTAGCCGAGCAGGTCCAGCGCCGCTTGGTTCACCCGGGTTATGAAGCCGTGTTCGTCGGTGGCAATGATACCTTCGCCGATGCTCGAAAACAATGCTTCCAGGTGCGCGGCTTCGTGCCGCGGAAACGACAGCATGGATTTGCGTTTCGGTTTGGGGGCGGGGAGGTTGCTCATGCTAGGGCCTCCGTGCTTTCGGCTGTGTCAGTTTTTCGAGGTCGGCTATGTACAAATCGACAAGCTGCGTATCGTCGCTGAGCAGATTCATAGCCAGGCGTATCCAGTCCATAAGTTCGCGCAAGTCTTTGCGCTCTAACTGCTCGGGGTCTTTCCGAAGGTGGCTGCGCACTTGGCGCGAAACGAACCGGTCGGCCGCTGGGCCAAGGTACTCGTACGTGACTCCGACGACCTGCCGGTATACGCTCGGAGCGGTCATGCTAGGCATCTCCCGTCACACCACGCAGCCGAGCCCTGGTACCGGTTGCCGGTGAGCCGGACAAGACGCGTAGGAATACCAGAACTATACGATGCAAAAAGATTGTCAAACACCACCTCACACGCACTCGCTTCCGTAGCTGTTTACATAGTTTATTATACAGGCAGGGCAGGCTCTTAAAAGTAAGCAACAAAATGCCGTGTTGCGCTGTAAGCAAACATACATCATGGGCCAGCGTTTTTATATGCTTCGTTGCGATAAGAATGTGCTTGCATTCAGCTCGTCTGGAGCTTATGCTTAAGATAAGTTTTATATTTACAACAGAGACAAAATCAAAACCAAATGGCCGCCGTTATCGAACTCAAAAACCTTACGAAGACGTACCGTCTTGGCGATGAGGTGTTAAACGCGCTCGACAACGTGTCGTTTACTGTACAAGAGGGTGAGTTCGTAGCCATAACCGGGCCGAGCGGTTCGGGCAAATCGACGCTGGCGAATATTATCGGTGGATTGGACCGGCCCACTGACGGTACAGTGGTCGTGGATGGCGAAAACCTGTCGCATGTACGCGACAAGGCTTTGTCCGACTACCGCAACCACCACATCGGCTTCGTGTTCCAGACGTTCAACTTGCAGGGAACGCGCACGGCGCTCGAAAACGTCATGCTGCCGCTTATTTTTGCCAAAATGAAGCGTTCGGAGCGCAAGGGTCGCGCCAAAGAATGCCTCGAAGCTGTCGGACTTGCCGACCGTTTGAAACACCGGCCGAACCAGCTGTCGGGCGGGCAGCGGCAACGCGTGGCGATTGCCCGGGCGCTGGCGGTCAAGCCGAGCATCATCATCGCTGACGAGCCGACCGGCAACCTCGACAGTGCCCGCGGCGAAGAGATTATGAAGCTGCTGAAGGAACTGAACAAGCAAGGGATTACACTGCTTATCATTACCCACGACATGTCTATCGCCCACCAGGCCGGCCGCGTCATTCAAATAAAAGACGGAAAGCTCACGGAAAAATAGATGACCAGACAAAATTCTAAATTCGAAACTCTAAGCTCTAAACAAGTTCAAATTGCTAATGTTCAAAGTTCAAAATGTTCCCGTCTTGCTTTCTTTTTCGAATTTAGAGTTTTGCATTTGTTTAGTGTTTCGAACTTAGAGTTTAGAGTTTCCGAAAGTGGTTCGCTGTGAGGTTTGGCGACTACATAACTATGGCGTTCCACAACATATGGCGGCAAAAACTGCGCAGTGCGTTGACCATTTTCGCGGTCGTCATCGGTGCTACGAGTGTCACGATAATGCTCGCGGCAGTGTTCAGCCTGAAGAGCTTCATGACCAGCCAGTTCGAGGCGAATGGCACCTTCCAGCAAGTCGTCGTTTCGCCGCAAACAGACATCAGCTGGGGAGACTACAGCGACAACAACTGCCCGAATTGTGTCAAGCTGACCGACGATATGGCGGCCAAAATCGCCACTGAGCCACATGTGATAGGCGTCGCCAAACGCACCCAAGTCGGCCAGTTCCAGGCGCTGACGTACGGCACCCAAAAGCTGCGCACCCAACAAATCTCTGCCTACGATGCCAATGGTATCATTACCAGCCAAGTGCTGGCCGGGCGTGATATTAACACGAGTGATAAAACTGGTGTGCTCACCATAAGCTCCGATTACGCAGACAAGCTCGGCTTCAAGCACAAGTACGACGCGCTCATCGGCAAGCAAGTCGGGTTAGTCGCGCAGGGCTACTATTCGGGCGTCGGCACCGACCCGCTTCAGGCCTTCAAAGACCAGCAGGCGTTTTTCCAGTCTCACCCTGGTGCAGACGGGCGTGATTACCAACCCGCGCCGGTAACGCTCACGGGCAAGATTGTCGGCGTCACCGCTGCCACCGACCAGAGCTATGTCATACGCGTGCCACTCGACTGGGCCCGCGGCATGGAAGAAAACCAACAGGCGCAAGTTACTCAAGCCGACCAGGACGCGGCGCAGGCAAAATGCCGCGCCAGCCGCCAAACCTCCGGCTGCAATACCCAACCGGTGCCTTCCAGCGTGAAAGTCGAAGACGAATTGGCCAAGCAGGGCTACAATGCCTACATCGTCAAAGTCGACCAGTCTTCCAACGCGGCGGCAGTCGCTAAAGCTATCCGCGATACCTACAAAGTCGGTGCGGCCGACGCGCAGACGCAAATCAAGCAGCAGCTGGCTATCTTCAATATCCTCGGCCTGGTGCTTGGCGGTATCGGCGGCATCTCACTCGCTGTCGCTGCGGTGGGCGTGGTAAACACCATGGTCATGGCTATACTGGAGCGTACCCGCGAAATCGGCGTCATGCGTGCCGTCGGTGCGCGGCGTTCGACGGTCAGCGCGGTGTTTACGTTCGAGGCGGCGCTGCTCGGGTTCTTGGGCGGTGTTATAGGCCTCGGTATCGGCTACGCGGCGGTGCTTATCGCCAACCCGCTCGTCAATAAGCAGTTGAGCAGCAACGGTATCACCAGCTCCAACATTATCACACTGCCGTTGTGGCTTATCATCGGCGTTGTGGCGCTGACGACCGTTATCGGTTTGCTAGCCGGTCTCTACCCTGCCCGCCGCGCCGCCAAACTTGACCCGGTCGAAGCCCTCCGCTACGAATAAGGCTCAGCCTATTTTAGGCGGAAGCCCGCATCGACGTAGATAACTTCACCGGTGATTGCGTCGTTTTTCGCTAAGAACAGGAACGCCTCCGCCATTTCTTCTACGCTAATCCAGCGGTGTAGCTTGGCTTGTTCGAGAAATAGCTTCACACGTTCGGCGCTGAATGAGTCGTAATTAGGCGTCTTAGTGAAACCGGGCGCGACCGCGTTGACTAAAATAGTCGGCGCGTAGTTGTTGGCAAGTGTACGGGTAAGGTTGTTGATAGCCGCTTTCGTTAGTCCATAAACAGGTGCGCGTCCACCGAATTCCCAGCCGCGAATGGAACTGGTATTGATTATTTTTGAAATACCTTTGTTCTTCTGCATAAGCTCGATGGCGTACTGTGAGCAGTATAAAGTCGTTAAAAGGTTGCTTTGAATAATGGCAGCGACATCATCTTCGCTAAGCTCTAGAAAATCGCCCTCATGCCCATCGCCCGCGTTGTTAATCAGAACGTCGATTGTGTCAAATGTTTTCACGGCCTCATCTAGCAACTGTTTAGCTCCGGCCTGACTACCAACATCTGCTTTTACGTAGATTACTTCTGTAGATTGCTGAAGTTTGTTTACAAGTTCCTTACCGCCTGTTTCATTACGGCGTGAATTCAGGACCAGTTTTGCGCCTTCCTTAGCGAACAACTCAGCTACGGCCTGCCCGATACCGCTACTGGAACCAGTTATTACAACCACCTTGTCTTTTAGAATCATAACTACATCATACCAGACGTAGCCGCCAAGCAGAGGAGCTACTTGGTTTCGTCTTTATCGGTTTTGTGGACGATGTTCAGCGGGGCTTTGACGACGTCAATCGGGTGAAGGTTCTTGAGCGCTTTGGTGCTGCGTTTGTATAACGCCAGCAATACGCCGATAAGTGCTAGCAGGCTGACGTTGCCGCCGAACCCCGACCAGAAGTTGTACATGTGTGTCCCGAATGAATTGTCCCCATTATTCACTCCGGTAAAGTTCAAAATCCACTGCCAGGCTTCATTCATAAGCGTTATTGTAATACGTCCTTTGCCAAAAGCAAAAACCCTAGTCACGGCTAGGGTTTTTGCTTTGGTAGCACCAGGTGGGCTCGAACCACCGACCTCAGGCTTATGAGTCCTGCGCTCTAACCAGCTGAGCTATGGTGCCTTGGTAATGAGACACCCACAAGTGGGTTTCTCATCGCGCCGGCAAAAAGACGTGACTTTTTGTCGGGCTGCTCTTCCCGGTCTGTGGTAAACCGGTTGCTCTTTTCCCTTCGCCCGTGGCCGAGGCTGAAGCTAGGGTGCTGTAACAGGGGAGATTGTAGCAGGTTTTACCCTGTTTGGCTAGACCTCAACGCCCTCTCGGAGAGGTGTATACTTGCTCTATATGCAGCTTACGGAGGAAACGGTCGGTCTACTGGTGCAACGGGCTTTGGTTTTGGAGCCACTTGCCGACAAATCTGGCTGTACGACACGGTACGAAGACTTACCCGGCAGGCCGCTCGAAAGTTTCGTAACTGCTGGGCTCAATGTGGGGCCGATTTTTTCACAGTTCGCAGCAGAGTGGCTCCAGGGGCGGCAACGCACCCTTTTTCACTACTTCACCCAAGCACTCAAAACAAGCAAGACAGGTGGAAAATACGTAAACTTCGGGCTGCTCGAAATACTCTTTCCGGCTGTTGCCGCCCGGATTGAGTGCGATAATCCCGACGAAGTTGTGGCGAAGGTGATTGAGCTCATGCGTCAGGCGCCACAAAGTGATGTACGGGAACTAGTTGGTGCAAGAAAGCTGGCCTGGAGTACATCCGAAAAGCGTGAAGCCAAACTGAAAGATTTGACCCGGATTGTTTGTGCGGCTCCAAACCCTTACGCATTCTACGAAGCAATGGGTGCTGCCGAACCACACGGCTCGGCAGCGCAGTGGGTAGCGAATTATCAGGAAGGACTACCTTTGTTGGCGCGGCAGTTTGACTCTCTTCGAAGTCAGACTACAGGGAGCATGCTAGACAAGATAAAAATCGCGTATGAAGAAGTTCGTAAAGATTACCCGGATGTAAGAGCAGGGATACTGGCGGACATGAGCGCCGCTGCCATTTTTCTTTACTTGAGTTATACGAAAAACGTCTAATATTCGCAGATGGCGAGGTAAATGACGGCGGCGAGGCCGATGCAGATGATAATCCAGCGCAGCCAGTGTGACGAAACTTTCTGAGCACCGCGTGCGCCGACGTAGCCGCCTACCGTTGAGCCGACAGCCATGACCAGGCCATGCCGCCAATCTATAAGGTGTGAGCCGAACAAGCAGACCATGGAAGTGCTGGCTATGACGATGCCCGTCACGTTCTTCATGGCGTTCATCATGTGCGTGTCGTGCAGGTTCGTCATGCCTAGGAACGCGAGCATCATAAAGCCGAAGCCGGCGCCGAAGTAGCCGCCGTAAAACGACAGCGGTATCATCGCCAAACCGAACCATATCATGGGTTTTACCTTACGGAGCCGTTTGCTGACGTGTTTGTGTAAGTGAAAATGCAGTAGCGGCTGGAAGGTGAAGAGCAGGACACCAGACAGCACCAGCACCGGAATCATTTTGGCGAAGTGTTCGGCCGAGGTTTGCCGCAACGTGAGGGCTCCGGCGGCGCAGCCGAGTGCTATGGGGACGAGCAGTAGTGCGTACCCTACGGGGACTTTGCTGAGATAGCGCCGGTAGCCGTATGCCGAGCTGAGCTGCCCTGGGGCGGATACGACGCTACCGGTCGCGTTGGCCATAATCGGCGGTATGCCGAGGGCCACCAGCACCGGAAAACCTATCAGCATGCCGCCGCCGGCGATGGCGTTCATCGCTCCCACCACGAACCCTGCGACCAATAGTACGATATCTTTTTCCATAGAAGCTGTTTGTTTTTAGTTTTCGTAGGTATTGTATCACGCGAGCGACAAGACCAATTGCAAGCCCGCGTCGATTTCTCGCATCAATGTCCGGGGGAGTGTAGCGACCATTTCCGTCAATTCATCCCGGTCTAGGGCAGTCACGAGCGATACGTTTGCCACCGAATCTTTGGTCAATCCGGTTTTAGAGCGTGGCAGTAGCAGGTTACCCGGCATACCCGCAAGCCGCAGTGTGGAGGTAAGCGGAACGACCAACACGGTTCGTAGGCGGCTAGCGTTCAGAGCGTCGGCCTGCACGACCAGTACCGGCCTGCGGTATCCTGCCGCCGACCCGTTCGGTTCCGGTATGTCTGCCCACCACACTTGCCCGCGGGCTACCACTCCGCCGCCCGTATTGCCTTGTGAGCCGCCGACTGTATGCCCGTGTCTGGCTCAAACAGGCCCGGGTCTTCGGCGTACAGGTCGTTTATCTTCTGGGTGATGTCTTGGTCGCGGTGGCGCGAGACATAGCTGCGCAGGGCACGCGCATACAGCTTGCTGCGCGATGTCCCGAGCTGCTCGGCCAGCTGCTCGGCAGATTCATACACGTCGTCCGGTATGGAAATAGCAGTCTTCATACCAAGAGTATAACAAAAGTTATACCACTTCGTCAAACAAGTGCTTCTCAATTTACAAATTACACGAAATAACAGATGAAAAGGTGAGACCTTATATGCTCAATAGCAAGTCAAAAGGATGGACCTTCTGGTTTTTTGGTAAGGCCCAGGTATGCGGGCCATTCTTTGTCGAGGTAGTCGTGCAACTCGTCGAAGACGCCGAGCAGGGGCGGGTACAGCTCCGCCTTTTTGCGGAGTTTTTTGACCACGGCGCGGTAGGCGCTGCCGTCCTTTTCCGGGTAGTATTCTTCCCAGCTTTCGCCCTTGTCGGCCAGGCGGGCCAGGGCGCCCATAAGTTTGTCGGCGGCGTAGACGAACCGCGCTTCGTCATCCGTCCGTTGTTCGTACCGTTCGATGGTTTCGGCAATCCAGGGGGCGCTGGTGCGGAAACGCTGTTTGATGTGCAGGTAGGCGGCGTGTTCTTTTTCGGCTTTGTCGTCGTAGTGCTTGTGCCGGGCGGACACATCGCCGGCGTATGCTTCGACCAGGTCGTGAACCAGCGCATACGTCGCCACAAGCTGTATGTCGAGACCGAGCTGCAATCGCTCTGCCAGCGTCGGTGCCAACACGGCCAAGGTGAACGCGTGCTCGGCGTCGGTTTCCTGGCGTTCGGGTTCCGACGGGAACGGCATGTCGCGCCGTACTTTCATAAACGGCAGCAACAGCTCGGTGTAGACTTCGAGCAGTTCATCGACGGCCTGGCGCGGACTCACAGTAGACATATAGTAATTGTATCAGGCTGTCAGATGAGTCGGATGATTTCACCGTGCGGGAGGCTGACACTGTTCTCGAACTCGTCGGTCCATGGTTTTCTTTCTATAGTACGACGCAGGGCGCGGCCGAACGCACTATGGCTGACAACCAGGACGTTGTCTTCGGGCAGGTTTTTTAGGAACCCTAGGGCTTTTTCGGCCCGCTGCTGCAGCGCCTCCATGGTTTCGGCGCCCTTGAACGCGCCAAGGTTTTTGTAGCCGCCACCGGCTTCCCAGAATGTGCGCCACGAGGTGCCTTCCAGCTCGCCGAACTGGAGTTCCAAAAGCAAATCGGACGTCCGTATGTCTTGGGCGGGGTAGCCCAGCTCGCGCGCGATGATTCGGGCAGTTTCAAGTGCCCGGAGTAGCGGTGAGCTGACAATTACGTCGGCTCGCAACCCGTTTGCCACCGCTTTTTGGCCCTCGGCGAGCGCCTGCTGTCTGCCTAGTTCGGTCAGGCCCAGGTCATTTTTAGCGCCGAGCTTGGTTGCAACGATATCTTGGATGTTGATGAAGCTTTCGCCGTGCCGGGCGTAGTACAGGCGTTTCACTACTGCAACCTTACTATGAGGGCGTTCGGCAGCTCTTCGTAGAGCTGTCCGGGGTTCAGGGCAGTGCGAAGGGCGGTCGCGAACGTGCCGAGGCCGACGACCAAGATGTTGTTGGCCTTTTGTTTCCGCAACAGGCCAAGCGCTTTCTGGACGCGGTCGAACAGGTCGGCTTTGCTTTCTATGTCGGGGAATCGTGTTTCGTCCTCGGGGCTGAAACTCCACGGTTTGCCCTGGAGCGAACCTAGGAAACGCTCTTTGAACAGGTTGTCGGTAACGATTTTGTCCAGCGGGTAGCCGATGGCGACGGCGATAATCTGCGCCGTTTCGTGCGCCCGGCTGAGCGGCGACGAAACGATAAGGTCTATGTCTAGGCTCTCGGCTTGCCGGCCGGCGTGCTTGGCCTGCACGCGGCCATGTTTGGTCAGCGGTGTGTCCAGTTGCCCGGCATACACGCCCGCCGCGTTCAGGACACTTTCCCCATGCCGGCAGAAATACAAATGTTTCACGCCGCCTTTTCCTTTGCGTACCACTCGGCGAAGAGCTTCCAGGCGTCGCTGCTACGCCGCTCAAGCCGTGCCGGATTGTGCTGCATGCCAGCGTCGTACACTTCGCTCAGTGTCTTTCCATCGTCGAAATCCATCTGGATGACCTTCATGCTCGGCGCGCCGAATTCGCCGCGGGGTGCCATGGCCAGTGTGCCCGTAAGCTCATCGTGAAATACTTTGGTTTCCTGGCCGCCGGCGAACGCGATGTATTGCTGGAGTATGATGCGCCGGTCTGTCAGGTCTTTTGTCAGGCGTATAAAATCATCCGGCGTAAACCACTGGATAATGGACTTCATGTAGGGCCCGGGAAAGCCGCCCAGACCCGGTATGCTCCAGCTGTCATCGGTGACGACGACCGGCTTTCCTGCAGCCAAGTAGGCCTTCTGCGCCTTGTCGTTAACGATTCTGACCGGGTCTTCACCCTGAATTTCGTCGATATCCAGCTTGACCTGTTGCAGGTCTATGTCATAGCGCGCACAAAAGCTCCGGGCAATGCCGAA
Organism: Saccharimonadales bacterium (SeqCode); assembly: GCA_039809105.1. Classification (GTDB taxonomy): domain Bacteria; phylum Patescibacteriota; class Saccharimonadia; order Saccharimonadales; family UBA4665; genus JBDHUJ01. Next base: position 25,115 of record JBDHUJ010000012.1, read on the forward strand.
CTTTTCGGAGTTGGTGGTGGCGCAGAGCAACACGCTCATCGTTTTTCCGTATGCCGCTTGCTGAGCCATGATTGTTTGATGAGCGAGAGGGTAAGCGTGGAGAGGAAGAAGCCGATGACGGGCACGAGGGCGTTTATCCACGGGTCTATGTGCACCACGAAGCGCAGGTACACACAGACGACGATGTACGTGAGCGCCATGATGGCGCCGCGTCGGACCCAGCTGGTTTCCCACGCTTTGTCGGCCTCGACGCGCCGGTTGCGGGCTTCTAGTTTGGCGATACGTTTTTCGAGAGTGTCGGCAACAGTCTTCATCAGGTACAATTATAGCAAGGAACGGAGCAAAAAAGAGCTCGCTCACTTTTTGTGAGTATCCGCAGATATATACGGAGTGTATGCCAATATGCACGTGGATTTACCAGCCGGGAAGTATGTGGTGGCCGTCAGTGGCGGCGTGGACTCTGTCGTGCTTTTGCATTTGTTGACTAGCTCTCACGCCCGAGCTGTCATTTCGACCGAAGTGGAGAAATCTTCTAAAAAGGACAGGGAAGATCTCTCCATTCCGCTGCGCTCCAGTCGAGATGACAAGGGGTGGGAGTTGGTGGTGGCGCATTATGACCATGGGATTCGGGAGGATTCGGCGGAGGATAGGGAGTTGGTACAGGGATTGGCCGAAGAGTATAGGCTGCCATTTGAGTACGCGGAAGGGAAGTTGGGGCCGGATGCGAGCGAGGCGGTGGCACGTGAGGCGCGCTATGCGTTTTTGCGACAAGTTCGCGAAAAATACCAGGCAGACGGCATCGTAACGGCGCACCACCAGGACGATGTACTGGAAACGGCCATCCTGAACTTGCTGCGTGGGACCGGTCGGCGCGGGCTGGCATCGCTCCGCAGCACCAGTGAGATTCGGCGGCCGCTTTTGGACGTACCGAAAAAAGAATTGCTCCGCTACGCTAAAAGGGAAGGGTTGCAGTGGCGCGAAGACAGCACCAACGCCGACCCCAAATATCTGCGCAATTATGTACGTCTGAATTTATTGCCTCGTTTCGCTAAAGCCGACAGGGAAGCGCTGCTAGGGCTGGTGCGGCGCATGGCGCAGGTGAACAATGAACTCGATACCGAGCTAGAGGGGTATGTCGGGGCACAGCCGGCTGCCGGTACGCTCGGCCGGCACGCATTTATATCGCTGCGTCACGCTGAAGCACGCGAGGTTATGGCCTTCTGGCTTCGCAAACAAACTGGCACGGAACTGTCGCGGCAACTTCTTGAGCGGCTTGTCATTGTCGCTAAAACCGGCCGAAATGGTAGTAAGGTCGATGTTGATGGCAACTACTGGCTGCTCATCAAAAAAGAAAGCCTACAACTTCAACCAAAGGAAAACTCTAAATCCTAAACACTAAGCTCTAAACAAATTCAAGATTCAAAGGCTCCAATGCCCAAAGCGACTGCGTGTCTGGGCTGTTTTGAACATTTGGGTTTTGTTCATTTGGGCTTGTTTAGGATTTAGAATTTCGAGTTTAGGGTTTGCACTTGGCACTCGTGGCAAGTGAGCGCTAGGCAAAAGAGGTCAAAAGGTTGTATACTGAAAAGACATGGATAATAAACCCCCCCGCATGAACGGCAAACGCCCTGCCAACAAAAAGGGCATGAAGAACTTCGGCTTCACCGCCCTGATAGTCCTAGTTCTCCTTATAGCTTTTGCGGCTTACCGCCAGCCGAATACCCTCAAAGAAATCCCTATTTCTACCGCAGTTTCGCAAGCGAACTCCGGTGAGTATTCAAAAATCCTCGTCAACGGCTCGGAACTGGAAATCACCAAGAAGGGCGACGAAAAGCCGACCCTGAAGTCGTTTATGGAGCAGAACGCCACAACGACCGACTCGGGCATCGACCCGAAGAAAGTCGAAATAACCGCCAAGCCCAGTTCGTCGACCGCTTCGAATCTGCTTGGCATCGCACTCACCACCATTCTGCCGGTAGTGCTGATAGGTGGTCTGCTGTATTACGTCATGAAGAGTGCGCAGGGGCAAGGGAACCAGGCACTTTCGTTCGGTAAGAGCCGCGCCCGCCTGTATGGCAATGAAAAAGACAAAGTAACCTTCAAGAGCGTCGCCGGTCAGGCCGAAGCCAAGCAAGACCTGCAAGAAGTTGTCGAATTCCTAAAGTTCCCGAAGAAATTCGCCAGTGTTGGCGCCCGTATTCCGAAAGGCGTGTTGCTTGTGGGCCCTCCGGGTACCGGTAAGACCATGCTCGCTCGCGCCGTAGCCGGTGAAGCTGGCGTACCATTCTTCAGCATTTCCGGTTCGGAATTCGTAGAGATGTTCGTCGGTGTGGGTGCTTCTCGCGTGCGCGACTTGTTCGCGAAGGCTAAAAAGAACGCACCCTGCATCATCTTCGTCGACGAAATCGACGCCGTCGGCCGCCGCCGCGGCTCTGGCATGGGCGGTGGACACGACGAACGCGAACAGACCCTGAACCAGATTCTGGTCGAAATGGACGGCTTTGAACAGGGCGTAAATGTCATAGTCCTGGCCGCTACCAACCGCGCCGATGTACTCGACCCCGCCCTGCTGCGTCCCGGCCGCTTCGACCGCCGCGTCGGCATTGGCCTGCCGGACCGCCAAGACCGCGTAGCAATCCTGAAGGTTCACTTCGAAAATAAACCGCTCGCCAAAGACGTCGACCTCGACGCCCTGGCCGCCAAGAGCGCTGGTTCTAGCGGTGCAGACCTGGCGAACATTGCCAACGAATCGGCTATCATCGCCGCACGCAACAACCACACGCAGATTTCCCAGGCAGATGTTACCGAAGCCTTTGAACGCGTCGCCATCGGCCCGGAGCGCAAGAGCAAGGTCATGAACGAAAAAGAAAAGAACATTACCGCCTACCACGAAGCTGGCCACGCCATTGTCGGGCACGTACTACCGGACAGCGATGTCGTGCACAAGGTCACCATCATCCCTCGCGGCGGTACGGGCGGTGTAACCTGGTTCATCCCGCCAGAAGACAAAAGCTACCACAGTATACTCGAGTACAAAGATATCTTGGCTCGTATGCTCGGCGGCCGCATAGCCGAAGAAGTCATTTTCGGCAAAGACCATGTGACGACCGGTGCTGGCAGCGACCTCCAGAAAGCGGCCGAACTGGCTCGCGACATGATTATCAACCAGGGTATGGGGAGCGGCAAGCTGCGCGACCAAGTGTTCCATGTCGAAGAAGGCATGATGATAGAGCGCATGGTGCACGAACGCGAATACTCTGACGATACGGCCAAGCTCATCGACGACGAGGTCGAAAAACTCATTACCGAGGCTGCGACCCGAGCGCGCGCGGTTATAAAGGCCAACATGAAGTTTATCGAAAAGCTCAAAGACAAGCTGCTCGAAAAAGAAACTGTCGACGCCGACGAAGTGGCCGAAATATTCAAGGGCTCCCATATGCCCAAAGAAGCGGCTCTCTATTAGGCGGCCGACGTACTTGGCACATTTCGGGCGTAAGGCTCCGTTCCTCACTCCGTCGTACTTTTAGTACGCCTCCGTTCCGGTACTCGCCTTCCATCCCGAACTGCACTCAAGTACGTCACCCGCTGGCCGGTGGTAAGATGGCCGCTCTTTCCTGATAGTTATAAAAATATCCCTGAAGTGAATTCAGGGGTATTTTCGATTTAATACGGAAACGTACGTTTCGCGTTCTTTTAGCTATGCCCTAAGATGGCGATTGGTTGCATTGGCGCGTCTCCCAGTTGTACTTGTGGGGCGAAAGATGAGAAAATAAACATAAGCCACGCGGTGGCTTATTACGCTATGGCAGGACAAGCAACCGATTCCACACAGACAACAGCCGATGACACCGGCGGCGTCGTGCTGTTGCTGCAAGTGCCACGGACGAACGAAAAGAAAGAGCTGGCCGCCGAGCAGATGTTCGCGAGCTTGCATGGTCTGCTGACCATACCGCAGCCCGGCATGTTCAAGCCTGCGCTGCGCGAGCGGCTGAGTTTCGAAATCGCCGTGCGCGAAAAACGCATCGGCTTTTACGTCTGGGTGCCGAATTATCTGAAGAGTTATGTCGAAGAACAGATTTACGCGCAGTATCCGACAGTGCACATCAGCGAAGTCGAAGACTACGCCGCCTTCCAGGAAAGCCAGCAGTACACGACGCAACTGGTGACGGAGTTGAAGTTCATCGGCAACAATGCCTTACCCATAAAGACGTTTCAGAGTTTCGAAGTCGACCCGTTGGCTGCCATCACGGCGACACTCGCCAAATTCACCGAGGAAGAAGAAGCTTGGATACAGCTGCTTATAAAACCCGCCGGCAGTAACTGGCACCGCAACAGCGAGCGCTACGTCGCCAAGCTGAAGAGCACGGGTGGCGGCACCTCCACGACCGGCATGATGAGTGTGCTCTGGAAACCGCCGGAAGTCAAAACCGAAACTCCCAAACTGACTGACTCCGAACAGACGAAAATCAGCGCAGCGCAGGACAAAACGCAGAAACTGGCGTTCGAGAGCCAGGTCCGCATAGTCTACCGCGGCAACACGCCGGCCCAGCAGGCGCAGCTGCAGATGCAAAGCATCATCGCCAGCTACAAGCAATTCAACAGCACGTATCTGAACGGCTTTGAAGCTAAAAAAGTGGTGAACGACCCGTTCTTGGTGGCGCACTATCGTAGCCGGGCATTCAACCGCGCCGGGTTTATGTGCAACATCGAAGAAGTCGCCACGCTGTACCACTTGCCGCATACCAACGTGGAGACGCCGTTTATTTTGTGGGCGACGAGCCAGACGGCCGAACCGCCGGCCAACCTGCCGATGGTCACGCCCGAAACGCAGGACGAACTGAGTCCCATCGCCGCCACGAACTTCCGCGGCCATAACACCATGTTCGGTTTGCCGCGTACCGACCGTGGCCGCCACTTGTACATCATCGGTCAGACGGGTACTGGTAAGTCGGGTATGCTGGAACTGCTGACGATTTCCGACATCTACAGCCCGTATGGCTTCGCGGTCATCGACCCGCACGGCGATTATGCGCAGAATATCTTGAAGCGCATTCCGGCGGAACGTGCGGCCGACGTCGTTTACTTCAACCCGGCTGACACCGAATTCCCCATGGGCTTCAACCCGCTCGAAGTCTACGACCCGAAGCTCAAAACGCACACCAGCTCCGAGCTCATCGGCGTCATAAAGCGCATTTTCGAAAACAGCTGGGGCCCGCGGTTGGAGTACATCCTCCGCTACTCTATTTTGGCGCTACTCGACTACCCGAACGCTACCATGCTCGACATCACCCGCATACTTACCGAAAAATCGTTCCGGAACGATGTATTGAAGTACGTCGTTGACCCGGTGGTGCGCAACTTCTGGACCATAGAATTCGCCAGCTGGAACGAAAAGTTCATGACCGAAGCTGTCGCGCCCATCCTGAACAAAGTCGGCGCCTTCACGGCCAATCCGCTCATCCGCAATATCATCGGCCAGCCGAAAAGCTCGTTCAATGTGCGGCAGATAATGGACGAGCGCAAGATACTCATCGTCAACCTCAGCCGCGGGCTGGTGGGCGAAGACAATGCCGCGTTGCTCGGTGCCCTGCTGGTCACGAAGGTGCAGATGGCGGCCATGTCCCGCGCCGACATAGCGGGCGAGCAGCGCACGCCGTTTTACCTGTATGTCGACGAGTTCCAGAACTTCGCGACCGACTCGTTCGCGACCATTCTCTCGGAGGCTCGTAAATATGGTTTGAACCTGACCGTAGCGAACCAGTATACTGCGCAGATGCTGCCCGAGGTCAAAGACGCCGTGTTCGGTAACGTCGGCTCTATAATCACCTTCCGCACCAGCGCCGACGACGCCCGCACCATGCTCAAGTACTTCGAGCCGAAGTTCACCGACTACGACCTGGTGCACATGCACAACCGTCATTTCGCCATTTCCATGACCATCGGCGGCGAAAAGGTGCCGGCGTTCAGTGCCATCAGCCTCAATCTGCCGGCCTTCGGTGAAGATTACAGTCCGCACATCATCCAGCATAGCCGCGCGCAGTATGCCCAAAGCCGCGAATACATCGAGCGCTACGTCGCCGAGCGGTACTTGACGGCAGATATCGCTCAGGCAAAACAGACCGAACTGCGTATGACGGCTCCGCCGAAGCAGCCGCCTAAGCCCGCTAAACCTTCCGGGCCCGCTAAGCCTGCGCCCGAAGCCACTCGGCAATCTGCGCCCGCTCCGGCAGTGTCTGCGACACCGGTCGCTCCAGAGCGAACCCAAACCACGCCGGAAACCAGAGCGCCGTCGCCAGCGGCGCCGACTGCCAAAGATATCGCCCGCGAGTTCGCTGACGCCGAAAAGCCGAAGCGTAAACGCACTCGCAAACGCAAACGCAAGACCAGTGCGCCCGCGCCCACAGCAGAGCCCACCACCACTGTTTCGGCGAAAGAAATCGGCGAAGGGGTCATACGGCTCAGTTGACACGGATTGTCTCTTTTTTGTGCTCGTCCGGCTATCTTCCCGTAACAGATGGGTTTATACTTAGACTAAGCGTTTATTTGCCATGAAGACAAAACTCCCGCGTACCCGAAGACGGATTTCGTTCGGTAGTGCTGCCATACTGCTGGTAGTATCTGCTCTGGTAGCCCAGATGCTGGGCTTTTTGCGTACCAAGCTGGTAAACAGCAACTTCAACACGCCGTTCACACCGCCGGACCAGAATGCCGGCGTGTACTTCGCCGCGTTTCAAATCCCGGACTTCTTTTTCTTTACTATTGCGGCCGGAGCGCTCGGCGTGGCGTTCATGCCGTACCTGGCCGACCGGCTGAACAAAGGCGACCGCAAGGGTATGTGGGAGCTTTCGACGAGCCTGCTGAACCTGCTCAGCATTATCATGCTGGCGGTCGGAGCCATTATCTTCATCTTCGCGAAGCCGCTTATACATTATGTCGTTGCGCCGGGGCTGACCGAGGGCCAGCTGGAAAACGCTGCCAACCTCATGCGCTTCTTGGCACTCAATCCGTTCCTGTTCACCATATCCGGCATCCTAACGAGCACGCAGCAGACCATGGGCCGGTTTTTCTTCTATGCCATTGCGCCGATTTTCTACAACGTCGCAATTATCGCCAGCATTTATATCTTTAAAGATAACATCGGTATCGTTGGGATGGGTATCGGAGCGCTGGCCGGAGCGGTGCTGCAGCTGGCGGTCGTCGCGTTCGGCACCATTGGCCTCGGCTTCCACTGGCGGCCGTACATACTCTGGAAGAGCGGCGATTTTCGCTCCATGCTTCGGCAGTTGCCACCACGTTCGCTCGACCAGGGTATCGACCAGCTGCAAAGTATCGTCGAGACCAACTTTGCCTCCAACCGGCTGCTTGGCGGCGCGACAGCCATAAGCAACTACAACAACGCGTACATTTTGCAGACGGCGCCAGTCATGCTTATCGGTACCGCTATATCGACTGCTATCTTCCCGAAGTTGAACAACCGCCTCAGCCAGGGGCGGCCGGACCTGTTCCGAGCGGACTTTGTGCGGACACTGCGCCTCATAATATGGATTACTATGCCGGTGGTGGTAGTCGGGTTCTTTGCTCGCGGCTACCTGGCGCGCCTTATCTTTTCGAACAACGCCCCGCAGATTGCCATCATCTTCGGGTTCTTGTGCGTGGCGATATTTTTCCGTACGGTCTACACGCTGATTTCGCGGTGGTTCTACGCCCAGAAAGACAGCAGGACGCCGCTGTTGGTTTCTCTTTTTACTATCAGCCTGAACTTGGTGTTGGCGTACATATTGTCGCGGCCCTCGAGCTACGGTGTGGCCGGTTTGGCGTTGGCGCAGTCTATCGTGGCGGCTGTCGAAGTGTTTATCTTGGGCGCCATAATGCTGGTGCGCGACCCCAAGCTGTTCGACAAAGAGTTCTGGAGCGGGATTTTCCGCATCGTTTCGGTGACCGGCTTCAGCCTGGTGGCAGGGTACATCACCGTTTCGTTCGTGCCGCTTGGCGTCAGCGACCGCGGTTTCATAACGCTTGGTGCGAAATTCTGCGCCATCGCTGGTGTGACGCTGGCGACTCACTTGGCGCTTTCGGGCCTCTTCGGCCTGGCGGAAGCCCGGCCGTTCTGGAACTGGGTGAAGCGGGTCACACTGCGCCCAGTCAAAGTCGACTACTCATAGCTGACCTTCGTAGAACGGCACATTCCGGGCGTAAGTCTCCGCTTCTCATTCCGTCGTATTTCTAATACGCCTCCATTCCGATGCTCGACTTCCATCCCAGACTGCACCATTCTACGAAGGTCCTTCAGTCTCACTATGACTCACGTTGAGCCGCATATATCTACCGCCTGACCGTAGTTGATTGTTGGCGTTTTTGTCTGATGAAGTGTTGTAGAATGTGTTGCTGTAAGAATATTTACCGGCGACTCCGAGACGCTATGAGATAGTACCACCTATGTCTGCATCGCAAGCACAACCACTATTCGCGCCGGGCTGGCTCACGACCGACCATCCGTCTCATGCCTGGTGGGTCCGCGAAGTCCCCGACGACCCGCAGGAACTGCACTTGCAGGCGCTCGTTGCTTCCGGTGACTATTTCGAAACTCTGGCCGCTTCACTCGAGCAAATCGTTGCCGCCATACCTGCCAACAGCGTCGAACACTACCAACTCCAGCACATCATCGGCCAACTCCTCTACCTCCAAAAGCACTACGACATCACTAAAAAGTAGAACCTACGGAGGTATTCCTACCAACCGTTACCACGTCGGCCAGGGACTATAGATAGGCTTACTGGTCGCAAGGGGTCAATCAGATTTATGGCATATCTTCGAAGGTGGAACCTACCTTTATTTAGGTAGAGGATACCGTTCATATCGCCAGAGTGGCTAATCCATGCACCGGTACCAGTTGCTTCGTTGGGATGACTACGAGCCTTAAGCCCCGAGCTATTCATGCTGGCAACTTCTTCTATGATTGGGCTTTCGAGCTCAGGGTCGCCAATGTAATTGACATGAATTTTCGATTCCGCAGCTCGACCCAGTAGGTACTCTATGTGCCGGCGCGCCATAGCAGTTCTTTGTAAATGCGCTTCATGTGCTGCAGACGCTTTAAGAGCACTAAGCCCAAGCTCGGCAAGCATCTCTGGCGGAAGTGAGGCATAGTCTTCAGGTTCAGGGGAGATGTTTGCCCTAAAATCTCGCACAGTCGAATCTACAGTAGGTGCTTCTTCTTGGTCGGCAGCTGAAGCTTCGGCGAAGGCGCTTAGTAAGGTCGGTCCAAACGTTTCAGGTGTTACAGCAACTATGTTCACGGCTCCTCCTAATTATGCAATCATAATAGCACTTCAAAATAAGAATAATGCAAATTGTTTTGGCTACCTCTGTTATAATGTAAATAATGAACCAAGACCACATACGCAATTTTTGTATCATTGCGCACATAGACCATGGTAAGTCGACGTTGGCGGACCGCTTGCTCGAAATGACCGGCACGGTCGAAAAGCGCAATATGAAGGCGCAGCTGCTCGACCGCATGGATTTGGAGCGCGAAAAGGGCATTACTATCAAACTCGCTCCCGTAAGAATGAACTATAGGTCCCGAGGTGTCATCCCGAGCGAAGCCGAGGTATCTTCTACAGAAAGCAAGGAAGATCTCTCCACTTCGGTCGCCGCGGCGACCTCCGGTCAAGATGACACGCGGGAATATGAGCTGAACTTGATTGATACTCCCGGCCACGTGGACTTCTCGTACGAAGTGTCGCGAAGTCTTCAGGCCTGCGAAGGTGCGTTACTAGTGGTAGATGCTTCTCAGGGAATCCAAGCGCAAACCTTGGCGAATGTGTATCTGGCGATGGCTGCCGACTTGCACATTATCCCCGTCATGAACAAGATAGACCTCCCGGCTGCGGATGTGGAACGTGTGGGTGCCGAAATCGTCAGTCTGCTCGGCTGTAAATTCGACGACGTTCTTCAGATAAGCGCCAAAACCGGAATGGGCGTCGAAACCGTTCTGGAACGCATAATTACAGATGTACCACCACCCAAACCGACCTCTATGGGTCCGTCCTCTAGAAGTACGCGCGCGCTGATTTTTGATAGTTATTACGACGATTATCGGGGGGTGATTTTGTACGTGCGGGTGTTCGACGGCGAAATTGCCAAGAATGCACAGATTCAGATGCTGAATACGAGCGCGCAAGGCTTGGCACTGGAAGTGGGTGCGCTGAAGCCGGATATGACACCCGGGCAAAGTCTGAAAGCGGGCGAAATCGGCTACATCGTCACAAACCTCAAAACCACTCGCGACGCGAAAGTCGGCGATACCATAACCCTGGCAGCAAACCCGGCAACTGAACCATTGCCCGGCTACAAAGATGTGCAGCCGTTCGTGTACGCCGGATTTTTCCCGGAAAGCAACGAGTTTTATAACGACCTGAAAGAAGCAATTGAAAAATTGAGCCTCAGCGACAGTGCACTGCAGTACGAACCGGAAAATTCGCCAGTCCTGGGATTTGGCGTGCGCATAGGGTTCCTCGGCTTGCTACACATGGACATCGTCCGCGAGCGGCTGGAGAGGGAATACAACCTCGACCTCGTCGTAACGAACCCTAGCACCGACTACCAAATCAGCCTGACGAAGGGAGAAGATGTCGACATAAAAAGCGCGGCAGATTTGCCGGACGTGGCGAAAATAACCGAAATCCGCGAACCGTGGATAAAAGGCGAAATCATCGTGCCGCAGAACTACGTCGGCCCCGTCATCCAGCTCATTTCGAGCAAGCGTGGCCTGCAAAAGAACCTGAGCTATGTCGAAGACCGTGCGGTCGTCAGCTTCGAAGCGCCGCTCGCTAACCTGCTGACCGATTTTTACGACCAGCTCAAAAGCATCACTAGCGGCTATGGCAGCTTTAACTACGAGCTCGACGATTACCGTGCTGAAGACCTCGTAAAAGTCGACTTTTACGTTGCTGGCGAACGTGTCGATGCATTGAGTGTAATGGTCCACCGCTCCGAAGCTGAACGCCTAGGCCGCGAAACTACCGCTAAGCTGAAAGAAGTTATTCCACGGCAGAACTTCCAAGTTGCCCTGCAGGCAGCCATTGGCGGCCGGTTCATCGCCCGCGAAGACCTCAGCGCCTACCGCAAAGACGTAACCACCGGCCTGTACGGCGGCGACGTCTCCCGCAAAAAGAAAGTCCTCGCCAAGCAGAAAAAAGGCAAGGAACGCATGAAACGCTTCGGCAAGGTGGATATTCCAGCTGAGGCTTTCACCGTCATGCTCAAACGCGACTAAATAATGAAAGAACCTTCAGTTACTATAGCTGGCGACCCATTCCCCAGGATATTTGTGAACCTCTCGCCGCACTATGCCTATGGTTGGTTGTGGAACCTGGAGGGGCCTCGCCAGATTTTTCTCCATGACATCGAAGTAGTGGGAGAACGTCGCAAGGGTATCGGCCGGCTAATGATTCAGACGTTTATTGAGGCAGGAAAGCGGCTTGAAGCGGAAGAGCTCGTCGCGATTCCTGTCACGTCGGATGGGGTTGAGTTTTTGAATGGAGTTTTCCGCCCTGCCGAACCAGTAGATGTGTGCGATAGGTTCTGCATGCCGCTTGCACAAGCGGCTGCCCGGGTAGCGGCTCTGGCCGACTGCGGTTAAAAACGGGGAGATACTCAAGCGCGACTGAGCTTTGCAAAACAGGGGTAGATTTGGTATAAATAATCTATGGCAGAAGCAGTTCACCTCGTTCACCGCGAAGCATTCATACAGGCCTTGCATGGCTATCGGCCCTCCAAAGAGGCGCTAGAAAAACTTGCGGATATCAAATACGTTCCATTCGCCGGCCTGGCTGGTGGTGGCCGCAACACGGTCATCCAGTACCTTGTCAACAACTACGAATACCACTTCGTCGTTTCCGACACGACCCGCCCGCCGAAGCTCCGCGACGGCAAAATGGAGGTGAACGGCGTGCAGTATTTCTTCCGGAACGAAAAGGATGTACTGCAAGAAATCCAGAACGGTGAATTTCTGGAAGCCGAACTTATCCATAACCAGCAGGTCTCCGGCACCAGCATCCGCGAATTGTTACGGGCGAAAGGCGAGGGCAAGATTCCGCTGAACGATGTCGAGTTCGGCGGTGTCGAAAATGTGCACAACCTGCTGCCAGACGCCATCGTTATCGGTTTGTTGCCGCCGAGCTATGACGAATGGATTCGCCGCTTTACGGAGCGTGAGGAAATCAGCGAGCAAGAGCTGATGAACCGCTTGCGAACCGCACAGGAAGTCCTAAGCCGCATGCTGGAACGGCCGTATTTCAACCTGGTCATAAACGACGACATAGAACAGTGTGCGGCCGACGTACGCGACATAGTCGAACAGGGCAACTACCCACCCGAAAAGGCCGCCAAATGCCGCGCGGTAGCAGAAGACATTCTCCGCCGCGTGAACGAACGCTTGGCATAGGGCTGCTGTAAATCGCGCTGATTTTCAGCCTCGGAACCGCTTATCAAAAGACCGTATAAAGATGCTACAATACTGCTTATGAAAAGCTCCAATGGGGCAGAGGAACGTACGGTACGTATGGATTTTACCCGGCGTTGCCTAAAAGAGTTCGGTCGCGGCTGTACTGGCCTTCGCCTTAGTGGGGAGTATATTGCTCACTGTTTCCCATGCCGCCACTTCTACAACCGCCGACTATGAAGCCGAAGCCGGCACCCGCAGCGGCAACGCCAGCCTGGCTTCTGGCAGCGGTGCATCCGGCGGCTCGGCTGTCAAATTCAGCAGTACTGCCAGCGCCTGCCCGGTTTCCACACCGAACGTGCCGGATGGCCCCGACCCCTGGGGCGGCTGTTTCCCAGGGCCTGCATCTACGGGCTATCCGCACGGCCTGAGTGGCGATACACGCACGCCAGTGACACTGACGGCCTATACGGGCTCCTGCACCGTTACCACCGCAAACACAGTCATCGACAGCAAGACCATCAGCTGTTCCGGCGGAATGGATGTCCGCGCAGCGAACGTTACGATAAAGAATTCCAAGATAACCGACGGCATCTCGGTGAATACCGAGGCCAGCCAAAGCTACTCCCTGACCTTGCAGGACACTGAAGTGTATGGCGGTCCGCACGACCTGCCGACGGTCGGCATCGGCAACCTGACGATAATTCGCGCTAACTTGTACGGCGGCCACAACGGACTGCAGTGCGACGAGTTTTCGCTCCACTGCCTCCTGCAGGATTCATACATCCATGGCCAGTATCAACCACCCACTGGCGACTCCCACCTCGGTGGTCTGCTCAGCGACGGCACGACCAACTTTACCATCACCCATAACTCGGTGTTTTGTGATGCGGTGGTCAACGTCGATGGTGGTGGCTGCACGGGCGATATAAACCTCATTCCGAACTTCGCGGAAATAAACGGTGCGAATATAACTTACAACTTGCTTGGTGCCAATACGGACTCGTCGTACTGTACATATGGTGGCGAGAAGCCACCGAGCGCAACGCCGCATTCATACAATATCGTGTACCAGCACAACATTTTCCAAAAAGGTACGACGGGGCATTGTGCAGCGTATGGTCCGGTTACTGACTTCAAGTTCACCAACACCGGCAACGTGTGGACCGACAACAAATACGACGACGGCACGGTCATAAACTGTACTGCCGCCGACGAGTGCATGTAAGGAATGTATGAAAACGTCTATTCGTAAAACGATTGAGAGCGTAAATGGGCAGTTCGTAGTGCTTATCCAGAAACTGCCGGGCAGTGCGTTTATGGCGCTGGTCGTGCTCGTATTTGGCGCGCTCGGCACATGGCTGCTTGTCGGTACGCATGCCGCCACCCCAACCGCCAGCTTCGAAGCCGAAGCCGGCACCCGCAGCGGCACCGCATCCATCATTTCGGATACGAGCGCCTCCGCCAGCTCGGCCGTCAAATTCAGCGCAGCGTCGAGCGGTGTCCCGAATCCGCTGAAGATAATGCCGCTCGGCGATTCGCTTACCCGTGGCGCCGTCGATTTAAACGCAGCGAACCAATACAACGCCGTCACCATCAACGGTTACCGCCTGCAGCTATGGAATCTGCTCACCGCCGTGGGCTACAACATCGACTACGTCGGCTCCATAACCAAGTATGGCGACGCATCATTGCCCGACCACGACGAACAGGCCACTAGCGGCATTTGCATCAAGACGGCGGCCAGCACCTGCAACGGCCTTACCCCCATGTACCCTCAGACCGCCGGGTGGCTCACGACCTACCAGCCCGACCTGGTTATAATGCAGGGCGGCGGCAACGACTGGACCGATTCCACCATGACGAACGCCAAGAACGAAAGTTACCTGGAACAGTGGGTTCAACTGGTGTGGGCGACGCTGCCGAACGCCAAAATCATCGTCAGCGGCCAGTCGCAGTGGCGCCCAGATGTCGAAGCCCTGAACAAAGCCTACGTGCAAGGCCTGCAAGCGCAGGGCAAGCCCATCCGTTTCCTGCCCTATGCCGATACTATCGGAGCCGAGGCGAATACCATCGACGACACGCACCCGGACACCACCGGCTACACCATGTGGGGCAACCAGCTCGCACCCCTCGTTGAACAACTCTTCCCAAGATAACTCCTATATAACCTGAGCTCGGCATAACTGCCGAGCTCATAAGGGGAGGGCTCGCCACGTTCCGCGGCCCCGGGATTTCACGACTGAAAACATAGTTTTCATCGGAAAGTCCCCTTGCGACCCGCCGCTGGCGGGTCTCACCTTCCCGCTAGCTATGCCGGAGTAAATCCGGCATACCTAACTCCCCACCCCTAAAGGCTTCGCTGACGCTCGCTTGCGCCTGACGGCGCTCACTGGGATGTTTATACCGAGCTGGGGTTATATACGTTGGAGGTGCAGCCACTCCATGGTACACTGAAAGACATAAGAAGTTTGTCGAAGATACAAAAACGACATGATACAACGTTTTAAACTCGTCCACCAAAAACTCGGTCCATCCGGACGGGCACTTGTGGTGGCGCTGGCGTTCGGATTCGTCGGGACAACACTGGTCACCGGTTCTCACGCTGCCACGCAGACGGCAAGCTACGAAGCCGAAGCCGGCACCCGCAGCGGCAACGCCAGCCTGGTTTCCGACGGTACCGCTTCCGGCAGCTCGGCCGTAAAATTCAGCGCCACCTCCAGCTCCGTCCCCAACCCCCTCAAAATCATGCCCCTCGGCGACTCCCTGACCCAGGGCGGCGTCAATGGCAGCGCCCCTGGCGGGCTCTATGCGCCCACCGTCAACGGCTACCGTTTGGATCTCT
>JBDHUJ010000013.1:0-39484 GCA_039809105.1 Saccharimonadales bacterium (SeqCode)
CTACGGCGGACGGCTGCTGACCCGCCGGCTGGAGGATTTCTGCCGGGAATGGATGGCAAGGGCCAACCAACCGGAGTTATTTACCAGCCCTACCGAATACCTGCGGTTTACGCTTGTTCCGGGTTAGTTGACTGAACCAGAAACGCTTATGTATTATAATAGGCACTAAGATGCGTTCGCAGAAAGAGGGTGGCTTTACGCTGGTCGAACTGGCGGTGACGATGGTAATCATCGGTATCGTGGTGGTCAGTTTCTTTGGCTTGTTCATTTCGCTGGTAAATAGCACCATCATCGCCAAGCGCCGGGCAGTAGCCCTCACGCTCGCCACCGGCCAAATGGAAGCCATGAAGTCATTGCCGTACGACAGCCTTATCGTGCAGTCGCCGACCACCACTACCAAGACAGTGAACGGTGTTAAATACAGCATTTACAGCGTCGTGCGGTACGCCGACGACGCCTACGACGGCTGCGGCACGTACCCGACGCAGGCCGATAAAGAAAAATACTGCCGCAACTACCCACCACCTACCGGCTCTTCGACAGACACCAACCCGAACGACTACAAGGTCGCCCGCGTCGTCGTCTCGGATAGCAGCGGCAAACAGCTGGCCACTGTCGACACACAAGTGGCCGCCCGCGTCGCCGAAACCAGCAGCACCACCGGCGCGCTCTTCGTGACTATCGTCGACGGCAGCGGTGCACCGATTTCGGGCGCGACGGTCACCGTGTCGAACACCACGCTTTCGCCGGTCATCAATAAATCTGACACGACCGACAGCAACGGCGTCGTCATATTTTACGGTCTGCCACCCGACAGCGGGACCGACTATATCGTGACCGGCAGCAAAACCGGTTACTCGACGCTCAATACCATCAGCGCCTCCGGCTCTCTGCAGCCGACCTACATCAGCCAGAAGATTCTCACGCAGCAGTCGTCCGCCATTACACTGGCGCTTTACCCCATGAGTGCGAACAGCCTCGTCGTCGAAACGACCGATACCAGCGGCAGTGCGCTCGGCAGCGTCAAGGTCTACGCCAAGGGCGGTTACAAGATGTATACTGCCACCGGCGACTATAGCTATTACTACGACAACTACTACTCGAACTACAACAGCGGCACAGTCAGTGACAACCGGCTCACGACCGACTCGGGCGGGCTCGGCGCTCTCTCGAACCTGGTACCGGCCAACGGGTACGTCTTCTGTAACAGCGACGCCGGCACCGGCGGCAGTACGACCACGAACTGTGCCGTCGGCAGCACCAAATACTATCTGGCGGCAGCCGTACCTTACGGCGGCGCGAACTCGCTGATGCCCATAACCATCCCGACGAGTGATTCCAGTACTTCGACGACGTATTCCTACAACAGTACGAACTACGTGCAAAAGGTCCGCCTAATGCTCACCACCAGCTCTACCCTCCCCCGGGTCTACACCATGAACCCGTACCAGCTGAGCCTGGGCGGCGCTAATCTTAGCGCCTTCCTGATAACTGTCAACGGCTACAACCTCAGCTCGGTTACATCGGTCAAGCTGACGCAGGGCGCCAATACTTATACGGGAAGTAGCTGTAGTCTTACTGCTACGCAGGCCAAATGCACCTTTAACCTCACCGGCATCACCGCTGGTACTGCACAGTTGAGTGTAACGAACGGTTCGGGCACGTTGACACTGCCCACGACGCCGCTGGGAGGTTTCAATGTCAACCCGTAGCGCTACTTTGCGGCAGGACCAAGCCGGATTCACGATAACTGAACTGCTCATCTCCATACTTATAATGGCAGTTATCGGCACGACGTTCCTGGTGTTCTTCAAGAGCAGTTTCTTCAACTACCTGAACCTGCAGACCGATGCCACGGCGCTGACGCAGCTGAATACCCAGTCCGCGCGGGTCGCGACCGTGCTGCGCGGCACTACCGGTATAACCAGTGTGGCGGCGAACGATTTTCAGGGCTATTCGTACTTCTACCCGTCCGATACGTACGTCTCGGTCATCCACTATTACCTGTCCACCTCGAACGGTGTGACGAAACTCATCGCCGATGTCACGCCCATGTCTGCCAATCCGCCCGTCGGTTCGCCGCTGACCGCCCAGATGCGTACCTATACCATCATCGATAACTTCTACCAGCCGAGCGGCACCAACCTGTTCACCTATCTGGATTCATCCGACAATACCCTGACGTTGCCGATTTCTGACCTGCAGACGATAAAAGGAGTCCGGGTAAGCCTGGCCGCCAAAGGTTCGAACAATTCCAACCAGGCGGTTAGCGTCGAAGTCAGTTTACGGAACAGGAAAACGAATTTATGAAACGTATCATGAACAAAAATGGCTTTATTATGCCGGCTGTCTTGTCACTGATAATCGCTGCTTCCATATTGGGCACGGCGCTCCTGACGGTCATCCTGAACAACTTCTTCGTCGCGAACAACAACGTCAAAAGCCAGCAGGCGTTCAACATAGCCGAAGCGGGCATCAACTACTATCTGTGGCACATGTCGCACGCCGGCTCCGACTTCAAAGACGGGCAGAGCACTCCCGCGACGCCTGATGCCACCCTTGGGTACGGGCCGTATGTGCACACCTACACCGACGCCAACGCCAATCAAGCAGGTACGTACACCCTTTGGATTAAACCGAAAGGGAACGGCTCGACCATCGCGACGGTGCGCTCTATCGGCAAATCAAGCGATAGCAGTACTACCCGCACGGTCCAGGCAGATATTGGCGCTTCGTCGTTTGCAAGCTATGGTTTGGTTGCCGACGTGGACTTCTGGTTCGGCGAAAACGAAAGCGCCAACGGACCTATTTTTTCGAACGCTGGCATACACATGGACGGCCCGAACAGCGACATAGTAGGGAGTGCGAATGCGACATATACCCCGTCGGCCGGGCACTACCGCAGCGGTGAATCCGGCAGTCACCCCGGCGTCTGGTGCAGCACTACTATCACGTCGCCGGTCAACTGCAACACGCGCGACAAATCGAACTGGTTGTATCCGCGCTCGTCAGTCGATTTTAACCAGATTTCCAGTAGCTTGTGTACCATGAAAAAGACTGCGCTGGCCGACTATAGCGCCACGTCGTCCATCGCCAGCCAGTCGAACGCCTGCAGTCAGACGCCCACGACCCGCACGAACGCCTACGTACCGCAGTACTCGACGAGCGGTTTTAGTTCGACGAACGGCTATCTCATACAGCTTAATACCGCTGGCACCTACGACTTGTACAAGGTGAGCGGCGAAAACGACACCAAGGCCGACTACACAGCGGCGCTTACCAAGACTTCTGTCGCAACCGGCTTGGCCATACCGCCCTCTGGTGTGATTTTCGTGGAAGACAACGTATGGGTGCGGACGAACCCGACATTCCACGGCCGAGTTACCATTGCTTCGGGGCGGCTTGCCAGTACCAGCCAGACTACCGATATGACCATTGCGGACGATGTGCTGTATAGCACGAAAAACGGCAGCGATGCCATCGGTATGGTGACCGAGGGAAATATCCTCATAGCGCCGTACGCCCCACCCACTAGCGGCGCCTTTACCTTCGAGGTCGATGCCGCCACGCTGGCGCAGAGCGGCTCGGTAACCTGGCCACGGTACTATGACGGTACCAGCACCTGCACGCAAGGCTGGACGGCCGCAAACCAGACGTTTACATTTTATGGTTCTGTCGCGACCAGGCAGGACTGGACCTGGAACTATTCACGGACTGGTTCGTCGTGTGGCAATATGGTCAAGGACACCAGTACGAACACCTGGTATTCAGGCATTGAACGCACCAATACCAACTACGACTACAACTTGTTGTACGCGCCGCCGCCGAGTTACCCAGTTACTGGCAGCTACAACATCCTCTCTTGGCGCGAGGTCCTGACGAAGCCTTAAGTAATTAGGGAAGGGCTTGCTGTAGTTTCAGGGAGGGGCTCGCCACATCCTGCGGCCCCGCAACTGCGCGTGAACAAGCATAGCTTGTTCCGGCAGATTGCCTTGCAGCGAGCCACTGGCTCGCTTCACCCTCCCAACTTGTTCCGAAGTGAATTCGGAACAAGTCTCCCTCCCCCTAAAGCTCGGCTATCGCCTCGTGCACTGCACGCAGTAGGTGAGCCACTAATGTTGGTTGCAGATTCGTTGTGACTCGCGACCAGCGAGTCTCCCTCAGATGCCCGGTCTGCAGTCCGGAAAGGTAGGTCGCCGCGGCGACCGTAGGGAAACCCTTCAGGGTTTCCCTGTGAGACTATGAACGTCCTACGTGGGAAGACAAACGCAGCATGGAGCCGTCTGCTGGCTTCACACTCATCCCCGTCGGTGGACGACTAAAAACGAGACAAGCCCAAACCGTCCGGGAGTACCCAGACTCATCAGGCCAGCTAACGCTGGGCTGATAGAAGCCAAGGCCGGAACACCATCACCCGTGAAAGGCTAGGCAAAACCGTGAAAGGTTTTTGCACCATTAAAGAATGGAGCGATTGCTCGCTCCATTCTTTGAAGGCTAGTAAGAGTAAGACTAGTTGCTCTTCTTGACGTAGGTGCCACCACCTTCGAGGGTTGCGGTCAGCGTAAAGCTGTCGCAGGTGTTTGCACTACCGCTCGGAGTAGCCGTGGTGTTTGTACAGCCGGTACCAGCTGCGACGTAGCTGTAGTGGCTAGCGTCAGAAGTGCCTTGGATGTCGCCGCCCTTCGGATCGGTCAGGGCTTCGGGGTCAAGACCCTTCAGGTTGTTCGAACGGAACGTCGAGTCCTGCAGGTCGGCCAAAGTCGGGTAGTAGCCGTTCTGTGCGTAGAAGGCTTCGACATGGCTGTCGACGGCGTTAATGTCGGTCTGGCGCTGGCTGTTGCGAGCCTTTTGCTGGATACCGGTAAAGGTTACTATAACGAGCGTTGCCAAGATACCGATGACAACGATAACGATCAAAAGTTCCACGATGGTGAAACCACTTTGACGCTTCTTAAGTGAGAACATAAGAGCCCACCCTCCTAATTATTGTGATTGTTTATTACTTACAGTGACGGTTGTCACTTCTAAGTCTGCCTCTGATTATAGCCATAAGCGGCGCTACGTCAAGAGGAAGATGAGTAATAGGTAATAAGGGCTTATGTTACTGACCTGTCCCTTATTACCTTTTACTTTTTACTAATCCCCGGCAGCCCTTGCCGCCCTCTAGCTTCCGCCGACGTTGTTGCTCATGCTGGCTATCGGTCCCATGACGCTGGCGGCAATCAAACCGACGCCCGCACCAAGGAAGATAATCATCACCGGCTCGATTATCGACGCCAGGCTGTCGATGGTCGTCGCCACTTCTTCTTCGTAGAAATCGGCTACTTTTATAAGTACGGTGTCAGTCGTGCCGGTTTCTTCACCGACGGCCAGCATTTGCGAGACGATTTTCGGGAAGTGTGGGCTGGCGGCGATAACCTCGGACAATTGCTTGCCGTTTTTGACCTGTACTGCCGCGTCAGCCAGCTCTTTTTCTATGACTTTGTTGCCTATGGCACCGCCGGTTACAGCCAGGCAGTCCAGCACGCCCACGCCGGCGCCCATCAGGCTGGCGAAGGTGCGTGAGAAGCGGGCGATGGCGACTTTGGTTATAACAGTCTTAAATATAGGAGTGCGCAGCATGAGCGCGTGGAATTGGTATTTGCCCTTCGGCGTCTTTACATACCGTATAATGGCGAAAACAGAAAATGCCATTGCCGGTATGACGATGTAGGCGTATTTGACGCTGTAGTGGCTTATATCAAGCATTATTTGTGTATAAATCGGTAGTTTCGCGTCTGGGCCGCCGAGGTCCTGCAGAATCTTGGCGATTTTTGGCATCAGACCGAACATAATCCCGAAAAAGGCAAGCACGGTAACCGAAAGGATGACGACGGGGTACGTCATGGCGCC
This sequence comes from Saccharimonadales bacterium (SeqCode), assembly GCA_039809105.1. Taxonomy (GTDB): domain Bacteria; phylum Patescibacteriota; class Saccharimonadia; order Saccharimonadales; family UBA4665; genus JBDHUJ01. The sequence continues at coordinate 5,893 of JBDHUJ010000013.1, forward strand.
TTTAATCTTCTTTTTCAGGCTGGCATTTTGCTCGACCTGTACGGCCAGGCGCTTGAGGATTTCGTCTAAAATACCGCCTTCTTCGCCGGCCTTCACCATGTTCACGAACACTTCGTCGAACACGTCGGGGAATTTGCCGAACGCGTCGCCCAGCTGCGTGCCGCTTTCGACGTCTTTGGTGATTTTGGTGAGTACCTCGCGGAAGTAGGGTGATTGCGGGCTGTCCTGTAGGGTCGAGAGGCCGCGGGCCAGTGGGACGCCGGCCGAAATCATGGTCGACAGCTGGCGGACGAAAATGACCATGTCGGCGCTTTTGACCTTTTTGCCAAAGCTGAAGCCCTTTTTGTCGCCCTTACCGCGGGCGACTGGTTTGACGATAATCGGGTGCAGGCCCTGGTGCGACAGGCTTGTCAGCGCGGCTTCGCGGCTTGGTGCTTCCAGGGTGCCGGTTACGACGGTTCCATCTTTTTTCTTAGCTTTGTATGAAAATGGCATCTGTTGTTCCTATGCTTCCTCGGCCGTGACGCGCAGTATTTCCTGGACGGTAGTTTGGCCGCGGAGGGCTTTTACGAAGCCGTCTATCTGCATCGTCACCATGCCTTCGTCTTTGGCTTTGTCTTCTATGACCTCGCTAGTGGAGTTGCCGATAATTAGCTGTTGGACGGCGGAGGTGTTCGGCAAGACTTCGTATATACCCATGCGGCCGCGGTAGCCGCTGTGACTGCAGTTGTCGCAACCTTCTTCGTGGGCTTTCCAGAGTTTCTGAATGGATTTTTCGGTGGTGGCGAGGTCTTCGGTGGAACGTTTGTTAACCTTGCTGGGGTTGGTGGCACCGATGCCACCTTCCAGCGCGGTTTTTTCCAGCTCGTGCACGTGCTTCATGTTTTCGGCGGTCTTGATACTGAACGATTTGGCAATCTGCGTCAGTTCGGCCTGTGTCGGTGTGTAATCTTCGCGGCAGTCTGGGCACAACCGGCGCACCAGGCGCTGGCCGATGACGATACGGATGGTGCTGGCGATGAGGAACGGCTCAATGCCCATATCGAGCAAGCGCGGCAGACACGTCGCGGCGTTGTTGGTGTGGAGCGTGCTGAATACCAAGTGGCCGGTCAGCGCGGCTTGTACGCCCAGGTCGGCCGTTTCGCCATCACGTATCTCTCCCACCATGAGAATGTTCGGGTCCTGGCGAAGCAGGGCGCGCAGCCCGCTCGTGAAGGTCATGCCGGCTATGGCGTTGACCTGCGTCTGGTTGGCGCCGACGATACGGTATTCCACCGGGTCTTCGACGGTGCTGATGTTCACCCCTGGACTGTTCAGCATGCTGAGCACGCTGAAGAGGCTGGTGGATTTGCCCGAACCGGTCGGCCCGGTCACCAGAATCATGCCGTGCGGCTGCACGATGGCTTGCTGGACGCGCTCCAGCGAAGTGCCCCAGTAGCCGAGCTCTTCGAGCGTGGCCGGCTTGCTGCTTTCATCCAAAATACGCATAACCACCTTTTCGCCGTCCACAATCGGCAGCGTCGAAACGCGCAACGCATACATGTGGCTGTTGACCGAAATCTTGAAGCGGCCGTCTTGCGGTGCGCGGTGTTCGTCTATTTTCAGGTTGGCGAGGATTTTTATGCGGGAAATGAGCGCGCCGAGCACTTTGCGTGGCAGCTTGTTGGCTTCGCGCAATATGCCGTCGACGCGGTAGCGGATGAGCACGAAGCTTTCGCGCGGCTCGATGTGGATATCGCTCGCGCCGGCCTTCACACCGTAGTCGATGATGAGGTTGACGGTTTGGGCAATGGGCGAGTCTTCGGCGACCTCATCTTCGCTGACTTCTTCGGGCGCGGCGTCTTTGTCTTCTATGGCGATGACCTTGGCCAGTTCGTTGCTGACACTGCTCGTGCCGCCGCTGTACTGGTCGAGGGCGGCCTGGATGGTGCTGGCGGTCGCAATATGGACGCGCACTGCTTTGCCGAGTTGCTTCTGCAGGAAGCTGATGGCCGGCACGTCGTCGGGGTCCTCCATAGCGACGAACACCACGCCGTCTTCGTCGACGTCGAAGGCGATGGCGTGGTACTGCTTGGCCACGCGTTCGGGGATGAGTTTCAAAACGTCTTTATGTAGTTCGCGGGCGTTAAACTCTATGAACGGTACGTCGATTTCTTCGGCGTAGAGCTTCGTCAGGTCCTTTTCGTTGATGGCGTTGCTGGCGATAACGACATCTTGCAGCGGCTTCTTTTCGTTCTTTTCTTGCTCGCGGAAACCCTTCAGCTGGTCGTAGCTGAATTTACCTGTTGCCGTCAGCAACTTTTCCACCAGAGCATCGGGAACACGCATGATTTACCGTCATTATACCCCAAAACCACAAGCAATATAACAACTTTTCCGCCCGACCTCTCAGCCGTTGTAAAATTGTGAGGACTGTCCTCTCAATTCACAACATGGTATACTTTTGGCACTATGCCACGGAGGAACGTGCTGCGTCAGGACGGTGCCGAATGTTACTACCATGTGTATGCGCGCGGCAATGGCAAGGCCCGGATTTTCCTGGACGAGCAAGATTATCTGTATTTTTTGGGGCTTCTAGAGCGCTATCTGGCGGCCGAAGAATCGAAAAACGAGTTCGGTATTTCGTACCCCAACTTCTATAACAAAGTCGAACTGGCAGCCTTTTGCCTGATGCCGAACCACTTCCACTTTCTTATCTTTCAGCACCACCAAGGTGCGCTCACTTCGTTTATGCGTAGCCTTATGACCAGCTACAGCCGGTACTTCAACAAGCGGCATGGACGCTCCGGCCCACTGTTCGAATCACGCTACCGGGCGTCGCTTATCCAAGACCCGAGCTACCTAGAGCACATCAGCCGCTACATCCACCTGAATCCGCGGTTCTGGCGCGATTATGAGTACTCGAGTTTGCCGTATTATTTGCAACAAGTCGAGGTGTCGTGGTTGCGTCCGGAGCGTATTGTTTCTATGTTTGCGACACCAGAAAAATATTTGCAGTTCATGGAAGATTATGTCGAACAAAAGAAGATGCTCGATATTTTAAAACACGAACTCGCCGACAAAATCTAAGTAAAAAATGCATTGAGAGGACTGTCCTCTCAATTTTAAATTTAGTTTGTGCTGCGTGCGGTTTGTCTGTATAAACTGACGTACAATATTTATGTAAGCAGGTAGGCTTCTCGGCCTGCCGTAGACGAAGGAGGATGGTAGAATGGCAAAAGCAACGACAGCGAAACTTGAGGTAAAAGCAGGTGAAGGGCCAGTAGAGGGCAAGGCAAAGGCACTAGGCTTGGCGCTCGAAACTATCGAAAAGCAGTTCGGCAAGGGCTCCATAATGAAGCTCGGCGAAAACACCGGCGTAAAGGTGGAGTGCACGCCGACTGGGAGCCTTTCGCTCGACCTTGCCTTGGGCGGTGGTATCCCAAGGGGCCGTATTATAGAAATCTACGGGCCAGAAAGTTCCGGTAAAACTACGCTGACACTTCACGCAATCGCGGAAGTGCAGAAGCGTGGTGGCACGGCAGCATTTATAGACGCCGAGCATGCACTCGACCCGGCGTACGCCAAGCGCATCGGCGTGGACACCGAAAACTTGCTACTAAGCCAGCCGGACAACGGCGAGCAAGCGCTCGAAATCGTTGAGACGCTGGTGCGTTCAAACGCCGTCGACCTCATCGTTGTCGACTCAGTCGCCGCACTGGTACCCCGCGCCGAAATCGAAGGTGATATGGGTGACCCGCAAATGGGTCTGCAGGCTCGCTTGATGAGCCAGGCGCTCCGTAAGCTCACTGGTGTTATCAACCGCAGCAAGACCACGGTTATCTTCCTCAACCAAATCCGTATGAAAATCGGCGTCATGTTCGGCAACCCAGAAACCACCACGGGTGGTAATGCGCTGAAGTTCTACGCCAGCGTGCGCATGGATATCCGCCGCATCAGCCAAATCAAATCCGGCGACAGCGTTATCGGCAACCGCGCCCGCGTAAAGGTGGTAAAGAACAAGATTGCGCCGCCGTTCCGCGAAGCCGAATTCGACATCATGTACAACCAAGGTATCTCGACCGCCGGCGACATCCTCGACCTGGCCGTGAACAACAACATAGTCGAAAAGGCCGGTGCCTGGTTTGCTTATGGCGGCGAAAAGATTGGCCAAGGCCGCGAAGCCGCCAAGACCTACTTGCAAGAAAATCCGAAAGTCCAAGACGAAATAGCTAAGAAGGTGCGCGAAGCCGCCACCAAAGAGTAGGCATGGATCCAAGCGACACCCAAGACGCATCGCTGGCCGCCTATCAGTCGTACGTGCGGCAGGTAATGCAGGAGCGTGGCTTTGACGATGAAACCATCAGCCAAAAGTTCATGCTGCTGCTCGAAGAGTCCGGTGAATTCGCACAAGCTGCCCGCGAAAAAGCCAGTTTGGCGCAAGCTTCTGACGCGAAGGCCGACGAGCTGGACGATGCCGCGGCGGACGTCTTCGCCATCTTGCTCGACATCTGCAACCACGTCGGCATAGACTTGGAAAAAGCTTTCATAAAACGCGAACAGGAAAACCAAACCCGCAAGTGGGAATAAGCAACAGGGGAGGGATATATGAAGCGAATCGGGATTATCGGTGGTGGCATAATGGCGGCCGGCATGGCGCAGAATTTCCTAAAAAACGGATATACAGTGTATGTCTGGAACCGCACCAAGGAGCACGTGCAGCCGCTGCTCGATAATGGCGCAGCGTGGTGCGAAACGCCCAAAGATGCTGCGGCTGCTGCGGACATAGTCATCGAATGCGTCAGCGACGACGCGGCATCACGTCACGTTTGGACCGATGAGGCTACTGGCATTTTGGCTGGCGCGGATGCGGAAAAAGTACTGATTGCATCGTCGAGCTTGTCGCTGGGCTGGGTGGACGAGCTGAGCAGCATATGTCAAGAGAAAGGACTGCAGCTCCTCGACATGCCACTCACCGGCAGCCGGGCAGGTGCGGAGGGCGGCACGCTCCGACTACTCGTCGGCGGCGACAAAGCAGTACTCGAGAGCATCCGTACTGACCTCGAAGTAATCGCCGAAAAGATTTTCTACTTCGGGCCCGCAGGCAGTGGCATGCGCTTTAAACTGATGCTTAATACGCTCATCGGCGTGCAGACAAACGCCGCCGCCCAAGCTATTCTGCTGGCCAAGAAGGCCGGGGTCGACCCGGCCGTATTCCGCGAAGCGATTGCAAACGGTGCAGTGGGCGTCACAAGCCCGACTACCGTCAATGCCCTAAAGTACGTAGAATCCCCGACCGACACAGTGAACTTTGCCGCCAAATGGCTCGAAAAAGATTTACGCTATGCCCGCGAAATGGCCAAGCAGTACGGCACGCAGTTCGACTTGCTCGAAGCGACCCAGCAAGACTACGCCCGTGCATTAGACTCGGTCGGCGACGAAGACATCACCCACGTCGCAAAACTTTACGACGCTTAAACTACAGGGCTATATATGGCAAAAGAACCTATTCAAATAGTTGACGAGGACGACAACCCGATAGGCGCTGTAACAAGAGAAGAAGCGCAGTCCAAAAACCTGATTCATCGTATCGTCATCGTTTACGTAATGGACGACAAGGGCGATGTGTTGTTGCAAAAAAGAGGTCCGAATGTCCAATTCGCGAATCGCTGGGACCACTCGGCCGCAGGACATGTAGACGCGGGTGAGGAGTACGAGTCGGCAGCCAGGCGCGAGCTGGCAGAGGAGCTTGGTGTAGAGGGTGCCGCATTACAAGAGGTTGCGTACTATCATAAATACCGTGAAATCGACGGCCGCCACCTCAATAGGTTCCATAAGGCATACGTAGTCCGCTTACCGGCAAGCTATCCGTTCGACTTGCAAGAGTCCGAACTCACCGAAGTGAAGTGGTTTACTCGTGAAGCAGTGCTGCAACTTATCCGCGAACACCCGGACGAAGTCACGGACGGACTTCGTTACGTCTTTGAAAATACAATCATATGAAAATCACGGCGATACGACAGCAGGAGCGGCTGAAGGGCAGGTACTCGATATTCGTCGACGAAAAGTACGCGTTCAGTCTGAGCGCCGACGCACTTTTGGAGGAAAAACTGCACACTGGCCAGGAACTCGACGAGTCACAGTTGAAGGCTTACAAAAAATTGTCACAGGACGACAAAGCGTACGGTTTGGCGCTGGCCTATGCAGTGCGGCGCATGCGGAGCGAATGGGAATTCCGCGATTACTTTCGCCGCAAACAATACGAACCGGAGCTGGCCGAGCAGATTCTAGCCAAACTGGCTGGCCACGGCTTTGTCGACGATAACAAATTCGCCGAAGCCTGGATCCGCAACCGTCGCATGCTCAAACCGGTGAGTAAGCGCCGCTTGGTGCAGGAATTGAAACAGAAACGCGTCGCCGACGACATAATCGAGCAAGCCCTGGCCGAAGACGAAACCGACGAACACACCGTACTCCAAGAACTTGTTGCCAAAAAGCGCCAGCAAACCAAATACCGCGACAACCTCAAACTCATGCAGTATCTTGCCCGCCAAGGTTTTGGCTACGACGATATAAAAAACGCTCTGAGCTCGGACAGCTAGGCAGGCAAAATTTCCAGACTACGCAGTAGCGCAATATGGTCGGCTCGGGCGATGTCGAACTTGCCCAGGTCGCCATACAAAATCAGTTCCGGACGCGTTTCTGCAATCTGCCAGCACCGGACGTTGCCTTCCAGGTATACGATGTCTTTCAGGTAAGCGCCGCCCTCGCCGGAGGTGCATTTCAATACGCGCGTTACTGTTTTCCAGGTCTCTGAGTCGGCCCGTTCTTGCGCCTCACTGCCGCTCGCGCCCTGTAAATACTGCCAAAGCAAATCTATCGGGTTCAGCACGGCAAAGATTTCCGAAAAGGTATAGCGATGGTCGTGCAAGCCGCAGGCCAGAGAAATCGCCAAGTGCATAGTTATGATGTGTCGCCACGAATTGCTCCGCAGCATATATGTCGGTGCGTCGTACACCAACTGTTCGCGCAAAAACGCGCGACCTTCGTTGCAGGCATCATACCGGTCCAGCCCGCTGGCTAGCAGGCGCAGCGGCCCGTGCAAGCCGTTCATTCGCTCGGCCAAATGGCTGCCGATTTCGTGTACCAAAACGCCCTCGAACACATCTTTACTCGAACGATATGTAACTGGGTGAATCACTGCGCGTTCGGTATGCGACACGCCCCAATTCACATTCGAACTTTCCAGCACTTGATAGTCGGAGCCGATGTTGCGTAGCACTTGCTCCACGAGCGCATCGCCCGTAAGCTCCGAAACTGCTTCCGGCACATGAACACCACGAAACAACTGGCTCCAATACCCGCCCGGTGCGGTATGCAGCGCCCGTAACCGCTGAAAATTCCCGGTATTTGGTACGAGTAACGTTTCCGTCTGCCCAGGGTTCGGCAAGGTCGAAAGTATTTGCTTCGCTACGTTTCGAATAGAAGTGTCTGGATGCTCTGACTGTTCATCTGCGACTACTCGCAGCCACGCGCACACGGCGGCAAAAATATCTGAGTCCGGACCATGGTAGATTCGTTCATTTGCGGCCTGAAACGCCTCGTCGTCACGGTCGCCTGCGGCCAGTAGCAACCGCAACTGGTCCTCGAGCTCGGCGATGCGCAAAACATACGCTTGCCTGATGGCGGCGTTGGACTCACCCGCTTCGATGTCCGCCTTCAGCTCGCCGAGCTCCACCAGCCGTTCGGCGTATAAAGCCGAGCCGGCAAGCTGCGGATACAGTTTGGGATTCGTATGCCTACCACCCGCAAAAAACTCTGCGCGCGTCTGTTCCAGATATACTGGTTGCGGTTCGAGCGGATAGTACACCTCGGACGCCTCAGCTGCAATCGCTTCAAGCCGCGCAAACCACACCGCATCAAGCGCCGAAACCTCTTGCCGGATAAGCTGGTAGCTCTGCATGGAGAGTTAGGCGACGGCGCCGGCAGGGACGGCTTTGAGCAAGTCGTTGATGATGATTTTGCGGTCGGTGATTTCGTTTATCTGGTTGCGGTCGACGCTCAGCGACCCGCCGGTGAAGTTTCGCAGCAATCCCTGCGAAATGTACAGTTTCTGTATATACATGGTTTCGACATCGGTAGCGAAGTCGCCGACTTTGCCGACCTTTTCCTTGCTAGTGGTAACGACCGGCTTGCCGATGAGCGTAAAGCTGAGGCTCATGACATCCTTCAGGCGTACCAGTTCGCCCGGCTCGGCCAGGACATCGTGGTCGTCTATGACAAAGCCCTGCGGCAAGACATCGCGGATATCCTGGTACAGCAGGACCAGCTGGCTTTTATCGAACCGGTCGGTGCAGTAAAAGCCTTCTATTTTCAGATTGTTCGGGTTGATGATAGCATCGGTCGTGGTCGCGACCGGCTGGCCGGTACGCAGGCTCATGACCGGTTTCCCGATAAGGCTCTCGCTCAGCTGTAACATGCTTATAGTATACGCCACCATGCGATATGCACGACATCCTTTCGCGTCCTGTCACCTCACTCCTGCCAGTTGAATAAAATCAGCGTACGCGTCAGTTATTCAATTTCCGCAAGAATTTTAGGGGTGCGGGGTGTGCATGGACGGTTGGGGGAGTACTGCCGAATGTAGTAAAAATTGGAAAGTGTTACGCTAGTGCTTGCATGTGTTCCGGCGCCTTCAGTAAAATTCCAGCCAGTATGAAACACCGCATCATGGCTTTGCGGGTGGGAGTGGTAACACTGTGTAGTTTTGCGCTGGCCGCGCCACTGGCCGGGCTGGCCGCTGCCGCCACGACCAATTACGGTTTCGCGTCCGGCAAAGATGTCATCATCACCGAAGTACAGACAGCGAGTCTGACGAGTGCCGGCGAAGAGTTCGTGGAACTGTTCAACAACACCGGCGCCGACATAGACCTCGCCGACACCGTCCACGGCGGCAAAGACGCCTGGAAGCTGCAGTACTTTGCCAAGACCAAGCTTTCCACGCTGCTACCGGCCAGCGGCACCGCCAGTGGCTGGACCAGCCCCTACCGTACCATCAGCCTCACGGGCATCATCCCGGCCGGTGATTATTATGTACTAGCCAGCGAAGGCTACACGCCAGGTAGCCTCGACCCCGACCAAACATACGCCAGCACGTTGGCTGACGATGGTGGCGCGCTGCAGCTGGTGGACGTTGCGACCAGCGGCACCACTACGACGTATGGCGTGCACGACCGCCTGGCATGGTCCACCGACAAAACGCTTCCGGCGAACTCGTTGCTATACCCTGCACCGGGCGTTGGTGCCAGCCTGCAACGCCTGCCGAACGACGATGATGAATACCTGAACCAGGACGGCACACTGACCGGTTTCACGGCCAGCAGTACCATTTCGCCGAAAAACGTCTGGCAAGCGCCAGTGGCCGAAGAGACGCCGCCTGCCGCAGAAGAAGAGCCGGCTGCATCTCCTACCGACGTTCCGACAGATGAAGCCAACGCCGAGACGCCTGCGACTCCTGTCGTCAATGATGGCTTACAGCCGGTGCAGATAACCGAGCTGCTGGCTAACCCCGCCAGTCCGCAGACCGACGAAGTCGACGAATATATCGAACTTTACAACCCCAACGACGCACCGTTCAACCTAAACGGCTACACGCTCGAAACCGGTACGACCACGCTGCACGATTTCACCTTTACGAGCGACGTGGTGCTGCAGCCTGGCGAATACCGCGCTTTCTACTCCTTCGAAACCAGACTGCCGCTGAGCAACAGCGGCGGGCAGGTAAAGCTGCTGGACAAATCAGAGGTGGTTATCGCCCAGAGCGACCCGTACACAACGGCCGCCGACGGCATGTCGTGGTCGCTCGACATCGCCGACGGGACCTGGAAGTGGACCAGCAGTGTGACGCCCGGAGCCGTGAATCTCATCATCGTGCCAGCGGTCGCCCAGAAGGCCGCCAAAGCCACAAAAGCTAAAACCACGGCCGCGAAGAAAACTACTGCGAAAGTAAAAGGTGCCTCGACTACCAAGGCTAAAAAGGCCACCAAAGCCAAGAAGGCGAAGGTTGCTACAGCCGCCGCTGCCAGCAGCGCGCCAGTGCGGCCTGCTGCGCCGATTCACGTTGCAGCCCTTGCCGCAGTGGCCGTTCTCGGGGTAGCATATATGCTGTATGAGTACCGACATGACTTGGGAAACCGTTTCCACCAGTTCCGAACAAACCGAATCCTTCGCGGCAAGCTTGGGAAGTAAGCTGCGCGGCGGCGAGGTTATAGAGCTCGTCAGCGACTTGGGCGGCGGTAAGACGACATTTACACGTGGCCTCGCAAAAGGCGCGGGCAGTGATGACAAAGTCGCCAGCCCGACGTTTACGATTTCGAAGGAATACGAAACTCCCAGCTTCACCATCGCCCACTTCGATTTCTACCGGCTCGACCAAGCCGGCATCGTCGCCGACGAGCTTGCGGAAGTTATCCAAGACCCAACGTACGTCATCGTCGTCGAATGGGGTGAAGTCGTCCACGACGTGCTGCCGCCCGCCCGCCTGACCATAACCATCGCGCAGACCGCCACGGGCGACCGTACTATCCACTGCACGTATCCGGAAGCGTACCAGTATTTGTTTACCAACATAGAACAGGGGTAGGTTTGCCAGCGCGGCCCTGAACCGGTATCATTATCGCAATGCTACAGTAAACTCAAAGGATTTCGTGCACATGAACGATTCAGAACAATCAGCAACGCCACCGGCAGCCCCTGCAGCGGTTCCGCCCGCTCAGCCTACGGTACCACTAACGCCCGCTGGCGTACCCGCTCCGGCCGGAGGAGTACCTGCAGCTCCCGCCCCCGCAGCTCCGGGCGGTTCAAACCAGACGCTCATAATCATCCTCGCCGCTGTCGGCGGCGTACTGCTGCTTGCGGTACTGTTAGCAGTTTTGTGGTTCACACTCTGGAGCCCACAGGCCCAAGCCAAGCGGCTTTCAACATCATTTATGAAGGCAATAACCACCGGCGATGTTACAAAAGCAGTTGACCTGAGCGGTGGTAGCAGCAGCGACAAAGACTTCGTGGAAACTGCCTCCAAGAGCGTTCATGGCTCATACAAGTTGGCTGCTTCGGCCTACCAGAACGGTACCGGCTACTACCTCTACACGCTGACCGGCGCAGACAAGGACTACGCCCGTACCATCGTGGCGAAAGACGGCGGCAAATTGCAGGTGACTTCGTTTGTCTATAGCGACTCTAAACTGGCACTTATCCCTACCAAGGGCACTTCGTCATCAGATTCTTCATCGGACGAAACCACAACTTCCAAATCCAGCACTACCACTACCCCCACTAGCACAACTGCTACAGCCTGTTTGGTTCAAGACGACTACAAGTGGTTGAACTACGATCAGCAACCCGACTCAGTGACCTACGACACGACCTACGACCCAAGCGGGAGTACCTTCAACAAGACTGTGGACATGTTCTTTGAGCCGGACTCTACAAAAGAATCATCGTTCACCGATAGTTATGATGACTGGGCTGATTTCGCAAAGCGTGCGAGTGATAAGCAATGGGTATTCCACCTAGAGGGTTCGACCTATGGTTCAGATGCTGGTACGGCGGCATCTAAGCAGCTTGCTGCGGCTCGTGCACAAAAGGTGAAGGACCAACTAGTACAGCGAGGTGTTCCGGCTACTAGAATAATCATCGAAGCACCGCATAACTACGGAACGGAAGCCCAAGATGACAGCAAGGATAAGATATACCGCCGAGTCGAAATCACGGTCGATCCGAACTGTACTGGTTCATCTAGCTCGTCATCGAGCTCAAGTTCCTCTAGCACTACAGGCAATCGATAGCACTCACTATGGTAGTTCTGGGGCTTCGGACCGACAAACCTGAGGCAGAACTATGTCTCTATGTTGACATGGTTTGCCAAGACACAGAAGTGTGGCAGGCGCACCGGCAGTTGGCCGAAACTATCCACCGGAAAATTCAGGAACTGCTCGAACGGAACGGCAAAAGCCTACAAGACGTGCAGGGAATCGCCTGCTTCCAAGGCCCCGGTAGTTTCACTGGCTTGCGTATAGGTCTGACGGTCGCAAACACACTGGCGTACGCGCTGGATATTCCCATTGTGGCGGCCCAGGGTGACGACTGGGCTGAACAAGCTGTCAAACGGCTCGAAGCTGGCGAGACTGACCGGCTTGCCCTGCCATTTTACGGCGCCGAAGCTCATATAACCCCGCAAAAGAAATAGGCCGGTCAAACACTTGACAGTAAGGGCGGACTACCGGTAAGCTAAGCGTAAGCGCTACGCTAACAAAAACAACAAACAAAAGGAACGTGTCATGAAACTCGTCAAACGCGTGTTCTCGGCAACATCGGCAGCGGTCATTGGCTTATCAACTTTAATGACAGTCGGGTTCACTGGTGTCGCATCTGCGGCTGGCCTGAACTGCACCTGGACTGGCGCGACCAACAACAACTTCAATACTGCCAGCAACTGGTCCAACTGTTCCGGCGGCGTCCCCAGCACCGGCGACAATCTGGTGTTCGATGTCACAAGCCTGTCTACCAGCAAAAATCTGACGAACGATATCAGTAACCTTAGTGTGGCCACGGTAACCTTTCAGGGTACGGTTAGTGACTTGAATTACGTCACTTACACATTGAACGGCAATGCCTTCACCGTTACGAGCGGCATAGTGAACACCTCAAACACGACTGCTTCTATTGGCAATGCACTGACCTTATCTGGCAATATAACCATAAATGCAGGGCAGTTTGTGAGTCTTAATGGGGCGGTTAACGGTAACGCGACGGTAACCAAAGCAGGAACGGGCGGTGTTTATTTTGCTGTCGACGGTGCTTTGAGCGGTTCGCTGACTGCGAATGCCGGCAGTGTGTATGTTGGTTCTGCGGCGGCGCTCGGTTCTGCGGCTATAATACTTAATGATGGCGCCGATATACAGATTGGTGGCTGTAGTGACAACGCTACGATATTCGCGAACGACCTGATATTCCAGGGTGCGAGCTCAAGCCCTTCGGGTGACTTTCCGACTCCGAAGCTGACGACCGGTACGGTCTGTAGTGGTGGTGGAGGTGGTGGCGTGTCGGACGAGGCTTATGGTAAGTTCAGCACTAGTGACGCTACGGTCACGCTTTCCGGTACGATAACCTTATCGAGTGACGTAAGTTTCGGTGGCATGGCTAAGACTACTACCCTAAGCGGTGCATTGGCGGGCGGCAACAAGTTTACCCTGCTATCCGTATATAGCGGTAGCCTTGTAGTCAATAGTAGTAGTAACAATTCCGGTACTGCCAACGGCACCTACACTCCCGACCCGGTAAACGTGACTCTTAGCGACAGCCAGCCTACGCACAGTGTTTCTGTCGGCAACGATGCCGTCGTCGTTATCGACGGTACTCGCGGTGTCGTCAATGTGGAGGCAAACGGTACGCTCAAGGGCACGGGTACGGTTGGTGCGTTGACCGTGTTGGGTACGGTGGCGCCTGGTCACAGCCCTGGCTGTCTTACTTCGGGTGACCTAAGCCTCTCCGGCACGTATCAGGCCGAAATCGGTGGCAACGATGCCTGCACCGGCTACGACCAGCTCAAGGTCAACGGCACTGTTACGCTCAATAACGCAACTTTAAGCACTTCACTTTACAATGGTTTCCTGCCGAAACAGGGCGCGAAGTATACTATCATCGATAACGACGGCAGTGATGCCGTAACCGGTACGTTCGCTAACCTGGCTGAAGGTGCAACATTTAAGGTAAGTGACGGTGTGTTCAAAATCAGCTACGTCGGTGGAGATGGCAACGATGTCGTACTGACGGTCGTGACTGCTCCGACGACTCCTGACACCGGGTTCGCGTTCGTCGGTTCTAACCCGGCAGTTACCTTCGGTGCTGCCATTGTCGCTGCTGGTGCCATCTTGATTCTGGCTCGCAAGATGCGTCCGAGTGCGGTTCGTGTCCGCGCTTCGTCGCGCCGCCGCAAATAACGTAATACGGGAGGCTTCATGATCCGGAAACGGCTTCGGCTCGATATCGCAGATGCGTATCCGTCGTACGAGCGACGGCCGGTAGCCTACACGAGCCGAACCGTTGCGGCCCCAAAACCGAGCTCGCGGCCGAGTGTGAAGCCGGCAGGGCAGTTCATGGAGTTCCGGCAGGCAAAGCCGAAAAGCCGTCCGAGCGGCGTACCGGCGGCGACTATCCACGCCGCTCGCCCGAAGCGGTCCACGAAGCTTATAGCCACCCGTCCGGCAAACCATACCAAACGTGGGCGCCGCTCGTTGCGCCGGCTGGCTAGCCGCCAGAACATGCTGTACGCCATGGCCTGCCTGGTGTTCATACTAGGCGTCGGTGTAAGTCTGAGCAGTTTTCATACGAACCGGCAGGTGGCGGCGCAGGTGTCGCACCAGACACGGAAAGACGATGACGACACCTCGGCCGCACCTTCGACCGCCAAGCCGTCTGCTAAAGACGTGTCTTCGTACGCTGTCGCACCGAATATGCCGCGCTATATCGATATCAAGAAACTGGGCGTGCATGCCCGTGTCCTACCCATGTCGGTGACCAGCAAGAACCAACTGCGTGCGCCCGGCAATGTGTTCGACGCCGGCTGGTACAACGGTTCGGCACTGCCTGGCCAGCCTGGCGCGATGCTGGTGGACGGCCATGTTTCCAGCTGGGAAACGAACGGCGTGTTTTACGGGCTCGGCAAGCTCGCGAAGGGCGACGCTATTACCATCACCCGCGGCGACGGCAAACAGTTTACGTACACCGTGGTGCGGAACGAAAAATATGACGCAGGCAAAGTCGACATGTCCTCGCTGATGGTCTCGGATGATACGGCCAAACCGGGGCTGAACATCATAACCTGCGCCGGCGACGTGGTAAAAGGTACGAACGAATTCGCGGACAGACAAGTCGTCTATGCAGTACAGCAGTAACCATAACCAGCCAGGCGGGAACGATTCATGCTAAAGCTCATACCGATGTTGATTCTGACCGGCCTCGCCTTCTGGCTGGCCCGCTTTCTGGTACGGCGCGACCGCGGTGCGCGCGAACCGGTCGGTGCGCTCTGGGCTGTGTTCGGGCTCGGTTTTGCCGGGGCGGTTGCGGCTTCGTTGCTGGAGCTGGCTATCCCAGCGGGGTATCTGCCGACGGACAGTAGTGTTCCACCGCCCGTAACCATGGGATTGTTGCTGGCTTCGATGGCGATAGGGCTTATAGAAGAGGCGTGTAAATTACTTCCGGCAGCACTGTTCGTATATAAAAAGCCGTATTTCAACGAGCATACCGACGGCATCATATATTTTGCCATCGCCGGGCTGGGGTTCGGCCTGCCCGAAAACCTGCTGTACGTGTTGCAGTTCGGGGCGGGCGCCGGGTTTATGCGAGTGCTGCTGACGCCATTTTTCCATGCCGCGCTGACGGCGCTCATCGGATATTTTCTGGTCCGCGTCAAACTGGACAAGGCGCCGAAATGGACGGTCGGCGTAGCTTTTCTGGTGGTGGCTGGCGTGCACGGGCTGTACGACTTCGGGTTGTTTACGGGCTTGCTTGGGTTGGTGTTGGTTTCGGTGGCGATATCTGCAGGGTTGACCGTAGCGCTCTTCGTGTACTACGCCAAATCGACCCGGAGCGACCAGCTGCAAGGCTTGAGTGCGGTCGGCAACAATAGCTTTTGCCGGACGTGTGGTACGGCGAACCCAAAGCATTACCTCTATTGTCAACACTGTGGCAACCGTGCTTAAATAAGTTAAATCCAACAATAAACAACACTCGATATACCTATGACATGTCCGGATTGTAAGCAACCAGTCGAAGATGCAGCGCTCTTCTGCGGCAACTGCGGGTTTCACTTGCGCGAAACAGTTGCGGCGGCCGCCGTGCCTGTCGCTGCTGTTACGCCCGTCCCGGCTCTTGCGGTTCAGCCTGCAGCTCCAGCTGCCGCGCCTGTGCAGCAGGCTGTACCGGCACCGGCCGTTCCGACGCCACCAGCGGCTCCTGCGACACCTGTTGCCCCTGTGTCCCCTGCTCCGGCCCAGCCGATTCCTGGCTACGCTGTGCCGCAGGCTTCGGCCGGGCAGAAGGGTACGCTGGAATTGGTATTCGGCATTCTTTCCATACCTGCCGCACTGATTCCGTTGCTCGGGTTCGGGTTCGGCATTGCCGCCCTGGTGGTCGGAAAAAAACATGCGGCGGGTGGAAAGTGGACTGCGCCGATGGTTCTGGGGCTCATCGGCATCGTACTTTCAAGTGTGGTATTCGTCTTCAATGTGGTGAGTCACGTGCAGCATTCCGAAACGTCCGGTGGCACGGGGTTGGTCCGCAGCATTCTGGGCAATACTTAACATTCTCTCGCGCATTGCCATCCGCCGCGGTGTGTTCACTCCTGCGTTGTCATTCCCGCGCAGGCGGGAATCCATTCTCCTACAAACGCCATGACACTTTTGAATCGCAAAAGTGTCCAAAACTCCCCGGCTAGGCTCCAGCCATCTCGGTGCAGGTTGTCAAACCGACAACCGTTTCGACAACTCGCCCTCGGTAAGGGCTCAGACAGTCGAAACGTTCCAACGGCTTCGCCTCGGAAGAGTTGTCAGTTTGACAACATGCAGCCGGGAGGCTTCCGAATAGCCGGCAACTAACTGGGTGGCCTGGCGGCCACGATTTGATACTGTCCGCCTGCGGCGGACGCTCCCTATTACTCTTTACTGTTTGCTTACTACTAATCGCGGGAAGTGCAGCGTGTAGCTGTCAAAATGGACGTTGTCAAATATCCGGCGCGTGCCGTATAGTAGTAAGCAGGAATTGTTGTTTTGGGACAACTCCACCAGTGTGATTTTATTTATTTGATACTCAGATACGAAAAAATAGGCTAGAGAAGTGATAGCGATTGCCTGTCAGCGTATCTGCTAGCCGAAAGGAAAACATATGGAAGCAGTACTTGCCGTAGTCTTGGCTGTGGTAGGTGTCGGCGCCGGATATGGCGCCAGTACCGTCGTGGCAAAACGCAAAAACGCCGAAGAGGCGAACAGAGCCGAAAAAGAACTGGCGCGTGCCAAAAAAGAAGCCGCCAAACTCGTCGACGACGCACGCGAAGAAGCCAAGAAACTGGCCGACCAAGCCCGCAAAGACGAACAGACTCGCCGCAACGAGTTCAAAGACATCGAAAACCGCCTCGTACAACGCGAATCGAACCTCGACAAAAAGCTCGACGAACTCGACAAGCGTAACGAAGCATTACGCAAAGGTGAGGATGAAATCGAAGCGCTAAAAAGCGAAATCCGTGACATCCGTGGCAAGCAGCAGGAAAAGCTCGAAAAAATCGCCAAACTCAGCAAGGCCGAAGCCGCCGACAAGCTCATGCAGATGACCGAACGTGACATTCGCGGCGACCTGGTAGGCTTGGTCGCAAAGCTGCAGAACGAGGCGAGGGAAGACGCCGAAGAGCAAGCCGGGCTTGTTATTGTGACGGCCATGGAACGCATGGCGAGCGAAGTTACCGCCGAGCGCACGGTGACGAGCGTAAAGCTGGAAGACGAGGAAATGAAAGGCCGTATCATCGGCAAAGAAGGCCGCAACATACAGGCGCTGCAGCGTGCGACTGGCGTCGACATCATGGTCGACGATACGCCTGGCTACATCGTTCTGAGTTCATTCGACCCGGTTCGCCGTGAGGTGGCCCGCCAGGCGCTGGAGCTGTTGCTGAAGGACGGCCGCGTGCATCCGGGCCGCATCGAAGAAGTCGTCGAAAAGGCGCAAAAGCAAGTCGAAAAAGACATCGTCCGGGCCGGCGAAGACGCCGCCCGCGAAGTCGGTATCATCGGTATTCCGAAGGAAGTCCTGCACTTGCTCGGCGAGCTGAAATACCGTACTAGCTATGGCCAGAACGTGCTGAAACACAGCACCGAAATGGCGCACATGGCCGGTAGCATCGCCGAAGAAGTCGGCGCGAATGTAAAGACCACCAAGTACGCCGCACTCGTGCACGACCTGGGCAAGGCGCTGACGCACAAAATGGAAGGCAAGCATCACCACATATCCGGTGAAATGCTCCGCAAATACGGTGCGCCAGAGGAAGTCGCCCTGGCGGCGGAACAGCACCATGATGATGTAGAAGCTACAACGGTTGAAGCGCTCATCGTCCGTGTGGTCGACGCTATTTCCGCCAGCCGCCCTGGCGCCCGCAACATCTCTGCCGAAAACTTCGTGGAGCGCATGAAGGAACTCGAAAACGTCGCCAACAGTTTCGATGGTATCGAAAAATCCTACGCCATCAGCGCTGGGCGCGAAGTCCGCGTGTTCGTGAAGCCGCAGTCCGTCGACGACCTTTCCGCCATCAAACTCGCCCGCGACATCGCCACCAAAATCGAGTCCAGCATGCAGTACCCCGGCACGATAAAAGTCAACGTCATCCGTGAAACAAGAGCGATTGAGTTCGCGAAGTAGAAAGTACAATGACTAGCATGAGCGAAGATGCTGAGGAGAAGATTGCCAGCCTGCGAAACCAGCTGGAAGCTGTGCCTGCTTTGCCGGAAGGACATAGCCAAACTGTCGACCAGAGAATCACCGAAGTTCAGGCGGCGATTGACAGGCTGTCTGCTGAGCGTGACAAAATAGCAGCGAAAGAAGTTATTACCGATGCGGACCGTATGATGTACGGGTTCCGTCAGGACGCTATACGCCGCCAGTTGAAACAGCTTGAAAGCCTGATGGCCGACAGGAATTCTGACTAATATGGACGCAAGTAATCCGGAAGTACGGCAGGAGCTGGAACGGTCTTTGAAATCCTTGGCATGGATACGTAACGAGACCAAACAAAGATTGGACGAAGTCAACGGCCTGTTGAAGGAAGCCGATGTGGAGTTCCAGTCCGGCAAAATTGCACCGGACTTGTATTCCCGCAAGAGACAAGGTCTAGAAACAAGCCGCGAAACCGTCCTCGACACTTTGCGCATAAACCAGCGCCATCGCACGCTCGTCATCAGCTGGCTTCAGGAAGCTGACCGAACGTGAATATTTTGTATATCGGCGATGTGATGGGGGAGATGGGCATGCTGGCGGTCGAAAAGGTGCTGCCAGAAATCCGCCAAAGCCGTAGTGTAGAGTTGGTGCTGGCACAGGTGGAAAACCTGAGCGAGGGCAGGGGAATCTTGCCGGCAGATTTTGAACGGCTGCAGAAAGCGGGCGTGGATTTCGGGACGGGCGGCAACTGGAGCCTGTGGCGCGAAGAAACGAACGGCATGCTGAACGACCCGGAGGTGCCGCTGGTGCGCCCTGCGAATTATCCCCCCGACACGCCCGGGGTGCCGTACAAATACGCGCATACACCAAAGGGCGACGTGCTGGTGGTGAGCCTGATGGGACAGATTGTCGGGCGCGATGCTGACAAGCCGTTCGAGAATCCGCTTAAAACCATCGACAAGATTCTGGCGGACGAAGACCCGCAGAAGCGGGTGGCGTGCGTAGTGAATTTGCATGGCGATTTCAGCAGCGAAAAGTTCATAGTCGGCTACTACCTGGACGGCCGTGTTTCGGTGATTGTCGGTGACCACTGGCATGTGCCGACCGCCGATGCCGATGTGCTGCCGAAGGGCACTGCCCACATGACGGACGTCGGTATGTGCGGCTCGCTCGATTCGTCACTGGGGGTCACCTTTGACTCCGTTTTGCCCCGCTGGCGCGATGGCTATCAAACACGTAATAAGCTCGAAACCGGCGGCCGTACTCAGTTCAACGCCCTGCTCGTTTCGGTCGACGAAACCACCGGCCGCGCCACATCCGCCGAACACATCCGAAAAGTCTGGTAAACTCGTGTTCTAGAACACGAGTACATGTTATGATACCAGCATGGAATTAACGACTAGGGTAATTGTAGGTGTCATACTATGGTGGGCAGAAGGCACTAAGTCTCGTCGTGATAAGCGATGGAAAAATGCTCGTTCATATCCAATTGAGCTAACCAATACTAACCCTGCGGTCATTAAGGTCTTTATGGACTTTCTGAAGGAAGATTTAGAAGCACCGCAAGAGCGTATCCATGTGCAAATTCAGATTCATGAAGGTGATAATCAGCTGGAGCTTGAGAATTTCTGGGCTAAGGTCACCGGTGTAGAAACAAGGCAGTTTAATAAGACAATCATACGGCCTGTTGGTAGAAAAATAGGTAAGAGCAAAGGCACATGTAAGATTCGTTTTGTTGATAAACAGACGTACCTAAAGCTCGAGTCGTTATTGCAGCGTGTTTTGACGGAACTCTACGAGGACCCGGAGACTATTTTACAGACTTTGCCGCACTATGAATTTGTGTTGCAGTATGTTAAAATCGACAAGTAGATTTTGGGAAATCGGGGAGTGGCGCAGTTTGGTAGCGCGGGCGGTTTGGGACCGTCAGGTCGCAGGTTCAAATCCTGTCTCCCCGACCAAGTGGCCTTTACTCGAACCGCCGACCAAATAACGGTCGGCGAGTGAGGGCCGTCGGTATGCAGACGAGGCTCCAGCGGGAACGCTGGGGCCTCTTTGCTTTTCTGGAGCGGGCCTGGTCCGGTAGTAGCGGGCCGGTTCTTGCGGCTGTGTGGCGACGAACGCCCGCGCCGCGTCGTGCAGCTCGTCCACCGGGTCGGTCTTGACGTCGCTCGTCACGCCAGAGTCGTCCAGCTTGAACTCGACGTAGAACGCCGTGTTGAACACCCGCCGCGAGGCGTCGGTGGCGCGACGGTACAGCTCTTGTGGGTCAGCCAGCAGCTCGAGGTAGGTCCTGAGCACCTCCGCGCCGAGCGCGAGCTGCTCGGTTGTGGTGGTGAGTTCGGACTGGAGCCGGGTTCGGTCGGTCTGAACCTTCCGGAGCCGGGCCCGCAGCTTCTCCTTCGGCAGCGAGTCGTCGACGGCCAGGTCAATGAGGCGTTCCTCCTCGACGTCGAGTCGCGACAGCTGTTTCTTCAAGTCGGCGCGCACGCTGCGTACGGTCGACTGTTCGTTGGCCATGGCCGACGTGATGTCATCCTGCGCTGCGACCGTGAACGCCTCGGGCAGCTGCAAGGTGACGTAGTGCCGCAGAACGGCAAGCTCGACTTGCTCGACCGGCAGATGTGGCAAGTCGCACTGCTTGTCTTGCCGGGCCCGGCAGAAGAAGTACTCGTACTTCGTGTCGCCCCGACCGTTGGCTTCGGTGTAGATCAGCCTGCTGCGTCGCCCTCCGGCTTCGCATCGGCCGCAGAACAGCATGCCTTTGAGATAGTGGTAGTGCACCCGATCCCGGGTGCCGCGTTGGGAGCGGGCGTCCATGACGGCTTGCACTCGGTCAAACAGGTCTCGGTCGATGATCGCCGGGTGGCGTCCCTGGTACAGCTCGCCCTTATATGGCACGTCGCCGGTGTAGTAAGGGTCGCGCATCATGCGGTGCAGCTTCGACACCGACACCGGCTGGCTCGGCCAGCGCCGGGTCGGCCTGGTCGTCAGACCAAGGTCAGCGACCACGTCGTACAGATGCTCCAGCGAGTAGTCACCGGTCGCGTACAGCTCAAACGCCTTCCGTACCAGCGGTGCTCGTTCCTCATCGAGCGCGATGCTGTTCACGAGCCGTCCGTCGTACTCGATGCGGACGTTGCGGTAGCCAATCCGGGCCCGGCCGTTGGTGCCGCCGTTCTCGGCCTTGTGCTGCATCTTGACCTTGATGTCCTCGCCGGACAACCGGGAGTTCGCCGTGCGCCGTAGGCGAAAAGGCGACTACGATGCACTCGTTGCTTGGATGAATTCCTAGGGGGTCGCCAGGGAGGGGGCGCAATGGCGCTGCTGAAGGCCGACGGGTTAACCACAACGCAATCGACGGCGATCATTCGCGATGCTCCGTCAATTCCGGCAAGCAGAGTTGATCTTGAGGCGCGTATCGGTAGACAGCCCTCGGCCGACCCAAGACTTCGTGAATCAACAATCCAATCGCCTCGCAGTATTGCAGGCGGGTACAATTCTTCGGGGAGATCAATCTTCGTCTTGATACAGACACTTTGCAGTCTGAGGGTGGCTTGACCGTGAGGTTCCTTCTGGCGCTAGTTGGCGGGCTAGCCCTCATTGTTGGAGCCATGAACGGACTCCTTGGCTACATGGTATCCCAGCCGGTCTCTGGTGCAATTCGCGTCGTATGTATCTTGACCTTCGCGTCGACAGTTGTTCTTTATATATGGGCATGGTCCGAGAAGCATCCGTCGGCATTCCCGAAAGCAGCGACCCCCCGACAGAATGAAACAGGATGGCCGCTCGATGACGTAACGGTTTGGAGGCGTCTCGAGGCAATTACGTCAAGTCAAGTGCCGTTGACAGCGCAAGAATGTCGCAGGATTGCTCTACAACTCTCGGCTTCATCGCGGACGCGAGAACGAGTAGTTGAAAACGTACTATTGGGCCGACGCAGTATGCTTCGCAGCGTGTCGGTTCAGTTCCGACGCAATGTCGTGGTTTCAGACCGGTCGACAATTGTTTGCTTCGCGAGGCCACCGAAATGGCAGGCTCTCGAGGATGCTAAAATCGTCTGTGAATCGGATCCGGACGCAGAGGTCCTCCCATTCATTGAAAGTCTTGCGGTGACATATCAGATTTGCCTGTACCGTCTGCGTGCTTATGCCCCCAACCCCCTAACGGACGCTGAACGACAGGCCGTTGCTCGCTTAGTTGCCCGGCCGTCGGCAGCTGACTCGGATGCCCGCTCCCTGTTCCGAGTTGCGTTCGGGAAGGAATATGACCGCAACATAGCCGACGCACGGGAAGAAGAGTTCTACCGAATCCTGTCGGTTTTGCGCCATCGTCGGCCAATGTACATGAGGGTTGATGCGAGCAAACGACTCCCAAAAGTGCGATACGAATATACCGTTAAGGCTGCTGACAAGTCGTTCTATGTTGCCGCCGAGGATCGCTGGACTCGATTCAAGAGTGCGGTACGTGACGTAATTGGACTCTCGCCGACGCAAATCGGAATTAATATTGGCCGAGCACGTACAGCCTCCCGATACGTTTTGAACGTCGAAGTCCCAGACGGCATGTATATCGCCGAAGCCGCGTGCTTCGATAGGTCCAAAGGACCGTTACCGAAGATGAAACACGGCGAGATGTACTCTTCTTACATCAATTGGCAGCAGCCTGGCGCGCGGTCCAGGACGACTCTGGCGGTGCGCGACTTCAAGCTGTTAAGAACGATGGATAGTCACTTCCTTATCCGACTTGAAGAACGTCCACCCGGCACACTTGCCACAGCGACCGTGACAGCCGTAGCTACCGCTTTTACCATCTGGATTAGCGCCGTAATCTCTGGCTCGCGAGATGACCCTGGGGCCGATATCGTGGCGTTTCTCCTCGCCGCACCAGGAATCGTCGCCCTTGCGCTGGGCCTAAACCTAACCGAAGGCTCTAACAGGCTCAGAAGCCTGACGGGAATTCTCAGCCTTGTTTCGAGCCTGGCGATATCCGCCGGGGCGATAACAGTGTTTCTTGCCGAAGCTACGGGTCGTCTGGACCTGCCAAGCCTTCCCGGCGGGCGGACCTTCTTCTTCATTCATGACCAAGCATGGGCGGTTCTCGTCGCCGCCGCGGTTGCAAATGTGGTCGTGGCAGTCACCACATGGGGAACGCGGCTTGTTCGATATCGGAAAGCATATCACTAAGCCATTCACTGTGAGTTATAATTCCCTAAATACTACTTAAGCAGGAGGCAAGAGTGACGATATGGAAAGGAAGCGCAATGGGGAGGCTTTCATGATTGTTCTTGAAAGCGTTGGGGACGACACATTTGAGGACATCCGACTAGGGACGCCAGAACAAGAAGCCGCCATTGAAGCCCTCTGGGATGACCCCGAGGAGATCCGCCTTTTCGAAGAGGCATGCGATTCGGAGCGAGTTGAGCTGTTCGAGCGGGTTCGGCGGCTCGGAAACATCGGTGCTGATTTCGATTTCGAATCAGACTCGTCGGCTCATGCGCAGGAATCGGCATGATGTGCGGTATACCACGTGAGCTCCCTTGACGGGCACGCGACCGATGCCCTCGTAGCCTTCGACCAGAGCCTGCTTGCGCGGTACCACGAGGCTAATGACGCACATGACATTGCAACCATCGGCCGGCACTTCGGCTATCCGGAAGGCCGCGGTGGCTGCATTTGCTGCTCAGTCAGAATCTCTGCTCCTCGACCTGGACGAAGCTGGCCGCCGGGCGATTGGCGCTGGTGTCGACCCACTGCTGGTGAGCTTTCGTCTCTCCAGGGACCACTGGGCCGAGGAATTGGCCGTCGTCCAGCACTGGCAGCAGGTGCTCGGCGGGCCGTGTCCGCGGGAGCGGCGGCCGCGGATGATCGACGAGTTCCTGCCCAAGATCGAACAGTGGGTGTACGACACGCAGGGCACGATCCGGGCCGACAAGGCACACGAGAAGCTCGTCGCGATGGGGTTCACCGGTTCGCCGCGGTCCTCGCGGCGGGCGGTCGCCGGGATCAAGCAGCGGTACCGGCTGGGTCAGGCCCGGGTACACCGGCCGTGGGTGACCGAGCCGGGGTTGTGGCTGCAGTACGACTTCGGGGACGGCCCGGTGATCGACGGCCGGCCGACGGTGTTGTTCTGCGCGTGGCTGGCGTGGTCGAGGTACCGGATCGTGATCCCGTTGCGGGACCGCACGATCCCGAGTGTGTTTGCCGCGTTGGACACCTCGTTCCGCATGTTGGGCGGGGCCCCTACCTATGTATTGACCGATAACGAGAAGTCGGTGACGGTCGATCATGTCGCCGGCCTCCGCCAGGTCGACGTCGCCGAGGCCCTGGACGTCCCGCAGAGCTTCGTCAGCAAGTACGAGACCGGCGAACGACGGTTGGACCTCATCGAGCTGCGGCAGGTGTGCGGAGCCCTGAGCATTACGTTGACCGACCTCGTCAGGCGGTTCGATTCCGGGGGCAGCTAGGCCATCGCACATAGTTCGGGCGGCTAGCCGGGGGCGACGTCCCGCTGGTCCGATAGCGCAGGTCTGATTGTGGGTCATCCACGGACCCTGTGGTTGGCGGAGCTAATCTAGTTCGGGCGGCCGCATCCGACAACTGTTTTGGTGAGCAACACATCCCTCATCCCCGCAGAATAGCTACTAGAGTGGTACAACTGGGCACTTACAGGACAAGTTCGGGGCCACGAGGCTCGGCGCCATGGAAGATGGTCGCCGAGCGCAAAGTCCCGACCGCAGGCGCAACAGGGACTGTCAAGGTGGGGAAATGTATACCGCGTCTACTCAGTTCGCAAACAGAGTGCGGAATCACGACGTCGGATTCTTCGATGACGAACCGACTCGCATGTCGGTCGAACAATTGTCACAAGAGAAGGCCCTAACCCTCTTCGTCGGTGCCGGCGCTTCAGTTGATCACGGACTGCCCGGCTGGGCCAGCTTAGTGGACCGAATGTTAGCCTCCTTTCTTAAGGCGAAAGTTGGGAATGAAGAGAAGGCCAACGACTTGGCTCGTGTTTTCCGCGAGAGCAATTCCGAGACGATGGTGGCGACAGTCGTTGATAGCTTCTTTGCCCGTACCGGCGATCCAAGCAAGTCGATTACCGAAGAGAAGGAGCGCATTCGGAGCCTCCGGAATGCCGAGATCCAGAAACTGCTCTACGAGGATGGGGCCGCCGTCGGTAGAATCCTCAGCAGTTCCGTGGTCGCTTCGGTCGTTCGACTAGCGGTCGCTTTGAAGAGGAAGGGGGTCGACGTCCATGTAGTGACAACGAACTACGACGACATGCTAGAACACGCGACGACTATGGTAGAGTTCGAAAGAGAATTCGGGACGGACGTTGGACAATTTGAAGTTTGCCAGGTGACTAGTTCGCTCGACGCTGTAGATCTCGACCAGAGGCTGCTTCCCATAGCCCATGTTCATGGTCATATTCCCAGGCGGGGTAATATCGACAACGCCAGGGTCGTCTTTTCCGAGCAAGACTACTTTGACTGGGAAACGCTGTCGACAATTCGAATGTACCTATCTTCTCGGTTTGCCGATAGCGCCGTGTTGTTCGTTGGAGTTTCACTACGCG
Organism: Saccharimonadales bacterium (SeqCode); assembly: GCA_039809105.1. Classification (GTDB taxonomy): domain Bacteria; phylum Patescibacteriota; class Saccharimonadia; order Saccharimonadales; family UBA4665; genus JBDHUJ01. The sequence continues at coordinate 31,924 of JBDHUJ010000013.1, forward strand.
ACCACAACATAATGTCGCAGATGGTGAATGCAGTTGGCACCAAGCCAAGAGTCGCGATCTTGCCATCTCAAACTGAGAGAGGCGCAATCTTCGAGAATAGGTTTATGGAGAAGGTTGCCCGTGACCGCCGGCGCTTGGACGCCGACCTTCTGATCAATCTACAAGCCAGCCGCGGTCAGATTCTTCGAACGACGATATTGCGACCCGACTTTTACGGGCAGGTTGTACAATTCCTTGAGGAGTTGACGTCCAGCGCTGAACTCGGCACAGGATATCAATACTACTCCGAGAGAGTGCGTTCCTGGGCGAGGTCTTGGATGGATGGGGTCAGAAGTCGAATGTTTTTCGAAACTTCGATCGCATCACTTGCTAGGCTGCTTGCGAAGGAATTCGAGAATATCGGAGTGGTTCGGCATGCAAAGGTGGAGATCTGGACCAGACAGGCAGTCGACAAACGAACGATGACCCGCTGGATATCGTCGCAAACATCGCCGGCTACTCCGACCACATGGCTGCATGAGACGGAAATAAGCCAACTTAGCGCTCATGCGGCAGTACGATGCTTTGCGGACAGACGCTCATATATGGCGTTGGCTGGCGAGGGCGTCGGTCGTAGGTGGACACACTGGTTCTCAGTGCCAATCGTTCTTGATGAGCCGCCATGGGGTGACCTTCCAGTGGGCGCTCTCGTTGTTCTCGCCAACGCTCCAGACAATGACAGCGAAAAGGGTCTCGTCGCGATTAGGGAGTCATTTCAGGCTCGTCAAGCCTCTGCGGTATATCTTGGAAAACTCGCGCTGACGCCGCCAATATCTGTGGCTGACTCAGATCTCAACCTAGTGATCGATTCCAAGCGCGGACAGATTGTCTGGCGAGCCGACTAGATGCGGAAGACCAAGTTTGAATGTAGTCAAATCCGGCCAGGATGCTCAGGATAGAGATCCGCCCGGATGATTATTGTCGTCGAACCCGGCCGCACGGGCACCGGCTTATCCCGCTCCGGCGGAGATGAGGTTCGACGATACTCCACATCGTCATCCTCCTTCGAGGAAACCGCACTAGAGAAACGACGCGCCGCTGCCTCACCAGCTGCTCGGATTCGACCGGCGGCCATCTCAACACCCATCCCAACTGCACCGAGGCCGAGCACAACACGACGCGACTCGCCCGTTGTACCTGCCTCGGGCGGGGGCAAATCCAACTCGTGTCCGCACCTGGGACAACGAACGAGTTCCTCGTCCTCGAGAGGCTCGAGTGTCTCCTGGCGACCATCGGTCGATTCGGACAAATGCTCCATATCTACCCTCAGTGAACACCTGAAGCCCCTTCCTGTCAAGACCAATGACAGCCGTCCCCAGAGAAATCTGCCTTCCGACCTGCGAAACTACATGCTTGCTATTCGACCACGATGTCCCACCAACGCTGCGCAGAATCGCCGGGGCTAAACGGTGCTGCCGTGTGGCGATACACAGAGCTGCCGCAACCGACCGTCTCCGGGCCTCCAGCGCAAAATCGCCGCCCAACGTCCCCCCGACCTGCATGAACGACGGAATCGGCGTCTGGCGCCGATGCCACCAATCTTGCCACCCACGCCCGCCGCCAGCAACAGAGGGTAGCCGCTGTATGGGTGGAAGTGTCTGTGATCACCAATAGAGAGGCCCATGCGTACGAGCGCGATACGCATGAGCCGTCTCACAGATGGGCCCCGACGTCCTGGTGTGCTTCACCGTCGGGCCGCCGGCGGTCCAGTTCACCACCTCGCTCAGACAGTGCCGCACGTCATGCGAGTCGCCCTCTGAGCCCGCGCCGCGGACGCGAGCTTTACAGTTCAAGCAACTTCCGAAGTCCCGCGGTGAAATCGTAAGCTCTGGGTGCCACCATAATCGTGCACTCACCTTCAATCACCTCGTCGAGATTCCGAACCGTTGCTGACCAGGTGGCTGGAATTGGTGGCAAGTCCATCTCGGACGAACGCACTACTAGTACTAGCTCGTCAGTGCACTCGATAGTTCTCTTAGGACGCAGCTCATTGACGTCCACGGTGATTTCCAATGCGTCACCGACGCGACGCCAAGTGGCATCGGAAGGGCGTCGAATACCCGAGATGTCCATTTCAGCCGGGTCGAACAGCATATATGGTGATGGACCCCAAGCCCTTGGCCTGTCAGGAAGGTGGGTTTCGAACTCGAATCCATCGCTGTCCAGGCTCTCGATCGCATCCACCGACCCAGGCAGAGTTATAACGAGTTGGAGGCGCTCCAGAAACACGGATGTCAAGTTCTCAATCTTTATGGTCACCGCATCCCATATTGCGCCGGCCAGGGTGTCTACAGCGCTTGCCCACGCGGCGCGGACGTCCGCAGCCCATCTATCAACCTCCTGGCGGAACTGGTCTGGGCTCCGACTTTCACGCCTCGACGCCATGGGGGAAGCAATCAGTGGTGAAGTCAACTCGCCAGTTTCAGGAAAATGGCCGAAGAGTTCCATTTTCCGGTTCTCAATGTAGCTCTCAACCAGCGTCTCATCATATTGATAAGCGCGCGCAACACCAACGATTTCCACCGTCAGGTCGGGTAAAGCGACTGGCAGTGTGGGGGCGGAAACCGAGCCGCCACCAAGCGCAGCTAGTGCGTCGGCAATCTCATTTTCAAGCTCGGTCCATTTCAGTTTGAACTCGCGTTCGAGTGCCTTCTCCGAGAGCTTCGGCTGTGCGTGTTCGTTGACGACGGCGAGAACGTTCCTCATGCCCGCTTCATCCAGGGTGTTAACCTGCAGATTCTTCATTGGTCCAGTGAGGTCCTCCACCGACAATCCGACGAGCAATGGCATGACAGCACCGTCGCGAGTCGTCACTGACTGGGCCAAGGCTCCAGTCTCATAGTTCAGCCAGGTGCTCTCTTGGTTCGCCATTGTCACGACGACAATACCGATGTTTGATAGACGCAGATTGTCTGTTATCGCGCGATGCCAATAATCACCAGCAAAGATGCTTCTTGTAGATATCCAGGGGTCAATGCCTTGGATGACAGTCGGTAACCACTCATGCAGGAAAGTCGCCACCCTTTGCGATAACGCCCCAGACCAGCTCAGAAATATCCTCGGTCTGTCTGACGACGCCGTCATTGTCGCTCCCCCTCGTTGCCACGCCATTGAGAGCTAGACTCTACCAAGCGCTACCATCATCCACATGGCCAAGGCAAACACGGCGGTTGCGTTCCGACGACCGCATCGGCGAGCTTGTCGACGCCGCGCTGCAGGGCCGGATACGCGGACACGTCCTGCGGGACGACGGACTGCGCTATCTCGGGTCGAAGGGCTACAGCGTTGCTGGCGCAACCGTAATGCTCCACGTCGGCCTATACAAGTATGGCAAAACAACGGCTAATGCTTTCATGTGGAGGGTGATGCCCTGGGGCACCGACAACGCCGAGTGCTTTGTCAATGTACGCTGACCTAACGGTGCAACCATCCGAATGAGCGGACTGGTCAGACAGAGATACCAGAGTGCCCAGTAGATGGCCGAGCTATTCTCGACATGTCAGGTGTCGAACCGCAGCAGAAGCAGCAGATGACCCAGCCCTGGTGGAGCCCACAGAGCAACCGGTGGGAGCTGAACGGGCAGTACTGGAACGGCTCGGCCTGGGAGCTGATTTGAGGGCTTGGACACCGGACGACACTCCCGTCGTCTCAGTTGGGATGCTGCTCATCGAGGTTTGCGCTTCTGGGCGGGGGTGATGTCGTGGACCCGGTGGAGACCCGGGCGGCCCTCTTTGAGCCACGCGTGATTATTCATGCTGCTTGCGTTGGCGGCCACCGACGCGGGCTCTGACGGGGTACGATATTTCGCTGAGACGTCAAGGTAGGCAGGCTATCTGCTCCTTTACATGTTGCTAAGCAGCCTCGCGAACAATGCAGCCGTCCGAGCGTCAAGCTCCTATTCCGACCGTTGCAGGAGGTTTGGTTTATACGAGACAGAAATGGCGGGTGCGGAATTTTGACGCCAGACCCGGTGCGAATAGCTTGACAACGCATTATGCTGAAGCGGCGCATTAGGTGCAATATTGCTTGACTGGGATTGCTGGTGATAATATAGGGCTACATGCGTAAGCTGTTTCTGTTGAGTCTATCGGTGATCGCCTTTGTTGCCATTGCCGTTCTCGTAGTAGCGAAAGAGGAACCGGGTCGATCCGAGCAACCTGTGCACTTGTCACGTAGAGGTGCTTGCAACTTCTTTACGCAATCGGATGCAAACGGCCAGCTCGATGGGCGTGCGAAGCTCAGCCAGATACTGACTGAGGGGTCGACTCTTGAGGTTAGTGATGTCTCATGCGTGTATATAGACAGTCAGCACGAATCCGCAGAACCAATCATTGTCGGCCTTCGCACGCCACTGACCGCCCATGCGTCGGCTGAGCTTGCGCAGGCGTTTGGTTCGAATGTCAGCGCTGGTGAAGAGAGCTTCGCCGGAAATGGTTACCGAGGCTACTTTGCAACCCACGACGGCGCGGTAGAACTACGCATCTGGGAGCGTGGGCACTGGATCGATGCCCACGCCTCGTCGTTCCAGGTTGCTCAAGAAATCGCTGCGCAGGTAGCGGCTCGTCTGGATAACTAGACTGTCACCAAATCCAGCACCAACACCAAGTGGTGTAGTAGGCGCGTCCAACCGATGGATCTGGTTTGTTCGTCTGTACGTACGGCGTGCAATGCCCGGTCACGTGTGAGCATGTCCGGTAGAACATGTTAGGTACGGTTCCAGCGTTTGCGGCTGGTGCGGTCAGAGTGGTGAAAGCGAGTGTTGCGCCAATCAGCACACTGATTACCTTGGTGCGCTTGAGACGTTGGGTTGACATGGGACACCATCCTCTCGGTGCGTGGGGGTGCGTGCCTAAGGAAGAGGATACCGGAACCAACCGAGCACTGGATCTCAATCTGGTACCGAACTAGCCTTGTAGTTATACGGCTACTCAACGCAAGATTGTGTCGCCGGATTCGCTGCGCGATAGTCACCAAGCGGACGTAGCAAGTGGGGGCGGGTCAACTTTGGCCAGCTCGTCGTCCACCCGTCGGCGGCCGCAGCACCATGCCCCGCTTGGTGAACGCCAATTGCAGGCTGCTCTGGGCAATGCCCAGCTCCGCACAGATCTGCGACAGTGAGAGCCCCGCCGTCTCGTACATCCGGGCGGCCTCGTCGACCTGCTCCTTCGTGAGCGGTTGCCGCCGCATCGGTACGCCGGCTTCGGCCAGGATCTGCAGCACCGTGCTCTTGCCCAGCTGGTACTGCCGACACAGTGCAGTGCTTGGAATACCGTTGCGGTAAGCCTCTGCGATGGATGCTCGGTCATCGTCAGTCAGCCGTGCGTCCACCCGTCGAGGCGTCCGAACGACCGGTTCGGGCCGGTCAGGGCCGCCGTTGACCTGGAGTTTCGCCAGTTTCCGGGCCATCCGGAGCAGGTCCGGTTGCCTTGAATACCGCTGCATAGTGCCGACCATATGAGAAACTAATGGAACCTTACCGGAAGGTTCCATTTTTGTTTGGCAACAAACGGTGTCAGTGCTGGTATACTTTTGGCTATGGCTTCGACGTTTACGGAGAGAGACAGGCAGGCGGCAAGGTATACGCACAAGTTGTTTTGGCGGGCCAACTGGGTCGACGCGCCGGCGTTCATACTGTGGCTGCTTACCCGGCCGCCGGCCCTGCTGATTTATAACGTCATCATCCCGTTCCAGGTGGCATATGGCCTGCAGGCTATCATCACTCGGCAGTTCGACCGGGTGAGCCACTATGCGTACGCTATCCTTTTTTCGGGCATAGCTTACTGTGTGTTGTGGGCGGTCGGCGGTGTGGCGATATGTCGCAACGGCCGGGCGGGCACCGAGTTCATACAGAAAGAAATTTTCGCGAACTACCTGGACAAAGACTACGAGTTTTACAACAACACGTTTCTTGGCAGCCTCGGCGCGCAGGCGATGCGCCTGAAAGATGCTTTTAACGATTACTGCGTGTTGGTGATGAACGGTGTCACGAAACAGACTATCATCGTGGTCACGTGCATCGGCATCATCACCTGGCAGTCTGTGGTGCTCGCCGCGGTGACGCTCGGCAGCATGCTGCTTATACTCAGCTTTACCATTGCCAGTAGCCGGTGGCGGCTAAAGTACCGGCGGCTGCTGAGCGAAGCGAACAGCGAAGTCGCGGGCGTGGTGGGCGATGCGCTGGGCCATGGCGTAACGGTCAAAAGTTTCGCGGCGGAAGACTACGAAAAGCGCCATCTGGACACGGCGCTGCAAAAGCAGGTGCATACGCAGTATTGGTCGTGGATGACATCCATCCCGGCCGACGCGGGACGCATGTTGCTGGCGGCGGTGGCCACGCTGGTCTTGCTGCTACTGACGGCGCGCCTGTACGAACAGAACGCCATTCCCATAGCCATCGTCGTGCTGGTGCAGCTGTACGTCATAAAGCTGGTCAACTCCACGCAAGAAATCGCCGAGCTTATAAAAACATACGAATCCATAATGAGCGGCGCGCACCAGGCGGTAAAAACCATGCTCGTCGAACCGACCGTGCTCGACCGGGCAGATGCGCGTACCTTGCCGGCAGGTGTCCGCTACGACATCGGTCTGCACAGTGTCGATTTCAAGTACGATGATGCGCCCGGCGACACCTACGCGGTGCGTGGCTTCGACCTCGAAATCGCGCAGGGCAAAAAGGTCGGACTGGTGGGGTACTCCGGCAGCGGCAAAACGACGCTGACCAAGCTGCTGCTGCGGTTCATGGATGTGACGGGCGGCACTATAACTCTCGGCGGGCTGGATATTCGTGATATGGCGCAGAAGGAGCTCCGCACAAACATCGCCTATGTGCCGCAGGAGCCGCTCCTGTTCCATCGCAGCATTGCCGAAAACATCGCGTACGGCAAGCCGGGCGCCAACCGCAAAGCTGTGTTGGCGGCGGGCAAGACCGCGTACGTCGATGAATTCGTCGGCGAACTGGCGCAGGGGTACGACACGCTGGTCGGCGAAAAGGGCGTCAAGCTTTCGGGTGGGCAGCGGCAGCGCGTAGCTATCGCCCGGGCGCTACTGAAGGATGCGCCCGTGCTGGTGCTGGACGAAGCGACCAGCGCGCTCGACAGCCGGAGCGAGCAGTACATACAAAAAGCGCTGTGGAGGCTAATGGAAGGACGCACGGCGCTGGTTATCGCGCATCGGCTGAGTACCATTCAGCGCATGGATAGTATCGTCGTCATGGACAAAGGCAAGATAGTCGAAGTGGGAACGCACGACGAACTGCTCAAACGGCAGAACGGCATCTATGCCAAACTGTGGCGGCACCAGAGCGGCGGCTATTTGTCGCTGCCCGACGAATCGTAACCTCAGCTCGATGCAAGCGATACACCCAGCCCTTCTCCATATATGAGCGATAGCGAACGAGGGCGTAAGCCCGAGCTTTAGGGGCACTGCCGTTAACTTAAGCCCCGCCTCGCACAGCGCGTATACCGTATACTATGGGGATAACGTAACAAAAAGGGCTTCATGAAAAAAAACAGCACTCATGCTC
>JBDHUJ010000014.1:0-38562 GCA_039809105.1 Saccharimonadales bacterium (SeqCode)
GGAAGCCCCCGCGAGAACAGCGGTCAAGCAACCACCTGCTGGGCTGGTGGAAGCGGCAGCGGAAAACGGTGTTCTAGGGTGGGGGGCTTAAGTTAACGGCAGTGAGCTTTAGGGGGAGGGAGACTTGTTCCGAATTCACTTCGGAACAAGTTGGGAGGGGCGAGCCCCTCCCTGAAGAGCTCGACAGATATGTCGAGCTCGGTTCACTAGAGTGTAAGCGATTTTACGGCTTGGCCGTGAATGGGCGACTATAGTGTGGGCAGAACCTATAGCGAAGGGAGGCCGCACATGAACCGATTCCTGTATTTCTGCTCCATACTGGTACTGCTGTTTTTCGTTGCGGGTAGCTACTTCTTCCCGAACGACATGCTGATGTGGTTCGCTTCGACGGCGGGCGCCGATAACCTGGTTCGGATAAGCCTGTCGGTCGTTCTCGTTATGCTTATGGTAATCCCGCCGCCACGTAGTATAGTCTTCCGGATTCTGCTCGGTGCGGTAGCCGTGGCGTTGGCGGGTTGGACAGTCTCGACATTTTATTCCGAGCAACTGCGGGTGCTGGACGCGCTGGCCTATGCGCTCCTGAGTGTCGTCTTCGGCCTGGCGGCTCTGGAAATCACGTACGACAAAGGCGAGCCGCGCACTGCCGCGCCGAACCCGCAGCCGCGCTTCGCTCCCGGCCTGTAGGGTTCTTATGCGTGAGGTGACACATGGCCCGCTGCGTGCTATAATTACCCCTGTTAGATAGTCGTATGGTCCGATAGTCTCATTGTCCCGATAGGTTTGCCTGCAGCCAACAACCGACTATCCCGCTATAAGACCGTCCGACTACTTCGGGGTGTAGCGCAGCTTGGTAGCGCGCGTCGTTCGGGACGACGAGGTCGCCGGTTCAAATCCAGTCACCCCGACCACAAAAATACCGCCAGCAAAAGTTGGTGGTATTTTTAGTTCAATTTGACACGAATAGTCTTTCGTAGTTAGATACGCACATGAAGCATCCGAACAACTCTCCCGAAACTAACCTGAGCTTAAACGTAGAGGCTGAGGTTACCTCCGACCTTAGTCCAAGCAATACTATCCAGGCTATGGCCGCAGCTGGTATTTCGGGTAGCGGCCTAGTTACTGAATCAGTGCGAGAATCACCGCCATCGAGAATTCTAGTTAATGGCAGATTGTTTGTCGGAGGAGTGGTCCCGAAATATCCCACTAACTTAGCGGAGCTAATCGAACGGCGTATAGAGGAGCAGACTGTCGGTGTTATGAATAAAGACACGCGCGATATAATTGCCGATAACGTCCGAATCGACGCCCGCTCCGCATCGTAGTTAATCGACTTAGGCGTACAATAAGTACGTAATGATTCCACTTATATTTACCGTTCTGGCTGTGCTTGCCGTACTGCTCGTGAGCGAATGGGGCTGGCGCAAGGGCTGGCTGGCGAACGAGTTCGGCCGCAAGTTCGTGCACATAACCGTCGGAAGCTTCGTGGCCTTTTGGCCGCTTTTCCTCACGTGGGGGCAGATTCGTCTGCTGAGTGTAGCATTCCTGCTGGTCGTCACCATAACGACATACTTCAACACGTTTCACGCCATCCGCAGCGTGCAACGGCCCACGTACGGTGAGTTCTTTTTTGCCGCCACGGTCGGCCTGTTGGCCTGCCTGACGACAGACAAAGGCATTTATGCCGTAGCTATTTTGCATATGAGCCTGGCCGACGGCCTGGCGGCGCTGGTGGGTGTGCGCTACGGGCGGGATAACAAGTATCACATTTTGGGACATACCAAAAGCGCTATCGGCACTGCTACGTTTTTCGTAACCTCGCTTATCCTTCTTATGGGCTACAGCCTGCTTTCCGGCGCAATGCTGCCCATACCACTCATACTACTCGCCGCAGCCACGGCGTCTATGCTCGAAAACATTGCGCTTTTGGGGCTGGATAATCTGGCGGTGCCACTCTTTATTTGCTTGTTGCTCACCCGTTTTTAGTTCGTTGTGCGGTACAATAAGCATAAGCAGCAATGTAGCGTGGGGAACATATGAATAACAAGTTCGGATATAGTATCGCCGCCACCATCGTGGCGGGTGTGTTGGCATTCGGTGTGGCAACCATAGTACGGCAAAGCCATGGTTCCGCAGATGCGCCCTGCGTGGGTGGCGGTGTGACGCACAAAGTCACCATACGGAACGACAAGGCTGACCCGGCGCAGACTACCGCTAAACGCTGCGACACGCTGACCATAACCAACAAAGACGCCATCACCCGGGAGATTGCCTTCGGTAACCACGACCACCATGTCGCCTACGATGGGGTCGAAGAAAAGGAATTACGGCAGGGCGACTCTGTGACGGTTACGCTCGACCAGACCGGCGAATTCCACTTCCACGACCACATCCACGACGAAGTCGAAGGCTACTTCACCGTCACCCACTAACGCCTAATCGCAGCAATTCTCTAAACTGCACGACTCCTCATCTGTTAAAGGTGAGGCCCTATGAAATGCAAATGAGCGCAGCGAACAAGGCGATAGCCGTACTTTAGGGGAAGGGAGGCTAATCCCGAGTTCATTTCGGGATTAGTCGGGAGGGTGAAGCGAGCCAGTGGCTCGCTGCAAGGCAATCTGCCGGGCAAGCTATGCTTGCCGACGCGCAGTTGCGGGGCCGCAGGATGTGGCAAGCCCCTCCCTAGACCTCAAGGTTTTCTGAAGGTCCTTCAGGAAATCTTGAGGTGCTTAAACTATAGTATCTGCATGAGGGAGGAATTCGCCAGTGAACACATACCTTCCAGTGTGTGAAGGCAGTAATTAGCTGGCTCGAACTCCCAAGAGGGCTTACGTAGAACGGCACATTCCGGGCAAAACAGTCCGCTCCTCGCTGCGTCGTATTTCTAATACGCCTCCGCTGCGGTGCTCCTGTTTTATCCCAGACTGCACCATTCTACGTAAGCCCCCAGAAGCTTATGTGTGTGGTTGAGTGCCACGGAAACACCCGTCTGCGAGAGGGGTGTTTTTCTTTGGTAAGATTCAAGCGCTTGGCTGGTACCTGGGGGTCGGCTGGATGGATGGCGGCCTATTATTGTGTGAAAACGTGTCTTCAGCAAAGCGGCAACTTCACGCCGTAAGATAGGAGGGTAAGGAGGTATGTCTATGTATAACACCCAGGAAAAAGTGGCGCTCGACAGGGTGCGCTACCTGCTCGAAGAGTACTCGTACACGTACTTGGCCGAGCGCAATGATGCATTTCGCCAAGTCGTCGAACGCTTGTACGGCGATGTCAGCAAAGAACTTGCGCTGCGCTAGCAATTCTTGTCTACCAAAGAAAAAAGCCCTGACGTATGCCAGGACTTTTTTCTTGGGGCGAGTTATGGGGCTTGAACCCACGACCTTCGGTACCACAAACCGACGCTCTAACCAACTGAGCTAAACTCGCCATAAACATAGTCGCATAGTCTTATGGTGGTATTGTCTGATAGTCTGCGCCTAGGCTGACTATCCAACTATTTGACCATCCGACAATTGGACTAAATTTAACAGAGGTGATTATAGCTGAAAGCAAGGGAGTTTACAAGTCGGGGTTAGTAACGGGTGATTGAGACTAGGCGCGCGAGGCCGGCAGCGAGTAGGCTGTAGGCGAGTATGGCAACGAGCGTGTAGCCCTGGAAACTGACGGCTCCCAGGCTGGCATGGTCGTAATGGAGCAGCCCGACGAACGGTGCGACAAATGGCGCGGTTATGTTATTCACGAACAAAACGATGCCGTTAGTGGTGTTGGCGGCGAGCAGTGCGAGCACGAACCGTACCGCCAGCAGTGCGGTGAGCGTGCTACCGGCAAGTAGAACGAGCCGTTGCAATGCATCGTGCGCCAGGTTGTAGCGGTCGCGTTGAAAATACGCATCTTCGGTACTGGTGGCATACTCGTATCGTACACGTTGTGGTTCTTGTGGGTACATAGTCTTCTCCTTGTGTAGCCACTGTCATCATAGTTGCGCTAGATGCGTGTCGGCTGGAAGAATCGGCTACCTGAACGTGACTTCGACGGTTTGTTCGGAGCCGGGGCGGTAGGCTTCGCGTTCGGCGTAGAGCCGGAAGGCTTTGCGGTCGGCAGCGGTGAGCGGTGGTTGCACCAGACTGCGCGGCCAGAGTTTGTGGGTGCTGACGACGTTTATCTCTATAGCGTACACAAATACTTGGGCTTGCAGGTATATCCAGAACATCAGTGCCAGCACCAGTGCGAACTGACCGTACAAACCGGTCAGACTATGGAGATGGCGGGTCATAAGGTAGCTGCCGAGTACCTGTAGGACCAGCACGCCCAAGCTGGCAACGATAGCACCCAGGCGTAGCTCACTACGCTTGCGAGGCTTAGACGAACCCACCTTGAATACGAACATGAAAATCAGGTACAGCAGGGCGGCGTTTATGGCGAGCGGTATAACCCGGTAGCCGATTGTGTTGCCGATGGCCGCAGTAGCGTAGCCGGACAGGCTGGTCGTCAGCACTAAACCTACGCCGGCTCCTATGAGCACGGCAAAGCTTTTCAGCATGTTCAGCGGAAAGCCTTTGCGCTTGGCGCGCGGGACAATCCAGGCGTAATCCAGCACGTTGCGCACTGCGTCGGCGATACCACGTGCACCGTAGAAGGCGAACAGTAGGCCGAGCAAAAGTGCCCAGCCGCTGGCGCTCGGCGTGTGGATGTTTTTCTGGAGTCCTTCGCCGATGACGGGAATGTAGTCGTTTATGGTGTTGGTCAGTTGCTCTTTGAGCTGCGGGTTATTCTGCGCGAAGATATCGACGATGGAGGTGGCGACAAGCAAAAGCGGGAACAGCGAAAGAAAGCCATAGTACGTTATGAGCGCGGCCTGATGCCCGGCGTTTTCTTCGCCGTATTTCTTTATGACGGCAAAAGGGAACGCGAAAATGCGGTGACGTTGCTGTAAACGGTCGGCCCATCGTGCGATGCGCTCGAAGGGGTTCGAGGATTTCGGAGGGGCTTGCGAAGTTCTTGCTGTCATGTTCCCTTACTATACCCCAGCCAGCCAGACCGCAAAAGGCCGTTCACTATTTTCATTGTCCATTTACCCTTTACCTTTCACCGTGCGTTAACCATTTACCATTCACCGTTCGGGCGGTGTTCACAGCAAACGGAAGAACGGTGAATGTATGGTGAATGGAAAACGGTAAACGGTGAATGTTTTGCCCCGTTTGCGGGGATGACGGAGCAATAAGACCGCATTTCGTGAAAAATGTCGAAAAAACTGTGATAATTTTCACAATTACGACATCAAAACCACCCCTTGACAATATTGACACTGTATTGTGGTAGTGCTATTCTGGAATTCAGACCAACAACACACACATGTGATGCGCGTGCTGCTAGCCGAGTACCCGCCAATCCGGGCCACCAATATAAATTAAATCTTTGGACAGAAAGGTTTTTATAAAATGACACTAGCAGTAGAGGCGTTCAATGCAGTAACGGTACGTATGGGCGGGGATTTTTTCCTCGATCCTGATGCTGCAGAAATCCTAGCCGAAGAGTACGGCGTCCAGGGAGGGGCAAAACCCGAAGACCTACGTTTGACGACGGCGTCGTTGATGGGTCAAATCGTTGGCCGCAGTGCTTACGAGGTAAATGCTGCGTAGAGTAACGCATTCCCGAAAACATAAAATAGACCCAAATTTCGAGTCTATTTTAGTATGAACCATAACCAAAACAAAGACCTGACTAGTGTCGGGTCTTTGTTTTGGTGCCCCGGGGTGGACTTGAACCACCGACCTTAGGCTTAGAAGTCCTCTGCTCTATCCAGCTGAGCTACCAGGGCGTACACCGTATTTGACTGTAAAGTTACTCTCGCATCCAACGCTTAGTGCTAGGGCTGGATAGAGCAGTCTCTGCTATTATTATTTGTTTCGCTGCGCTCAGGCCAGCTGACCTGTCCGGCCAGGCGGGGGCTACCAAGGCGAGCCCGCCTAGGCGGACAATTAGCAATTATCAATTTACAATTTTCAATGTCTGACAAAAGCTATGCTTTTGAAATAAAATATTTGTAAGCAATAACTACAAATTGCACCGGGCTTATTATCTCAGATTTCGGAGAAAAGAAAAACCCACACCTATAGTAGAGTGGGGTTCGGCACATGTGCGAGCGTATACAGCGCCGCGGCTAGGCGCGTTGATGCAAACGGTCGGTCATGAGCAAGATGTTGTACTTGCTCTCGGACCTGGTACTAGCTGGTTTGGATTTGGATTTCCTGCTGGCCATCTTGCGAGACAGGCCATCTGTTTTAGCGCGTGCTTTGTCTTTCGTGCTCATATGCATGCCAACTCCTTTTGTTTACATAGTAACTCAAGCAGTATCTACCACATGAACCCATATTTCTGTAAGAATTGCCACTCGCACTTCGGTCAAAACAAACCTACCACCAACGGGGAACTTGCCAGGGGCTTACGCACTGGCACGGTCCAGCTGGTATACGACATCGCCCGCCGCGGCCGGGATGGCGGTGTTGTCCCAGCGAAAGACGATGCTGTCGTCGTCGGCTATTATCATCGCCACCGGCAACAACCCGGCATCGATATCGTAAAAATCACGGACTTTTTCGCCATCGGGAGTATTGACGTCTATGAGCACGACCTGATGGTCATCTTGTGACTCGATATCGCGTTTCAGCTGCTCTAGCCGATCCAGTTCGACGCTATTGCCGGTGTGCACTATGTAAAGCGCCGCGCCTTCGCGGTCTGGTATGTTGGTAAAATCTAAGCCCATATATCCCCCATGAATAACTAGGTATGTAACTTATTGTGGTGCGGGATACCAGAGTCGAACTGGTCTCTCAAGTTTGGAAAACTTACATATTAACCGATATACGAATCCCGCCTGCATAAAACTGTGGTGGGCGAACCCGCCTAACAGAGGTGATTATACCATATGAGTGCTCGAAGTGTAAGTCGCCCGTGGCTCGCGTTCGCCTCCTTAAACACAAGGCTCCTTTCCCTGTCATGCTGAACTCGTTTCAGTATCCATACCTTCATATGGACGTTCATGCCACCGCATGGGTCCTGAAACGAGTTCAGGATGACAGAGAGTAGTGCCTGTCTTTGAAAATGCATGGGGGTCAGGTTTTGACGTCAGCGATTAAGAAGCGGCGTATACTGGAGTGGTATGTATGCTTTGTTTACGCTTTTCGTATTGTTTGCGACTGCTTCGCTGCCGCTCTGGGTGCACCGGCTCGCAAAGGTGCTCGGGGTGACTCGCGTGCATACGGCGCCGAACTGGCTGCCGCTGGCGGCCGGCGTGCTTTTCTGTGCGGCCTTTTTTATCCCCAACGTGCATATTTCGGGTGAGACCGACACCTTTCAGCAGCATTTCGTGGGCGGCGGGTTTTACGTGGCACTCCTGTACGTCTACTGTAAGCAGGCGTTTGGTTGGCGGCTGAACGCGCTCGCATCGCTCGTGGTGCTGTTCGCCTGGGCGTCGGCCTTCGGCGTGGCGAACGAGCTGCTCGAATTCACACTGACTAAACTGCAGCTCGCATCCATTGACCTCACCGATGCCGACTGGGACTTACTCGCCAACACCCTTGGCGCGTTCGTCGGGTACGCCATTTTGATGCTTATTAGAGTGGAGCGTTCTTCCAAGATAAAAGGTTAGGCCGCAGAAAAATAGAAGAGTAGCCAATTTACCACGGGCCGGGAAGAGCAGCCCGAGTCGGCGGATTCATTCCGCGACCCGGCGCGATGAGAAACCCGAGAATCGGGTGTCTCATACTACAAATCCTGGAAAATGGTGATGTGGGCGCCAAGGGCGTTGAGGCGCTCAGCCAGGTCTTCGTAACCGCGCTGGATGGTGTATATGTTGCGCAGGGTCGAGACGCCGTCTGCGGCCAGCATGCCAATGAGTAGTAAGGAGGCGGGGCGCAGGGCAGGCGGACACACCACATCGGCCTTAGAAAACTTCGTCGGGCCAAGCACGTACAGACGGTGCGGGTCGGCCAGTTCAACCTGCGCGCCGATTTTGGTCATTTCAGTGTAGTAAATGGCGCGGTTCTCGTACATCCAGTCGTGTATAAGCGTACGGCCTTTGGCGACGGCGGTTATGGGCACGAAGTACGGCAAGTTGTCGGCGTTCAGGCCGGGGTAGGGCAGGGAGTGGATTTTATCTATCAGGGCGCGCAGCTTGCCATCGTGTTTGTGGATGGTTATGTCGACCAGGTCGGTTTGGCCGTTTTCGGCTTTGTAGCGTTCGGTTTGGGTGTATTCCAGGCCCATTTTCTTGAGCTTGAGCATTTCTATGGTCAGGAAATCTACTGGTACACGCTCGATGGTGATTTCGGAGTTGGTCGTGACGGCGGCCGAAACGAAGAACATGGCCTCGATGGGGTCTTCGGCAGGGGCATAGGTAACATTCTTCTTTATGTGCGGCACGCCTTTTATGCGCAGCGAACTGGTGCCGATGCCATCTATTTTGACGCCGAGTTTCTGCAGGAAGAAGCACATGTCCTGCACCATGTAGTTGGCGCTGGCGAAGTCTATCTGGGTTTCTTCTGGTGTGCGGGCAGCAGCCATAAGGGCGTTTTCGGTCACGGTGTCACCGACTTCGTACAGGGCGAAGCGACCGGCCGGTTTCTTTTCGACCGAAACGTTATAGTGGCCAAGGGTTGCAGCGATGCCGACGCCGAATTCTTCTAGCGCAAACAGGTGCGGTTCTACGGTGCGCTCGCCGAGCTTACAGCCGCCGGCGTATGGAATCTTGAAGCTCTGCTGGTCGTGCATAAGGCTGCCGATGAGCATGAGCACCGAGCGGGTTTTGCGAGCCGCTTCTTTGTCCATATTCTCGAGCTTCAGGTGCTCGGGGCGGCGGATTTCCAGGTCGTTGCCTGCCAGCCATTTCGTCTGGACGCCGATGCTTTCCAGAACTTCCAGTATGCGGTTGACTTCCTCTATGCGCGGGAAATTTTTGAACTTCGTGACGCCGTAGTTCAGCAAACTGGCGCACAGCAGGCCGACAGCCGCATTCTTGCTGGTTTTGAGCTTTATGCTGCTGTGCAGCTCGTGGCCGCCCTCTATGCGCAGGTTCACGCTGCCGCTGCCGAGGCTGATGATTTGTTTGTTTAGGGCTTCGCTCAAACGCGCCAGCGTCTCCAGGCTGAGGTTCTGCTTGCCCTTTTCTATACGGTTTACTGCTGATTGGGAAGTGCCGAGCCGGTGTGCGAACTCGGACTGGGTCATGCCACGTTCCTGGCGGACCCTGGCGATAAAATCGCCAATTTTTTCATTGGTAGTTGCCATTGTAAGACTGTATTATATCACAAAAAGTATAAAAGCAATAGTTTTATTGTTTTGGATTTTTAAGCAGTACCTGCCAGTATATGCTAGTTATTACAAAATTACTATAGCCCCCGGCGGCGCAAACCTATACACTAGGAGTATGGTCTAACTACTTTCTCTTAGTCTTCACTGCCTGTCATTTCGACCGCAGTGAAGAAATCTCCCGTATGGCATAAAAAAGATGTTTCGGCTTCGCTCAACATGACAACCAATGGAAGTGAGGGGTATCTATGGTAAACGTAACGATTGACGATAAGCAAATCGAACAGTTAGTAAACGCCGAGGAAAAGCGGCAACTAGAGATGATTGGCCTGATTCCTTCGGAAAACAACTGCTCGGACGAAGTGCTGGCCGTGCTCGGTACTGCTTTGAACAGCAAGTATGCCGAAGGCTATCCGGGCCGCCGCTACTACGAAGGCAACCAGATTATCGACGAGATTGAGAACCTGGCGCGCGACCGCGTGAAGGCGTTGCTCGGCGTGCCGTATGTAAACGTGCAGCCGTATTCCGGCTCTCCGGCGAATAGCGCCATCTATTTTGCATTAATGCAGCCAGGCGACACGCTTATGGGGCTCAAACTAGCTACCGGCGGCCATCTGACGCACGGCCACCCCGATGTGACTGCGTCCGGCCGGTTTTATAAGAGCGTGCAGTTCGGCGTCGACGCACAAGCCCGCATAGATTTCGCAGAAGTCCGCAAACTGGCGCTCGAACACAAGCCCCAAGTTATCGTGGCGGGTACGACGGCGTATCCGTTCGAACTGGATTTCAAGCAGTTCCGTGAAATCGCCGACGAAGTCGGTGCGTGGCTCGTAGCCGACATCTCGCACATCACTGGCCTGGTGGTCGGTGGCGCACACCCTTCACCGGTGCCGTACGCCGATGTTGTCATGTCGACCACGCACAAGACGTTCCGCGGCCCGCGCGGTGCGATGATACTGGTAACTGAGCGTGGTTTGGAGCGCGACCCGAAACTCGGCACGAAAATAGACGCTGCTATCATCCCGGGCTTGCAGGGTGGCCCGCACAATGCGACGACGGCCGGTATAGCCGTCGCGGCCCATGAAGCCGCCCAACCGGAGTTCAAGAAATACGTCGCACAGATTCGCACCAATGCCGATGCCCTAGCTGATGCCCTGAAGCAAAAGGGCTTGAAACTGGTCGGTGATGGCACCGAAAACCACCTCATGGTCGTCGACCTCACCCCGTTCGGCCCAAGCCTTGGCACGCAGGTCGCCTATGCGCTAGACGTTGCTGGCATATACGCCAACCGCAACACCGTGCCGAACGAGCCCGGCTCGCCGTTCTATCCATCCGGCCTGCGCATCGGCACGCCGCTCGTCACGACCCGCGGCATGAAAGAGCCGGATATGGCCCAGATTGCCGATTGGATTTCCCGGGTCGTCGACCATGTCAAAGACCAGCAGCTGCCCGAAGACAAGACTGAACGCATCGCTTTCCTAAAGTCCTTCAAAGAACAAGCCGACAAAGACGAAACCCTCATCGCCATCCGCGCCGAGGTGAAGGCGCTCGCTACGAAGTTCCCGCTTTTCCAGGCGTAATCTTACGGTGCCATCTGCGTCGCAACCGCAGCGGCGATTTGGTCGATGATTGCCGTCTGTTCGGTGTTTTCGCTAGTGTCCCCCGTACTGCTTTTGGTGTAGACCACAAGCGCGACATGCTTTCCGTTGTAGTCGATGATGGCTGCGTCGTGCAGGTTGCCCCAGAGTTGTCCGTATTTGTGGTATACGGTGGCGCTGCCAGGGAAGCTGTCAGCAATCAAGTAGCTCGCATCGCTTTCGGCCATGTATGAAAGCAGCAGCTCCCGATGTACTTTGCTAAGAAGCGTTCCGTCGTACAGTTGTTTCAGCAAAGAAGCCAGGTCTCCCGACGTCATGGTGTTGTAATCGCCGCCCGTAAAACTGGTGAGTCCGATACTCTCGGCATATGCAGCCTGTTTGTCACCCAGGTAGTCATTGATAGCCGCCCAAGCGGTATTGTCGCTGTTTTCTATCATTCGTCGGAGGTTCTCGCGTGCCGAGGTGCCGCCGATGTATTGGTCGAGTGTGGCAGTGCCAAGCTCGACCTCATGCAGGTAGCTTGCGGCGGCGATAAGTTTCGCGGTACTCGCTGCTTTGAATACGACGTCCGACTCGCCGGCCTCATATGTCTGTCCGGTATCAAGGTCAACCAAGCTGGCAGAGACTTCTATATCGGAGTGGGCGGCAATGATACTGTTGATTTCCGCCAACGTCGTAGCCCACGCGGCGGTATCGTCATCTTTGCTGGTTGTCGTGGCACTGCTTGCAAGGCGGATGCCGGTATGGGTGACCGCGGAAGCCGAAGTGGCCGTGGAATGCTGCCAAAAATTGTAGGCTGCATACACCCCTACAACCATGCACGCCGGGGCGGCTACGTACCAACAGAGCCGTTTCAATACTTTCATGCACCCGATTGTGCCAGAGGCACATCAAGTATGGCTTGAGAAAATCGCCTGAATATGTGCTGAATACTAAAAACAGAGTATCATCTCAATATTTTGCGGAGCAAGCCAGGCGAGCGAATGCTTGTGAAATTTGAATCCTGGTACTAAAATTCAAAATCAGGCTATATTGGGACAAATATGAAGCATAAAATTACCTTAAGAAAAATCATTATCACGGCTGTGTATGTAACCTTGCTGGGGCACTTTTTGTTTTCGAATATTTTCTTTACGCTCGGGCCGGCAGTGCTGGTGCATAACGCTCCGGAACCGGCATGCGTACCAAGTAAAACGAAAAGCTGTGACATCAACTGCCCGGTTTGGGTAGGCAGCAAGCTTGATACTGAACCAAAAGCGCCACGCATTGAGCAAAATCCTCTCCGCAACCTAGATTCTGTCCATACTAAGGGTTTTCCACTGGCGTGGAAGTGGGAAAATCCACAGCAACTCAATGATTGTGGTGGGCCAAACGTGCAGGAACCGCCAATGGCAATGACGGTGAATAGCATCTACATAACCATAGTGACCCTGCTGTACGTGTTTTACCTACAGCGTACACCGACAAAAAGAAATACGCGTCCCAAGAGTTCCCGCTCAAAAAACTAGCTCTTCTGCTTGGCAATCCAGGTCATGACAACCGCGGCGGCGACCCAGTTGGGCACAACCCACAGCACGGCCTTGAGATTGTTGCCGGTGTAGGCGAACGCCACGATAAGGCTATAAACCAGATAGGCAGTGAAGGGAATATACGTCAGCCACCCCTGCCAGCTATACGGCAGATAGCTCCCGCGCAGCGGCACGAACCACGCACCCTTTTTAAGTTTCGGAAGTTTCTTTTTCTTTGTCATAAGCGCATTGTAGCACTATTCGAACTCGCCGAGGAAGCGGACTTCGGGGGTGAGGTCGATGCCGAGTTTGTCGTGGACGGTCTGGACGATTTCGGTCGCGACATCGTAGATGTTCTGGGCAGTGGCGCCGCCGGTGTTTTCTAGCTTCAGAATATGGTCGGGGTGTAGGCGCACCGGACCCCAGGCTTGGCCGCGCCGAAAACCGGCGGCCAGCAAAACGTGGGCCGCGGAAACGCGCAGCGAGTCGCCACCGTGCACCTGGTTCATCTTTTTTATGAGCTCGGCAGATTTCCCGGTTTCGTCGAACGCTATCAGCTTTTCGGCGGTGGCTTGGTCGGTCATGGGGTTGCGGAAGAATGAACCGGCAGTGTGCATCTGGGTCTCGGCGGTGTGGAAATCCCACAGCGACCCTGCGCCCGCGCGGGTTTCGAGTATGGTGTCGCGGCGGCCGGCGAGCGTTGCCAGATCGTAGCCTTTCTGGCTGGCGATATCGAGGGCGGATTGGTACACGACATCTTTGGTAGGCTGTGGCGAGAGCTCAAACGCGGCCCGCATAATGACCAGATTCCCGAACTCCGGCGTCTGGAACGAGCTGTAGCGATACTGCAAACCAAGTTCACTGGCTGCCATGCGTCGCACTTGCCCCGATGCACGGTCCCACACTTCGGCCCATTGCAGCGTGTCCGCCACAGCCTGGCCGTAGGCGGCGATGTTGCCGACGACTGCCGCGCCGACACCACCCGGTATGGCGCTCATCAGCTCTAGCCCCCACAAGTTAGCTTGAATGGCGTATTGCACCAGGTCGTCCCACCACACGCCGGCATCTGCTACCAGCATGTTGCCGTCTTGGTCTATGTGTCCGCCGCGGGTCAGGATAACCGTGCCAGGCAGCCCGGCATCAGAAATCAGCACGTTCGCGCCGTACCCCAACACACACAATGGCCCATCCGGTGCGGCCGCCAGTACCTGTTCCAACTCGGCAGAACTGGCGCAGATGTACAGCCGTTCGGCGGAACCGCCGACGGCGAGGGAAGTGTAGGGTGCCAGTGAAGCGTTCGTTTGGGGGATCATATGTAGATAAGTATCAAGTATCAAGTATCAAGTATCAAGTAGCAAAGGTGTGACACCTTGAAACTTGGTACCTGACACTTGAAACTTGTCTTTGCTGCGCTTGCAAGGGGTTGCCACCGGAGGTAAAATGTATACGATGAACGATACGAACAAATCCTTGCCCTATGAACCGCTCGGTTCCCAGCTGCGGAACCTGCGAGAGCGCAGCCGCGAAAGCGTGGCCGAAGTTTCGGGCGCGGTAGAAATAGATGAAAAAGACCTCGCACTTATAGAAGACGGCAGCGAACGCCCCTCCGAAGATATCCTGCTCCTGCTCATCAGCCACTTTGGCGTCCAGGACGACAAGGCCGCCGAGCTCTGGCAGATGGCCGGGTACGACAAACCGCATGACCATGACGATGACGACTTTGACGCGCCACCTACTCACAACAGCCGTACCCAGACCATGATGATTATGATAGACCCGCGCGTCATGTACAGCGACGGTGTCGAAATAGTCGCCAACAAACAAGGCGTCGTGCTGAACTTCTCGCAAGTCGCCGGTGCCGGCGAAAAGCCGCTCACCGTCTCACGCATCGGCATGAGCTACCACCAGGCAAACGCGCTCATGGGCTTGCTGCACCAAGCACTCTACGACCGCGAAAACCCCGGCAATAACCGCCGTCTCCCCGGTGGTTCCGAGTAAAATGACTGACGCAGAACGGCACATTCCGGGCGAAAGCCTCCGCTCCTCATTCCGTCGTACTTCTAGTACGCCTCCATTCCGGTGCTCGACTTTCATCCCAGACTGCACCATTCTGCGTCAGTCATACAACGGTCTTGACCAAAAGTAGCAAGCGGCCTAGGCTGAGACTATGATAAATAAAGCGAAAAAAACCGCCGCAAAAGCCAAAACGACTGCCAAGAACGCGGCACTGAAGACCACGCGCCTGCTTTTGCCGGGCAAAAAGAACGAACTGACGGCCGATGACGTCCGCGAAGCGCGCGTCTACATCGAAAACTACTGGAAAAAGCTGGAGCGCTTCCATCCCAAAGACGACGAGTCCCTGCTCGGCCTGCCCAAACCGTACTTGGTGCCGAGCTACGAGGAAACCGCCAGCTTCGACTACAACGAGCTGTACTATTGGGACAGCTTTTTCATGGTGCAGGGCATGTTCGCGCAGCCCGAGCGCGAAAAGCTGGTGACCGGCATCGCCGAAGACCTGATGCACCTTATGAAACGCTTCAGCGTCATCCCGAACGCCTCGCGCACCTACCTGATGGGCCGTTCGCAGCCGCCATTCCTGACCACGTTCATCTACGAAGCCTACAACGCTTACAATCTCGACAAAAAATGGCTGCAACAGGCCATAGAAGTCGCCAAAGACGAGTACGCTACCGTCTGGCAAGGTGTGAAAAAGCCCAACGAACGCTTGGTATACAAAGGCCTGAGTCGCTACTACGACATAAACTACCTGCACGACTTGGCCGAGGCCGAAAGCGGCTGGGACATGACGCCACGCTTCGGCCGTAAAGCGCTGAACTATCTTCCGGTCGACCTGAACGCGCTGCTGTACAAGTACGAAACGGATTTCGCCCGCACCGCCCGCCTGTTCGACCAAAAGCGCGAAGCCGCCATGTGGGAACAGCTGGCCGAAGCCCGCAAACGCACCATGAACGACCTTATGTGGGACAAGCTGCGCGGGCTGTACTACGACTACAATTACGCCAAAGAACGCCGTGGCAACATCAGCAGCCTGGCTACCTATTTCCCGATGTGGGCTGGCATGGTTACCGAAAAGCAAGTAGCTTCACTCGTAAAAGGCTTGCGTCGTTTTGAGAATAAAGGTGGTTTGAGTACAACCGATGCGCTTCCAATCGGCCAATACGTCCCGGGCAGCATGCCGGTGCAATGGGCGTACCCCAACGGCTGGGCGCCCCTACAGTTCATCGTCGTCGAGGGGCTGCTGAAGTACGGCTACCACGAAGATGCCAGGCGCATCGCCATAAAATGGCTGAAAAATAATCTCGACTGGTTCAACGCCCACGGCGTATTCCTAGAAAAATACAACGTCGTCAGCCCCGAAAAACCGCCGCAAAAAGGCGTCTACCCCTCTCAAACCGGCTTCGGCTGGACCAACGCTGTTTTCGAGCGCTTCTGCCAACAATTCATCGACTCTAATTGAGACAACCATGCGCGGCCCCACTTCGTGGGGGCCCACCGGCCAGGTTTTCTCATCGCGCGGGGCGGCGGAGTGAATCCGCCGTCTCCGGCTGCTCTTTCCGAGGATGCTGAATTTTCGTAAACGAAAATAAATAATTGATTCCCCTCGTCTGAGCAGACATAGTGCCTAAGAGTTATTACCAAGTGACAACACGTTTTTTGGTGTGGCGAAGGCGGAAGTAGTGGAGGAGGTCTATGAGGATAAAGCTGATTATCATCAGCAGTAGCCACGAGCCAATCTTGTCGATGCCGACCAGGTGCCACGACGTCAACTGGTTCGGATACAACCAAGTGTGCGTCCAGGTGCCGACGTTTTCGGCGAACCATATGACTACCGATATCAGGCCGAAGCCGACCAGCAGCGGCATGCGGTGTCGCGTGCCGTTTACGCGGTAGCGCACCCATGATTTCCAGTACAACCAAGCGGTGACAGCGAATAAAATCAGACGTATGTCGGGCGCAAAGTGGTGCGAAAAGAAGTTGACGTATATCGCCAGCGCGAGCAATACGGTGTAGAGCCGCTTCGGATAGTGCACGAATTCCAGCTCCATCACCCGCCACGACCGGGCGATGTAACTGCCGACCGCGGCGTACATAAAACCAGAGAAAAGCGGTACGTTGCCGACCATGAACACCGCATCGTCAGGGTACGTCCACGAACCAATGAGCGATGATGTTTTGAACAGTTCCATACCTAAGCCGACTAAGTGGAAGACGAAAATCGTCACTACTTCGTGCGGTTTTTCGAGTCGCGTCAGTAGTAGCACCCCCTGGATAAAGATGGCCCACAAAAACAGCCAGTCGTAGCGGCTTAACAAAGGCAGGTCGACATACTTCGTCAGAATAATCGCACCAAGCAGTAGGCCGCCAAATATCGCCGCCCACGCTTGTTTGACGCAAAACGCCCAAAACGTTCCGCCGGGGAGTCGGTGTATGCGGTCGAGTAGTTTTTGTTTGCCTGTTGCCATGTGTCTTTATTGTACCTCTGACTCTCGAAATCTCACTGTCACCCCGGGCTTGAAACAGGGTCTACGGCTCTGAGTGATTCTCGGGCTTTAGATTCCGGCTCGGGGGCCGGAATGACACAGAACTAATGTTGGTCTTGGGCTCAGCGATGCGGTACCATAGGCGGTATGACCGACGAAGCAACCGAATTGCCTTGTGCCGACAAGATAGCGTTCGATACTAAAGAAGCCGCCCGGGCTACGGCGACCGTTAGCGAACATCGCTACGGCACAAAACTCAAGGTTTACCACTGTCGCCACTGCGGCCTATACCATTTAGCGAGTAAATATGAGTAGTGTGCTGCGACCGCGCAACACGGGCAGTACGCAGTTGAACTGCTTTTCGCCGCCGGTCATGGTTGCGACCATCGTCATAGAACTAGTGCTGGCGTGCTACACAGTGTGGCGCTACAAACTGAACGTGGTCGGCCGGCTAGTGTTGCTTATGTTGCTGACGCTCGCCACATTCCAGTTGTGCGAATACCACGTTTGCGGGCACACGGGTTTCGCAGCGAGCGTTTGGTCACGCACCGGTTATGTGGCGATTACGTTACTGCCCGCCCTAGGCTTGCATCTGCTCCATGTGCTGGCTGGCAAACCGGGTCGCAAACTGGTAGTGTCCGCCTACGCCAGTATGGTCGGGTTTATGGCGTACTTCCTGCTGGCGCCAACCGCCTTCAGCGGCTACGCCTGCACCGGCAACTACGTTATTTTCCAGATAGGCGAGACTGCTTCGTGGGTGTACGCGGCGTATTATTACGGATGGATTTCCGCAGCGCTGGTACTTGGTTGGCGATGGTCCCGCGCACTGCTAGCGGCTAAAAAGCAACAGGCGCAGGCGGTGCGGTGGCTGCTGGCGAGCTACTTGGTATTCATCGTCCCGACTATTACGGTAAATGTCATGAATCCTAACACGCTGCGCGGCGTGCCTTCCATAATGTGCGGCTTCGCCGTGCTCTGCGCGCTCATCCTCGTCTTCTTCGTCCTCCCCCGTGCCGGTGAACTCCGCCATCCACTCGCTCACAAACAAAAGGCAAAATTATAAGCCGCGCCTACGCTCTAGCCAAGTGCATGGTAAACAGCGTAAAATTGCAGGTAGCTTTTATACCTGAAAGTGTACTTGGGGATGTAGCTCAGTTGGCTAGAGCGCAGCATTCACATTGCTGAAGTCCACGGTTCGAGTCCGTGCATCCCCACCATTTTTCGTATAAGCCACGAATAACAAGCCATGTACTATGATTTTCCCGATAAACTGCTCAAAGACCTGCCGTCGACCTTTTACCGTGTGTCGGTAAAGGCGATTGTTTTCGACGACCAACAACGTTTGCTTATATACGAAAACGACAAGAGTAATTGGGAGATGCCAGGCGGTGGTTTGGAGTTCGAAGAGAGCATAGAAGACTGTCTTAAGCGTGAACTGCAAGAAGAGGTAGGGCTTACAGTAACGACTATCGAACCAATAAAGTTTGTCTATTCATATAGGAGTGGCAGCGGCTACCACAAGGTGTGTTTGGCCGTGCCTGTCATGGTGAACCCCAGCGAAGTATCCGAGGCCAAAGAACCAAGTTTGCGTAAAGCATGGTATGTGTCTAGAGAACAAGCCATGAAGCATGTATTCCAGCCGGGGGAAGTAGGTACGAAGCGTTGTATAGAACAGATATGGGCGTAAAAACCATGTCAACATGTTGACATGGTTTGAGGTTGGTATACTATATGCAGATGATTGATTTATCGGGAACATGGCACAGTACGTACCGCTACCCCAGCAGTGGCCGGGGCGGTGATTTTTGGAGTAACCACACACTGGAAGCGACCCAGAAAGACACTACGGTCGAGCTGAAGAGTGACAGCGGCGGCTTATCGCACGTGAGCATGTCGCTGGCATGCGACTTCTCGGCCGGGACGGCCACAGGCGCCTGGCACGAACAGACCAATCCAGAAGGCTACTACGAAGGCCGTGAGTACGAGGGCACAGTAACATTTGTCATAGCTCCCGACGGCCAACGCCTGGACGGTACCTGGCAGGGCGAGGGCAAAGACGGCACTACGAACAGCGACGTTTGGTATTTGTCGCGCGAGCCCTTCACCGACGCGCATCAGGTAGAGCGGACCAATAGCGATGGATAAAGAACTCGGCCAGGAGCGCGCTTCCAACTCGACGCTCAACTGGCTGCGGGCGGCGGTGCTGGGTGCGAATGACGGTATCGTCAGCGTCTCGAGCATAATCCTGGGCGTGGCTGGCGCTACCAGCGAACGGCAGACCATATTCATCGCCGGGCTGGCCGGGCTGGTGGCCGGTGCGTTCAGTATGGCCGTGGGCGAATATGTAAGCGTGAGCAGTCAGCGCGACACTGAGCGGGCGTATATACGCAAAGAAAAACGGCGCTTACGCGAAGACCCCCGGCACGAGCTGGAAGGCCTGGCGGCGGCGTACGAAGCGAAGGGCGTGAGCCACAAAACCGCGCTCCTGGTCGCGAAAGAACTCAGCGAAAAAGACGCCCTGGCGGCGCACCTGGAAGCGGAACTGCAGCTCGACGAAAACGACCTGAACAACCCGGTGCAGGCGGCGGTGGCCAGCATGGTTTCGTTTACGGCCGGCGGCCTGATACCTTTGCTAGCCGTCATGTTGGCGACTGCACATACCCGCATCGCCGTCACCTTTGTGGCGGTACTGCTAGCGCTGACCGTGACCGGCTACCTGAGCGCGACGGTGGGTGGGGCATCCCGGCGGCGGGCGATTTTGCGTGTGGTTGTGGGCGGTGCGCTTGCCATGGCGCTGACGTACTTGGTCGGCCGGGCGTTCGGTACGACTGTAAGCTGAACCCCATACACTTTTCCGACGCCAGGGGTGCTCCGCCAGTAGCTTCGCTCCTGCCTCCGCGGGGTGACCCCTGTCTTACGGAAAAGTGCATGGGGTTCAGGACTGTAAGCTAAGTTACGGCACGGCTGGTACTGCTCCGCTACACTGAACCATAAGATAAGGAACAAGAAAGGAATGCCTATGGCTGTAAAAACATATCTGCAGACCGCAATCACCCAGGTACAGACCGCGATAACAGAAATGGAAGGGCAGATGAACTCCATACGTCAGGATGCCGAGCGCCAAAAAAGTCAACTAAAGAGCACACATGACGGCAAGGAGCGCGAGCGGAATTCGCACATGACAGCACTCAGCCGGGCGCAAGATGACACCCAGCGGCATATGCTGGAGCAGCGTATCGGCAGCCTGAACCACGAAATGGATGATTGCCGCGCCAAGATGACGCAGATAGATTCCGATGTAGCCCATATGCAACAGCGCAAAGACCAGCTCCACAAAAACCTTTATAACGTCAATGTCGAGCTGACGCGCCTTATGTCCCTCCCCGACATCGGCTGAACCAGTTCCGGCTTTCGCCACAGGGGACCTATTAGATTTCTTCAAACCCTCCCCCTACTGAACCACACTGCAGGGATACGGGAGAGGGTTTTGAAGAGGTCTATTGACTGGCCGAGCTCCGGCACGTACTATGACCATATAGTAAACACAAGGATAAATAAAAGTATTATGAAACGGCAAGATGGGTTCGGTGCGGTAGGTATTCTAGTGGTGGTAGCGGTACTGGCGGTAGTGGGCGGAGCCGGCTGGCTGGTCTATAGCAAGACCAAAACGCACAATCAGCAGACAACTACGCAAACAAGCACAAGCAGTGATTCGGACAAGCAGGCTGCTGCGGCCACGGCTGATACTGCCAAGTCAACGCTGAAGATTTCTGAGCTGGGTATCCAGCTGGTCTTGCCCGGCGAGCTAAAGGATATGGTATATGCCAAGACAGCTCAAGGCAACATTGGCTTGTCGACGCAAGCCCTGGTTGATTTTGACTCGGGGTGCAAGCCGGAGAAGGGTAATGTGGGTGTAATCGTAACGTTCAAAGACCCGAATGGCAATGATGCGGTGCTAGCGAGCGGTACTAACATTGAAAGCTATCCGAATGCGGCAAAAATCGGTGATACGTATTATGCGGTACAATTCGCTTCTCTGTATCAGGCTCCCTGCGCTTCGGGCGTGGGTGTTAGCACGACAGAGACCGCCAAAGACAAAGAGTATACGTCCATCCAGCAAAAGATTCGTGATAATTACGAAAAAATAACTATCGAGAAGCTGTAGGCCTCTGCGGGGCTCTCGGCCAAAGTAAAATACCCTAGCTTGCCTAGGGTATTTTACTTGGTGGCTCCTCCCGGTCAGCGCCCTTCGGGCTTTTCCGCACAAAATGGGTCGAAAGCAAGCTTTCGCATTCCTTTTTGTGCTCCACCGAACTGGTGGTTCGCCTTTGGCTCTCGCATCCAGTTCGAGCCAGTGATAATCCAGCCAAGAATAATACCCCAGCAAGCTGGGGTATTATTCTTGGTGGACTCTACCAGGGAAAACTGGAACTATATTCTTGCTGAACTTGAGCGTCTAAACGAGCGGCTAGAGCAGCTCGGTATCGATGAACTCATGGAGTCAGACAATGCGTAGGCTCCGAACCCTACTGAATCAACAGAGGTATGATACCGCACCTCTCCTTCGGTCGCAACTCTATAGCGAGGGTACGTTCTATGCAACGTTCGAGCGCGACATACGACGCGCCAGACAATCAGTCATCGTTGAGAGCCCATTTATTACCTGGCGACGATTCAATATGTTACATCCCATGCTAGTGAATGCAGTAAACCGAGACGTACGAGTAACCGTCAATACGCGCGACCCGGAGCAACACGAAGGTCTGTTACGCGAACAGGCTGCGAAAGCCGTGGAAGCGCTGCACTTCCTGGACATTACGGTACTTTATACTGGCAACCTTCATCGAAAACTGGCGATAATCGACGGTGAAGTCTTGTGGGAAGGTAGCCTGAACATACTATCCCAGAACGATAGCTGCGAACTGATGCGGCGGACTGAGTCGCGAGAGCTTGTCGAACAGATGGTTTTATTCACTGGCTTAACAGAGTGGTATACTTGAGAGAAGTTATGAACCACTACCAAATCAGCGACGAAGATATTGACGGCGTCGTACGTTATCTGCAAATATACCACCCGGAGCGTGCCAACCGCGAGTATGCACGAGCATTACTTGTACACATTCAGGCTGGCGTACAAATCACCCTGCACGAACTAGCGCAGAACCCTGAAAAATTCGAAACATTCGTCACCGCCTTCGAAAAAACCAAGCAAGACGATGCTTAAAACGGCAGTACGTCCGAAGACTTGATGCCAAGTGCTATAACGACCTTTTCGAGCATCTTCAACGACGGCACCGCCTCGCCACGTTCTAGCTTTGCGTAGTAATTCGTGTTGGTGCCAGCACGCTTTGCAACTTCTGACTGCGTGAGCCCATGCTCGGTACGAGCTTTTTGTAGTTTGCCACTGATTTGTTTGGCAAGTTCTGACATTATGTCTCTATTATAGCCCCAGCTGGCGTTTTATGCGCGGCTCTACTAATTTACTGTTGCCGACTTTCGAGATAAGCTCCGTAGCGTCTTGCTCCGATAATGAGAAGTTATCTACCAGCATGTTCTTGCGTTTAATAACCTCAAGCTTAACCTTGTATATTTCGTTACAATCAAACAAGGTCTGTTTAGAGAAAAACTCGTACGTAGATGAACTGAAAACCTTAGTGGTATCCTCGACATACTGGCCATCGTTTTCGCTCACGCGCAGACGTGACTCGAGACGCTTCTGAACTTGTGAGGTTCCAGAGACAAGCAGCAATATTTCTTCAGTTGCAGGATTAACATTCAACACTACAAAGAAGTGATACCCATCACTTTCAAAAGGCGGACTCCCTTTGATTCTTAGTACGTCTCCTCGTTTCAGCGAACGATGCATGGCGGCCATATATGTTGCATCGTTTCCAAACATACAAGACCTAGCCTAGTAACTGAGCATCAGCCCGGTTTTGTTCATAGATTTCTTTGCTGGCAGTCAGCACCTTATTGTCCGTCCCGAAATATTTGTCATCATTCGGGTTCTTGAAAAAATCATCAAGGTTGATTTGCTTGCGGCTCCGTTCGTTTTTGACATCAAAATGTTCACGGAACTTGCTCCATTCAGGGTATCGGTGAGTAATGTTATCGGCAAGCTCGAACGGTTCTTTATCGCCAAAAGTTTTCCAGGCGAAAGTCAGCGCTTCCTTGTCGGTTTCAGACAGAAAGTCGTCTTCAGTCGGGTTATATAGAACAATGTCATTCTTGTCATTTTCCCATGTTGAGATATGCCCTGCTATATACGTTATATCTTCAGGATATAGCGCGACCTCATCGTTATCTATGACATCAAGCGTCAGTGATGATACAGGGCCGTGCGGCAGTGCAAAGTAATCGGTATCAGTAACAGTGCGGCCATACTTCCGAAGATGGTACCTATCGGCGGCCCAAACAAGCTTGACAAGCTTAAGTTTATTCATTCGGTGATTTTGATCTAAAGACAGCAAGAACCCTAGTGACTGGGTAATCTTAACAACTTCATCGCTGACAGCTCTAGATTCCATACGTTTCTCCACCTGTTTTATTAAATTTTATCACTTTTTGTATATTATTGCAATTTACTACTATCATAGTTTATGTTACTTTGATTATACCATAAGCATAATACGTCCCTAAAAGCAAAGCTTTCGCTTGTGGAAGATAAACTGTGAATAGGCTTTATGGGCATAATGTAACCGCCTTACGCGCCAACGAGTGCTATAGTAATTATTAATGAAAATCATAAGAGTTATCCTGCTCGTCATCGTCGTCACAAGCTTCGCAGGATACTTTTATATAAACAACCACAGGGTAGCTGAGCCGTGCACGTCAGAGGCTGCCGTAGATGATGCCAGCACCACTTTACTAAACGGGGAATCCGGAAACTGCGTACACTACCGGTACGCTGAATTCAGCAAACCGATATTTATCCTAGGTGCGGTATCGGGAGTTGTACTCGCTGGGACGTTCATCGCCAAAAAGCATACTAAGTAAATCAGTTAACTAAGCCTCTTGCGCACTGCAAATAACATCCCAAATCCATGGCGCTCGAAGTTTGGCACTATCTTTCAACGATATTATTTCTTCGCATAAAAACGAAGTGCTAACAGCCCACCTATTGCACTCACGGCCGAAGCCGCAAAGACGCTCAGTTTGGCGCTATTCTCTAAGTCGGAGCTGCCCGCAAACGCCAGTTCGGTCACGAATATAGAGACCGTAAAGCCTATGCCCGCTACCAGCCCCCCGCCCACAATGTGTCGCCAAGCTGTCGCTTCGGGTAGCTTCGCTAGCCCAAAGCGGGTCAGAATCCAACTGGCGCCGAGTATACCCACGACCTTGCCCACACACAGCCCGGCGATGATGCCCCCAGCCATAGCGACCGCGCCTGCCTCGGAAAAGCCGCTCAGCGTGAGCGCCACGCCCGTGTTCGCGAATACGAACACCGGTACCACCACTAGCGTCGACCACGGTATGGCGTGCCGCTTAACGCGTTCAGCCAGTTCCCCGCGGTGCGGCTTGTGCCGAGCAACAATGGGCGTTGCCAAACCAAGCAAAGCGCCGGCTATGCTCGCGTGCACTCCGCCAGCTTGCAGCGCCAGCCACAAAGCCACGCCGAGCACCGCGTACAGCCACATCGGCAGCCAGCCTAGCTTGCCTAGCACCACCACACTGAGGCACACCAAGCCTGCTAGCAGCAGCGATGTCACATCGAACCCGTTGCCATAGAACAGGCCAATGACCAGTACCGCGCCGATGTCGTCGACGATGGCGAGCGTCAGCAAAAACAGCTTGAGCGAACTTGGAATGCGGTTGCCGACGATGGTCAGAATGCCGACTGCCAGGGCAATGTCGGTTGCCATGGGTATGGCCCAACCGTGCGCCGCCGGAGTGCCATGCGTAAACGCTACATACAGCAACGCCGGGATGACCATGCCGCCCAGCGCCGCCCCCACTGGCAGCAGTGCGGTCTTGCGGTGGCGCAGCTTGCCACGAACCAGCTCGCGCTTTATTTCCAGCCCGACTACCAGGAAGAAAATAGCCATGAGCCCTTCGTTGACCCAGTGCTGCAAGTCGTATGTCAGGCTCCAATTGCCGAGGCCAATGGTCAGGTCGGTATGCCACAGGTTTTCGTACCAGTGTGCCAGGCCGGTGTTGGCACACAGCAGCGCCAACGCCACCGCGCCCAGAATAAACTTGCCACTAATGGCTTCGTCACGTAAAAGATAGGCGGCAATAGCCGGAATTCGCGTTGCGTGTACCCCGCGGTGCAGATGGTGACGTATAGTGTGGTGTATGTTCTTAAGCATGGCAAATCGGTCGCTGACCAGACTTCCCAGCACGCCTTACCTAGTAGTGTAGCGTAGCACTTGCGCTGGGCAAACTTGATTGTGAACGATTATTCAGACCGCTATTTCACAAATTATTTTTTATGAACTCTGACTACAGCGTATGACTGGTCGTCCGTGTCAACAATCGTAATGGTATATGGCAACTTTTCGTAGTCGCCGTTTTCCGCAAAAGACATATCTACCTGACTGCCGCTTCCGTATGCCGTCCCTTTATATGATTTTCCTTGCACCGTAAGTTTCGTGTTAGTGATTGGTAAGTCGTTGCGGCAGAGCTCTGGGCAGGGTTCTTTACTTGCAGGCTCTAATTCCGTAATCTGCAGCTCCACTGTTTGCCCGCTGTCTGAGTAGGTTGCTACACCGTGCAGCGCAAGTCGCACATCTTTATCGAATTCAGCGGCGACGGCGGAATCACGGGAGGTCGGGGTAGTTGCAGCGGCCTCTTTTTTAACGATAGGCATGCTTGAAGTATTAGAAGTCGAGCTTTTACCAGTATCTTGCTGGGTGCGCCAGATGAAGTAGCCGGCAAAGCCCACCACACCTAGAATGACTATTACCAATAGCGCCTCGGGTACGCTAAAACCATTTCGATTTTTACAGATTGTTCTCATTTCGTAGTTCTTTATTTAGCTTTAGCATAATAGCTAACGCGTCGCTATGCAATAGCGACCAAAACGAAGCAGAAACGAAATCCTTACACAACCAACTCGAAAGTCAGCTTTGCCCAGTGTCGGCACTGGACTCCATTCAAGTACAACTAAACGGGCTGCTTGGTCGTAGCAGCGGCCGTTTTGGCAGGCGCAGAGGCAGCGGGTTCGATTTTGCGGATGTGGAAGAGTATGAGCACCAGGATGACGAAATCTGCCAGCAGCGGGGCTAAGCCGCCGATGTACTTTTCGTCAGCCACTATGGAACCAGATATCAGCGCGAAATCCCAGAACCCGTGCAGCAGCGCACTGCCCGTCAGTCCACCGTAGTGCCGGCGGATGAGGTAAAAATAGTAGCCCGCTATGGCCGTCGTTATGACCTGCAGGAAGGCCGAAGGCCCTTCGGTAAATATGTTTATGGCATGCCCCATGCCAAACAGCAGCGAGGTGTACAGCGCCACTTTGCCTTCGCTAAAGCCCTTCATGCGGAACGCCGTGACGCCGATGCCCCGGAACATGCCTTCTTCGGCAAACCCCACGAACATGGTGGTCGTTAGCAGCAGCACTATGAACACGATGCCTTTGTCGGCCAGGCCGCTGTAGTTCGTACCGAGCAAAATGGCGATAATCATCACGATGGGGATAGAGCGCACCCATTTCCTGACCGGCTTGTCGTCCTTGAGCACCGGCTTCCACCAGCCCAGGTACGCCACTACGGCGTAGACAAACAGCAGTGAAACACCTATCGGCAGCAAAAATCCTCGCACGACTTCTTCGACCGACGTGGGGGCGGCGTACTTTATGTCGAGCCCTTGGGTAAAGAATTTGGTAGCGAAGTGGATGATAGCCAAATACACTGCGGCAACTACCACAAACCCCCAAATGGGTAGCGTCTTGTACTTCGACTGCTCCGGCTTTTCCATATCCATGCCACCTTCGCTGCGCTTTACATGTCCACACTATACGCCCAGCCCAGCCCGCCAAAATGTATGGAACCTTACAAAACCTGCACATTTCCCCAAGCCACGCACGAAAACGTGGCAGCCAAAAAACGACCATCACGGTGACCAACCGAGAGCTTATATTCTTTAATGCTCGCGCTATCTTTCCAGACACACCTTCCTAGCCAGATCCATGGCAGGGATAGTGGTGCTATGTTTTGGTATCACGGCAGCACGTTTCGCTCTGGCTCACCCGCTAGACCATCGAGAGCTTCTCCAGAATTTTGCCAGATAGGCGCGTCTGAGCCAAGGAGCCGCTCCTGGGTGGTCGTGAAGACCTCAAAGTCCACGTAAAGTTCACTAGTTAGCCGAGCGATGCGCCGCTCTGTGCTGTCGTTGCCAGCCACGAACAGGACGTGTGGGTATAGGTATTCAGATTCGTCAGCAAAGTCTTCGTGCTGACGGACACGTTTTCGGATTTGCCATGTCAATGTACCGGCCGGCACAAAGTCTAGTACATAGTTCGGCGCGTCCTCACGTTCGTCTTCGAGGTAGAGTAGTGGCGTCGGCCGGACATACTCTGTCCGGTTTAGTTGGTATTGGTATATGAGCCGAATCTGCCTGGATAGTGGTGTTTAAGTATTACGTGGACGCGTCCCATGAGCAAGCAATCGTCAATCTGCTTTTCGGTAAAAGACTTGTTCTTGTAATTCTGGCGTAGGGAAACCTGCTCGATGTATGGCTTATCTTTGAGCTCACGGATTCCAGCAGGCGCTAGACAATACGAAGCCGGTCGTCTCCTGAGTCGGTATGAGCTGTCATATTGCTTTAACAGGAAGCCTTGCTGCTCTAGAACCGTCAGTCTCTCGTAAATGGTCGACCTATCTTTTTTGAATATCGCTGCCAGTATATCGCTCGTAACAAACCTGAACTTAAACACTTGGCTCAGTATCTGCAATTGTTCTTCACTAATCTTCCACCTATATTTCGGTTCGTACTTGCGCATTGTCGTATCCTAACTACCACTTACCACAGCCACACGGCACCATTTCTTTTTGGCTCCTATATGCATATATAAAGAAGGGAGAATAAAAATACAAGAAAACAGGGGTGAAAAATAAAAAATTACGGTATTCCGTTAGTGGGGATACTTTCTCGAAAACCTCGATAGGTTGCTACTACAACAAATTGACCCCATCAAAAAAGCACAATTCTTTGCCGTGTTCTTCGACAAAATACCGCGCTATGAAGAAATTAAGTCTCGAACTGGGTGAGAAAAGCCAGTGGCTTTTCGCAAGGCAATGTTCCGATGAAAGCTATGCTTTCAATAGTGAACTTGCGGGGTCGCGGAACGTGACCACAAGGACCTTGCGCCCCCAGGAACTTGACCACGAAAAAACCCGAGCATTACACTCGGGCTGTTTCGTGGTGGCTCCTCCCAGACTCGAACTGG
Source organism: Saccharimonadales bacterium (SeqCode) (assembly GCA_039809105.1). Classification (GTDB taxonomy): domain Bacteria; phylum Patescibacteriota; class Saccharimonadia; order Saccharimonadales; family UBA4665; genus JBDHUJ01. The sequence continues at coordinate 28,301 of JBDHUJ010000014.1, forward strand.
GGACACAAGGCTCTTCAGGCCTCTGCTCTACCAACTGAGCTAAAGAGCCGTAACATGGTTACGATTGGTACCGGGTTGTTAATGCGACGAGCCTTGCTCTTCAGGCCTCTGCTCTACGATTGTTTTCGATGCCTCTTCGAGGCAATGAGCTAAAGAACGGTAAGTTACGTTTTGTACTAAAGTTGCCGAGAGCCCGCGAAGGGCTCAGTACAAGGGGTTATTTTATCGGATTACGGGCTGTTTGTCTACTTTTACTGAACACGCCTTGAGCGTAGGAGGACTAATATGGCTTCTCGACGTAGTCCGAGAGCGGGCGGGATTTGCCAATCTCGTTATCTTCCTGAACGGCTTGGGCGGCAGCGCTCTGGGCTTGTTTGAGTTTTTGCTGCTGAGCATCTGACGGCGTGCCGGCGTCGTTGCTGGACGCGGGGGTACCGTCACTATTGCTGTCGCCTTTGTCCCCCTGCTCGTCGGCGAGCTGCTGGGCATCGTCGCGCTTTTCGCCAAGTTTCTTGCCGGCCTGCCCGTCAAAGCAACCGGGCCGGGCAGTGACCTGCGCAATTGCTTTGGTGTAGGCTGTGACGGCCTTGTCATACGCCGAAGTCTGCAGGAATGATTCCGCTTGCTTGGTGTACGTCAGGACAAGGTTGGAGCGGATTTTACACTCGGCGGAATCGTCGTTCACATAGGCCAGTGCCAGCGTGAACTGGTCTGCCGCGTAGTCGTACCGCTTGCCCATGGCGGCGACGGTGCCGCGGTTGAAGTACAGCTTGTAGCGCTCGAACGCGTTGGCGTACGACAGCGGTTGCAAATAGGTGTGCGCCGAGTCGTACTCATGTGCGTCGTAGCTATGTATGGCCAGGTTTGTGAAAAGCGTCGGCGCCACGAACCACAGGCCGGCCAGAAGCGTGATGCTCGCCAGCGGCAACGAGACCAGGAACAGCTGCTTGCGTTTCTTTTTGCGCACTGCTTCGGTATCGAGCTTCGCGAGGTCGAACGGCCGGTTACTGTTCATGCGGACCTCGCTTTCCCGGGCGTGATTTCGCGCAGCCGCGACCTGATGTACCACAGCTCCCACGCTGCCAGCAGTGCCAATGGGAAAGCAAACACGTAGTACAAGCTGGTGTAGCTGCTGATTGCCCGCGTGTCGTCGGCAACCCGTTGTGCGTGGCTGGTACCGACCAGGTCTTTGAACGAGCCGCCATTGTTGCGGTTCTGGTAGGGTATGCCGACGGCGCTGGCGATGGCGTTCAGGTTTTTCTCGTCGATTTTGGACAGTATGCGCCTGCCGTCGAGGTCTTCGACATAGCAGTTAAAAGTCTGTTCGCCGGTGGCGCAGTCGTTATTGTCGCGGAAGCCGGAAAACGTCTTCATTTCGCCGCCCGCGGCCGTACCGTACCCCAGAATCGCCCCGCCCGATACGTACGGTTTGAGCGGTGCGAACGAAGCGGGCTGTTTGCTGACCGTCTGTTCGCCATCGCTCAGGTAGAAGAGTATCTGTGGGCGCTGGCTGTCCTGCTTTTTGTTGTCTTTGAATTTCTGTTCGAGCGGCTTCAGTGGCAGGTCTATGGAGCTGCCTTTCGAGTAAGTCGAAACTTCGCGGACCATTCCGTCGAGCGCCGAGGTGACCGACGATATGTCGGTCGTCATGGGCAGTATGGTTTTGACTTCGCTGTCGAAGGTGATGATGCCAAAGCGGGCGCCCGCCATCGCTTCGGCGATACCCTGTATATCTTGCTTCGCACCGTCGAGCCGTTCCTGTTTCTTCGCACCGTAGTCCAGGGCGCCCATGCTGGTCGTCGTGTCGACCGCGAAGACGACATCGAGGTTGGTCATGCCGGCAGGCGAGGTGCCGCCGGGTATGCTTGGGCCTAGCGCCATCAGCAGGAGCAGTACCATGCAGCCCAGCCGCCGTACCCAGGCCAGGCGCAACCGCTTGTCGCGTCGCGCCAGGTACACTTGCCAGGCTAATAGTCCGCACAACATAAGGCCGATAGGTACTACCAGCCACCACGGTGCAATCGTCTGGAATTTCATATACGCACCCTCCACGCTACGATTGCCAGCGCCGCCAGACCCAGCACCGCGGCAACGACGAACGCAGCCGGTTTGTCGGTCCGGGCTATCTGCGACTTGCCGGCGAACAACGACGCTTCCTGCTTGGATATGCTGTCGATAACCGACGAAACGGCCGACGGGTCACTCAGTGCATAGTAGCCGCCGCCTGTGCTGACGGCGGTCGACTTCAGCTGGGCATGCTCGCTTTCGCCGGTAACATACGCCGAATCTTTGCCCGGGTCGAGCGCGTACACCCGGATGCCTTTTTGCTTGGCCAGCGCCATAGCTTGCGGGGTGGTGATGATTTCTGTTCCGGCCACTTCGTTGTCAGTGGCGAGTATGATGGACTGCGCCCGCTTGGTCTCGTTCGCTCCCAGCCGGTCGACACAGGTCGCCAGGCTGGTGCCGACGAGCGAGGCGCCGTCGAGAGCGTGCGTGCCGGCCAGGAAATGCGACAGTGCTTTATAGGCGTCCGAGTCAGGGTCCGCGGATATCAGGTTGTCTACCGAAAACCCTACTTTACCGAGCTGCAGCTCTGTTTTGAGTGCATTGTAGTCGTTGCTGAGCGGTACGACAGTCGAGGCCGAAGAGTCGAATACTGTCAGGCCGACGCGCTGGCCGCCGAACGTATCGACCAACTGATAAAACTTTTCAAATACCTTTTGGTCGACTTTGCGCATAGAACCGGAAATATCGAGACAGAGCATTATGTCGCGGTTTTTTTCGGCGGGCGAAACGATGTCTTGCGCCGACGGCCGCAAGCTGAGTAGGACGGAGCAGAGGACTACAAGTGCAGCGCCGCCATACGCTACCCGCAGCAGTGTCCGGTAGCGTGCGACCAGTGCCTGGTAACCGGGGAGCGTACTGAACCGCTCGCCGTGCGCTGCCGCCAGCTGGTGCCCGCCCTGTGTCCGCGCTGCCAGCTTTCGTAGCTTGCCGCCGTATTTGCGCGCCACGAAGTAAGCGGCAACCGCCACCGCGACCCACACTGCCAGGACTTGGGGCTGTGCTAAGACCATGCCGTTACCAGCTCCTTGGCGGTTGTGATGGCCGCTGCTATATCACCCTGTTCCAGTGCGGCGAATTCTGCCGGATAGTAGCGTTCGATGACGTTCGCGATGGCAGTGAAGTCCGTGTGTTTGATGTCGCTCAGCGAAAGTACCTGCGCGCGGAAGCCGTTCGTTTCGTACACGAAGTAGCGGACGAGCAAGCTCAGTTCCTGGTGTGCGGCGCGGGTCGTAGTCGCCTGCTGGCTGACCTTGGCTTCGACCTGGGCTATGAGCGCGAGATATTTTGCCTTCAGTGTCGCCAGATCCGGGCGGACCGGTTCCTGGGCGGGCAGTTTGCTGACGTTCGGTTGTGGTTTGCGTCGGGTGCTCCACAGCACGAACCCGTACCAACAGGCGACTGCTACTAGCAGCGCCAGGCCGACGAAAAACCACAGTAAGCCGTAGTGTTCTGGTGCGTAGAACCCCTCAGCGTTTTGCATAGCGCTGCCTTTCCAGGAGGGCGAAAATACCGCGCAGCACATCCGCCTCGCCGGTTATGCGTTCGCTGGCGATGCGCAGGCGGTCGAGCATGCGCTTGGTGTTTTGCCGGCGCTGCTGTACGGCGGTGCCGAACTCTGCTTGCAGCTGTTTGTTGCGCCGCAGGAAAACGGGCCATTGCCGTCCGGTGTCGACATCGAACATGTCGTCGCCGAGCAGCGAGCCTGTCGTCATGCCGACGTCGCCTATACTCAGCCACATCAGCTCGTGCTGTGCGCCCAGCCGTCGGAGCAGCTGTTCGTCTTGCGGGCCGAGGCTGAGGTCGTCGGCCACGATTATCAGCATCATGCGGCGGCGGATGTTGCGTGCGATGTACTCCAGCTGCCGCGCGATGTTACTGGCCGGCGCGTCGAGCCGGCTTTCGGTGTCGACGTATTGCAGCATACGTTCCAGATGACTGCTGCTGCCTTTGAGCGGCATGTAGTGCGTCGTCGTATCGTTGCCCGCAGCCAGCGCTACCAGGTCACCGTGCTTCTGGGCTATATACCCTAGCATGCCGATGGCCATGACGGCGATGTCCTTTTTCGGTTCGCCGGACGCGGCTGTGGCTGCCATGTTCCGGCCGGTATCGACCACGAACAAAATGTTGTGTTTGCGGATGGCGACGTAGCGCTTGACGCGTGTCTGGCCGCTGCGGGCGGTGGCCTTCCAGTCTATGTCTTTTATATCGTCGCCCGGTATGTATTCGCGCAGGTCGTCAAAGTCCAGACTGCGGCCTTTGAAGACCGAGCCATACTGACCCTCTAGCAAACCGCGCACTTTGTGGTGCGTGTGGATGCTGATTTTGGCTTTTACTTTTACGAGCAGGCTTGACACGGGCTACTTCCAGATTAGGGGGTTGGTACGACGCCGAAGATGGCGTCTATAATCGCTTCGGCATGCACTTGGTCGGCAATGGCTTCGAAGTTTAGAATCAGGCGGTGCCGCAGCGCGCTGTGGCGCAGCTGGCGGACGTCTTCGGGTATGACGTGACCGCGGCCGTTCATAATCGCCAGCGCACATGCCACTTGCTGCAGCGTTATGCTGCCTCGTGGGCTGGCACCCAATTGCACGTAGCGCCCGAGGTCGTTGCCGATAACAGCGCTCGGCTGCCGGGTCGCCGACACTATGGACACGATGTAATTCTGTACTGACGCGTCCACATAGACTTTGTTCACCAGCTCCTGCAGGAACTCGATGTCTTCCAGCTTGGCGACCGGTTCGGTTTTGTGCTTGGCACTCAGCACGCCCGATTCCATGCGCTTGAGAATCTCGGCTTCTTCGGCTGGTGTGGGGTAGACAAGCACTTCCTTCAGTAGGAAGCGGTCTAGCTGGGCTTCGGGCAGTTCGTATGTGCCTTCTTGCTCGATGGGGTTCTGCGTGGCCAGTACCATAAACGGTTTCGGCAGCGGATAAATGGTCCCGCCAATGCTGGTCTGTCGCTCCTGCATGGCTTCGAGCATGGCGCTCTGGGTCTTGGCGCTGGAGCGGTTAATCTCGTCGAGCAGTACGAAGTTGGCGTGCACCGGCCCGAGCTGGGTCGTGAACTTGCCGTCGGCGTAGTTATACACCTGCGTGCCGATAATGTCGCTGGGCAGTAGGTCGGGTGTGCACTGCACCCGCGTAAATGTGGCCCGCACGCTTTCGGCCAGCACCTTGGCCGCCGTAGTTTTTGCCAGGCCCGGTACGCTTTCGAGCAGCACGTGGCCGCCGGTCATGAGCGCTACCAGCAGTGCAGTCCGCAGGTTTTCCTGCCCGACCACGGTTTCGCCGAACGACTTCGTAATAGCCTCGATAATTTTCGTAGCCTTCGCCAGGTCATCTGTCGGAATGTGGGACTCGGGAATGGGCCTGGCGGCTGGTTCTGGCTGCGCTGGCGCTGGTGCTTGCGCCTGAGTCTCTGGTTGCGGCGGTGTTTGGGCTGCTGCCGGTTGCGCATCCGGCTGCGCTTGCGGTTGTGTTGGTGCGGGTTCTTCTGACACGGTGTTCTCCTTACCTATTTCCAATAGTGTGTTATGTTCATCGCCAATTGCCGTTGCTCGGGCAGGGTGTAGCTGTCACGCTGGCCGAAGTAGTGGTCATCGTCGAACAGGTACTCCACGACATCCATAAACTTGCTCTCCTGCGTTTCCAACATAAGGGCGTCGGATGTATTCGGCGTTATGTTGCCGGCCAGGCCGATGATTTTCTGTGTTGCGATGGGTTTGAGCAGTTCTGTCGCGGCTTCCAGTTCCACTTGGTCGCGGATAATGTCGTCGCAGAGTATAACCGTGCGGCCGCGGAGCACGTGCTTGTCCAGTGTTCCATATGTACCGGTGCGGCTGTTCAGCCGGCTATAGGCCTGGCGCGATGCTTCTTCTATCGGCGAACGGAACTCCATTTGCAATTCCTCTATATCGTACGTCGAAAATTCTGGGTTGTAGCACAGCGTGCCGTCTTGGTTTATGACGCCGATGGTGCGCGGGTCGCCCGGCAAGCTGACCGGCTCGGTCAGGAGGGGGTAAATCCAGCCGCGGATTTCGGTGGCGATGCCTATGGCGGTGCAGAGCGACGACTCTTTCAGCGGCACGACAATAGGGTCTGACCCGCGCAGACCGCTTACGAACTTGGCCAGCCTGCCACCCAACTCAAGACGGCTTATAAAATACATTATATATAGTATACCCAACTTCTCCTCTGTATTATGCCGTATTCCACCCCCAAAGCACAAGTGCTTTGTCTTCTTGGCAGTTGCGAATTTAAACCTGTTTGCCTAATCCAAAGAAAAAGCCCCGCCGAAGCTGGACTCTTTCTTTGGTGCCCTTGACGCACTTTCTTTCGAACACCTCTTGGCGTGGGTCGAACGAATGTGGGCAACGTTTGAAAATGATAGCAGATAATGAGCCTAGAACAAGTCGCAGCTATACCGGCCTGTCCCATAGTACCCGTGTCGCACCTGTGTGGGCTGAGCGTAATATGGTACAGGGATAAGTACTGCTTAGAAACACTTTTTAGACAGAGGTGGTTATGTTTCATTTCCATCACGCGTTAGCTATGAAAATACTGGCTATAAAGGTACTCGATGTTATCACCGAATCCCCAGCCGATATCCCGAGTGTCGCGGTATATTCTGCGCGCTCTTTCGGCGAATGCGTGCTCAAGCCCCTGCTTCTGCATATTCTTGAGTGCCCGCTCAAACATACTCTCTATACTCATGTAGAAACGCTCGTCGATATCTCCGAACGAGTTGGTGAACTTAACACCTTGTTCGACATAGAACAGCTCAAGGTCTATCTGATAGGTTGCATTAGCTTGGACTTTGGCGAAGTCCAGTACAGCTTTCCTCGCCTCCCCCAACCGTAAGGGGCCAGGCATACCGCTCGGAGTAAAAAACTCTCGCTCAACACGTTTCTTATATGCCGCTAATGTACTTTCTGTCTTGTGCGGTTCCAAGCGCGCTCTGTAATATTCATCGACTTGCTTAAACCGCTTGCTAAGCTGCCAGATTTCGTCTACTAACTCTTCTTTGCTCAGTTTCGACAGGTGCTTTTTAAGCGCAGTCATCTTCTTCCGCCCTAGCCAGCCGCACGAATAACCGACTGGTGTAGCCCACCATCTTCGCCGAATGCCAGATCGAATATTTCGGCAGGTAGTGCCCACCGGTATTCGATGTGCTCATCACTTAAGCGTACTGGCGGTTTGATACCGGAAACGGTCGCCCTGTAGCCAATCGCAATGCCCAGAATAGTACCCGGCGACCGCTCGAAAGTCCACGAGTCTACGAACGTTGCAGTAAGTACAACGACCGCCAGGGCAGTTTCCTCGGCAATCTCACGGCGCATTGCCGCTTCGTGAGGCTGCGTACCCGAACCGTGCACTTCAACATCCGCCCGCTCAATACTACCACCAGGCAGGTCCCACATCCCGGGGCGAGAACCGCCGTGTATTTCACTGCGACGTAGTACGAGTATACTACCGGCTTCATCAACGACCGCCGCTTTCTGAAGCACCTTCACGTTAAGCCAATCGACCCATTCCGTTTTCGCCGCTTCGCTCATCGGTTGGAACCTTTTCCTGCGTTTTGATTACTATCCGTCATACGAAAATCCTGTTCTTGGGTCAAGGACGTAATCGAATTTGCCCTTGCCTACGTTTTGCTCGAGCGTTGCAAACACGGCACCATAATTGTCGTCCGGCCCGGCGTAGTAAAACGGCTTGCCCTCCATGCCGAAACCACGCTCATCGTACCTGAAAGGCTTGTCCGGCTCGATAGTCCCTTGTGCCTGAGCGTAACCCACGTGCGGCAAAAACCCTATGCTCGCTGCGTACTTCACAGACCCGAGAATAACGTCCCTTGCATGTTCGTAGCTAGCTTCTACCATATCCTGAGGTTGCATATCCAGCATGAAATCGAGCCGGTTTTCATCGGCGTTCTGCTCAAAAATAACATCTTTGACACCCAGGCATAAGATATCACACATGAACGAGGCTATGACCAGGCGGCCGTTATCTGGCCTTTGCCGCACGACGAATACCGGACTCAGTCCTTCGGTTTCATAGTCATCGGCTATCCAGCATCCGTATAATGGGAAACTCGCTATATCCCGCATCAACACTACATCCGAATCGTACTCACCCGGATGGCACTTTTTGTATTTTTTGCCACTGCCGCACGGGCACGGGTCATTGCGCCCGATCTTTGCCATTTTGCTTTCCGTCTGATTGGCCCGAAGAGGCGGGCTGTTTTGACGCTCGCTGTTGCTTACGCTCCTGTTCTTTGAAGGCAGCAGTCAGCTCCTCGTAGCTCAGCGAGCGCCCGGCCTGCTCGGCCTGCCGCGAAGCTGTGCAGATATGACATCCGTCAAACGAAAATGGACCCTTACCCATGCGCCCCTCCTTTTACTAAAGCTTATTATACACCCGCCGTCGTCGTTTGAATTGCCGGTCTAGGAAAGGTATGGCTTTGTCGTGGTAGTCGATAAGCACTTTCGGGTCACTGCTATGGAGAAGCCTACCGACATACTGTGTCAGCTTTCCTTCGAAAGCGAAAGGGAAAGCAAGTAGTAGCGCTTCGATGTTCTCGACATGAACTCCTTCGCCGACCAACTGCCCAGTCGAAAGTAAAATCTGATAGTGACCGTCGGCGATTTGTTTGAGCTTTGAGGCACGGCTAGTGGCAGAGTCGTCGCCAGTAAAGACGAGTACTTCACACTGACCTTTCAGGTAGAGTTCAAGCACCTTTAAATGTTCTTTGCGCTCACTCAGGACGAGCGTTTTCCTGCCGAGTGCCACTTGGTCAAGTATGTCCTTCACGACCAGCTGGTTCCGGGCGGTATCGTAGCTGATAATTTTTGCGATTAGGTCGAAATGGTCGGTTTGCCAGTTAAACGGTACGGCTAGTACTGTTTCGCGTATGGTAATGTCAAACCGCTTCTTAGGTGCCGCTAGGGCGGGAGCATAATCGGCCATATTTGCGATGATGTCGCCGATGTAGATATAGATAAGCTGTTCGTCGTTATGTTTGCGCTCCGGAGTTGCTGTCAAGCCGTATAAGAACTCCGGGTTGAGCTGCGCGATGACATGCCGGAAGGTTTTAGCTGGTATGTGATGGCACTCGTCCACGATAACCATACCGAACTTGTCCCGCATTTCGTGCAGTTCGTTGGAGCGGGCGAAGCTCTGTAGTAACCCCACTGTTACCGCCTTGCCGACCGTCTTTTTCCCACCGGAGAACCGGCCGATATGCGCCTTCGGTATGTTCAGATATGTCTGGATGCGGTCAATCCATTGGTCTAACAGCTGTTGGCGGTGCACCAAAATTAGCGCTGGCTTACCATGTCTGGCGATGAGCTCCATGCCCATCATCGTCTTGCCGCTGCCAGGCGGCGCGACGATGACACCCTGTTTTTCCTGTACTGCAGCTTCGACAATCTGCCGCTGGATATCCTTCAGCTTTATGCTGCTTTTGAATTTTATGGCTGGGAGGTCTGGCGTGGCGTAAGCTATATCATATGCGATGCTGTTTTCGTACAGGAACCTCAGTAATTTTGCCAGGAAGCCGCGTGGCAGTGAGACAGCTTTGTCCGATTCGTCAATCAGCCGGAAGTACTTCTGTACCTGGTACAGCGACATGCCCAGCCGTTTTTTAGTCAGGTATTCGGTATTCAGGAAGTTCAGCTGTTCTTTTAGAAACCCAATGAGCAGGCCGTTCAGCTGCGCCTTTTGCAGTGTGATGTTCTGCCCGACCGTCACCTTTAATTTCTTCGACTTAGTATCAGTGGAAGGCTCTGCGGAATTGCCAGTCACTGAATCATACGCGTTATCTAGCTCCATAACCGTATGCTGTTTGATAGTTTTAAGTACGCTGTACTGGTCTTCGAAAGGCTCGCCAGTGTTGGGATCCAGGAATACTGTATTTCCGGCTCTGGCGGCCACACCCTGGAACGGCAGAGCGATTAAGTTGCCCAGACCGTTTTTTGTAACGACATCTTGGCTTGGGAATAGGCGGTCAAAACTGGCTTCCTTATCGAAAGCCGAGAGACCGAGAACTTTGCGTGCGACTTCCAAGCCGATACCCCTGTCAACCTCTACTTTCAGCGAACACCTTGTCTTTTCTCTGCGGCGGCAGCCGCGTGAGGCTGGCAGCGTAAGCTGCCGGGCTCATCTTGAGCGCGGTGTGGATGCGCTTAGTGTTGTAGT
>JBDHUJ010000015.1:0-38117 GCA_039809105.1 Saccharimonadales bacterium (SeqCode)
GAGCATGAGTGCTGTTTTTTTTCATGAAGCCCTTTTTGTTACGTTATCCCCATAGTATACGGTATACGCGCTGTGCGAGGCGGGGCTTAAGTTAACGGCAGTGCCCCTAAAGCTCGGGCTTGCGCCCTCGTTCGCTTCGCTCATGTTCAGAGGTGAGCGAATGTTGCTTGTGCTGAGCAGGATTACTCTACGGTTACGGACTTTGCTAAGTTGCGGGGTTTGTCGACGTCGTAGCCTTTTTCGAGCGCCACGTAGTAGCTGAACAATTGCATGGCGACGGCGACCAGAATAGGGTTGGTTTGTTCGAGTGTTTTCGGGACGAAAATGACGTCGTCGGCGAGTTTGCCGATGGCTTTGTTGCCTTCGGTGGCGACAGCCAAAAGCTTGCCGTTGCGGGCGCGGATTTCTTCGATATTGCTGTAGGTTTTTTCGAGCAACGGCGAGTCGGTCGCAATGGCGAAGGTGGGGAAGTCGGGTTCTATCATCGCCAGTGGTCCATGCTTCATCTCGCCTGCTGCAAACCCCTCGGCGTGTATGTAGCTGACCTCTTTGAGTTTGAGCGCGCCTTCGAGCGCACATGGGAAACCGTAGCCGCGGCCGATGTATAGGAAGTCTTTGTGGTTCGCGTATTTTTTGGCTAGTTTTTTAATTGCTTCGCTTTGCTTTAGAATCGACTCGGCTTTCTGTGGCAACTCGTCTAGTTCCTGCAAGAGCGGCTTGTATAACTCACTCGAACCGTTGCTCAGGTGCAGCGCCATCAGCGCCAGTACTGTCACTTGGGCAATGAACGCTTTGGTGCTCGCTACCGCTTGTTCCGGCCCGGCGTGGCAATACACGCCGGCGTCGGTCATCCGCGCAATCGTGGAACCGACGGCATTCACGACGCCTAGTCGCAACACACCGTAGTTTTCGACTTTTTTGAGCGCGGCGATGGTGTCGGCAGTTTCGCCGGACTGCGATATAGCAAGCAAAGCGGTCGAGCGCGAAAACGGCTCGCTGCGGTATTTGAACTCGCTGGCCTGCTGTACCTCCACCGGAATCCCGGCAATTTCTTCAAGCAAGTACTCGCCAACCAGCCCGGCATAGTACGATGTTCCGCAAGCGACGATAACTATACGGTCGATGAATCGTAATTGCTCCGCTACGTTTTCCAGGCCACCCAGCTTAACGGTGTTCGTCTCTGGCTTGGCACGACCTAAGATAGCTGAACGGATAGTCTGTGGCGCCTCGTAAATCTCCTTCTGCATGAAGTGCGCGTATGTGCCCTTGTCGGCGGCCGTGGCGTCGTACTCCAGTTCTTCGACGGCATGCTTCACTTCGCGGGCGTTCTTGAAATCGTGTATGTAGTAACTGCCATCTGCTTCTGCCCGCACGAATTCGTAATCGTTCAGGTACACAACCTTTTTGGTGTGCTCCAAGATAGCCGAAGCGTCTGACGCGACTATGCACTCTTTATTCCCTACGCCCAAAACCAACGGGCTGCTTAAGCGGGCAGCATACAGCACACCTGGCTCATGCGTGGTTATGGCTCCGATGGCGTAGGCACCACGCAGCTGGTCGAGCGCTTCTTTGAACGCCTGGGTGAAATCTTTGGACGAACGCCGGTAGAAGTCTATGAGATGTGGAATGACTTCGGTATCGGTTTCGGAAACGAACGCGTAGCCTTGCTGCTGCAAGTGCTCGCGCAGCTCGGCGTAGTTTTCTATGATGCCGTTGTGGACCACCATAATTGTCTTGTCGGCATTGAAATGCGGATGCGCGTTCGTAATGGTCGGTGTGCCGTGTGTTGCCCACCGCGTGTGCCCTATGGCCAGCGAACTTTTCACGCCCGTGCCCAAACTTTCACGCAGCGCCTGCACTCGTCCGACCTGCTTGTCGACCACGATTTTCCCGCCGGCCAAATACGCCACCCCTGCCGAGTCATAACCCCGATACTCCAGCCCTTGCAGTCCGGCCAGCACAACCTCGACGCCCTTAGCTTTTTGCCCTATGTAGCCAACTATCCCGCACACTAGGCAGCTTGCTCCATTTCGGCCGGTTGGGGTATGAATTGGACGCCTCGTGGCGCAAGCAGTGCGTGGCTAAAGTGCGCGGTAAGCATCAAGGATGTTGCCGGAAAGGTGGTGGTAGGCGGGAGAACTTCCGGTAGCTCTGTGCTGAGCCGATTCAAGCTCAAAAGCACCATTGCCTCATAGCTATCGGCCTGAAACTCGTGAGGTGCTACTCGGCCGCTTTCTTGGGCTATGACGTCCATTTGCCTCCCGAACGCATGATTCGCGACGCGCTCTCGTATAGTTGGCATTTCACCCCTTAGATTAACCGTTTGACCGTCGAGAGCGTGCTCGATACCCAGAGCGGCGAGCGTACGGAAATAAGCATTGCCCCATGGTCCATCTTCAAGCAATCTGGCGGCGTTTTCTGAAAATGCGAAGGATGTGTGAGTGTCTGACAGTGTGGTTACGTGTACTCTTTCAAGGCTCATATTACGGCTCCTGTTTCAATGTTGTCCGCATAGTTATAGCTATGATAGGCGTGTTTCTCAACCCGAAATGGCAACAAAAAATTGACAAATTATCCTTGCAAGGTATGAACAATTGCTGCTCTGACTAGGGCGCTCTGAGATGTGGCTGCTGCCTCCCGCTCTGCATCATTGCTAGCACGTGTGCGGACTCTTTCTGCTTCTTGTTCATCGAGCAATGCTTGGATGCCGGCGTCTGACTCCGGCAGACTCAGTTCGTGCCTGGCAGTGAAGCGCAAGGGATTCTCCATGCCGCTGGCCAGGTGTCGCAAGGTAACGTTCATCTGGGATTGCCAAACATGGGGTTTGTAGGTAGCGCTCCGGGCATCGGCGAGTGCCAGTTCGAGCAAGCGCTGGCGTATAGCCAAGGGCAGTGAGGCATTGCCTAAAAACTTGGCTACATCGTGTGGGTCGTCCATGTCTTCGGAGTCAGTGTGATGGTCGGAAAAACGTACTTTTGCTAAGACTTCGTTGACGCACTGCTGTTGCGGTTCGTCGGCCAGGCTACCGACTGCTGCGGCCCAAGGTACAAAATTGCTCGGAATGGAATCGTACGTTGCGACAAATTGCTCGCCAACTGCAACCAACGAAGCTATAGCTAACTCGCCGTCACTTGTGTCATGGGCTGCGTTTGCCAGCTCGTTCGGCCATGAAAAATGTATAGGGTGCAAAGGTTTTGCCTGGTAACTTCCCGGCCAGCTTCCCGAGGCAATCGAGCCTATAGCCATGGCGCGACGTATACCGCTATCGCCCAGCTCCCACAGGGTTTCATTTGCCAGGTGGCTTACCTCGTTCCCGTGGCGTGCAATGGGTAGAACGGCTTCGTATACCCTGCCTATGGTTGCGATTGTGCTAGCCAACGGCTCTGGTTCTCCAGTACGTTGGTATGCGCTCTCCTCGAACTCGCGTAGCCTGTTTGAATTTGTAGTGTGCATAGGTGCTCCTTTGATTACGGTTGCGCGGGTTATTATCTGGCGAAGAAACGGCTCCGGCAATATTAAATGGCAACAAAAGTTTGACAAATTTACAGATTGACTGTAGTTTTATAGACATGCAAGATGACAAAATGACTATTCAAGGTTTATTGCTCGATATCGGGTTTTCGGAGGCGGATGCGGAGACGTATTGGGCGCTGCTGAACCTCGAGACGGTGTCGGTGCGCAAGGTGGCTGAAAAGAGCGGCATAAACCGCGGCACGACATATGAAGCCATAAAGCGGTTGGTTGCGGCTGGCCTAGCCACGGCACGCAAGAAAGGCGAGCGCGAATATTTTAGCGCCGAAAGTCCCGAAAAAATCTACGACCTCATTCGCGACAAACGCAAAGATTTATGGCAGGTGCAGCAGCAAGCCCAGAAGGTCATACCGGAAGTGCTGGCGCGCAAAGCCCGGCCAAAAGGCCGCCCGCTGGTGAAGTATTACGAAGACGATGAAGGTGTAGTGGCGATTCTTCGTGACGTACTACAGACGTGCGCGCAACTGGACATGCCGGAGTACTACGTGTACTCGTCGCGGCCAATCCGCCAGTATATTTACCGCAAATTCCCGCAGTTTACCGACCGGCGTATAAAAGAGGGTATAACCGTGCGGGTTATCGCGGTGGGCGAGGGTGGTGAAGTTGCTGAACGCTCCGAGCGTAAGTGGCTGCCCGAACCATCTGGCGCCGGCATTTCCAGCTACACGCTCATCTATGGCGACAAAGTTGCACAGATTTCCATTTCCAACGACTTTACGCCCTACGGTGTGGTCGTCGAAGACGCCGGCACCGCCGCCATGCAGCGTCTCCTTTTCGAACGCTTGTGGCAGACCCTTTGAGCGAAACTCTACGCCATTTCTTCGGACATGCGGATGTGGCGGGGGAGGAGGAAGGTCAGGCAGAATATGACCGCCAGTACCGCTAGCTCGAATAACACGGCCGCGCCGAAGCTGCTCACGAAGTTGAGGTTGTTGGCTTGCTTGACGTTGGATGTGACTACGCTGCTAATCTGCCGGCCGACTTCTGTGGGCGCGCCGTTCTGCGAACCGGCCGCTTCCAATTTCTTGCAACTTTCCGGCACTTCCGTACCATCGCTAGCAGCGCTACGGTCGGTGAAGCAGGCTTTGCTTTCGGCTATGATTTGCTCCTGCGCAGCCGGTGGTACCTGCAGTGCTGTCAACTCTTTTTGCAGTTGCGGGACTACGGCGTCAAAGCTTTGCGGCGCGTGGTGCGAAATGTGGCTGAAAAATACCAGACCGATGAGCGCGACACCGATTGCGCCGCCCAGTTGCTGAACCGCGTTTAGCACGCCCGATGCCGACCCGGCGTGTTTGGAGTCCACATCGCTCAGCGCCACCGAGAACATCGGCGACATTATGAGCGCCATACCGGCACCGACCAGCAACAAGCCGGGGATGAACGCGAACGGTGACATATCGAGCCCGAAATGTTTAAGCATCACGTACAACAGGCTCAGGCCGGAACCCATGAGCACAATGCCCAGCGTCATAGCGTACCGGCCAAGCTTGCCGATGACTTTTTGGCTGAACACTGCCATGGTGACCGAAATGCCGATGGCGGTCGGGATGCCGGTAAGCGCCGCTTTAATGACAGAAAAGCCCAGGCCGACCTGCAGTAGCAGTGTGAACGGCAGGAAGAAACCAATCATGGCACCTTCGAATATCAGGTTTATGCTCAGGCCGACCACGAACGTTTTTATGCGCACCAGTGCTGGTACGACCAGCGGCGAACCGTCTTTCTTATCTTTTACTTTTTGCCACCACCCGAAAACGAATAGCATTGGTACCGAAGCGGCCATCATTACGAAACTCCATGTCGGCCAGCCGAGTTCGCGGCCTTCAATCAGCGGCAGTACTAGCAAGAATAAGGCTACAGCGATAATGATGGTGCCGATAATATCCAGCTTGAGCGGGTGCGGCGCTTTGCCGTTTGGCAGATATTTGCGGCCAGCCAACAGTGCAAAGATGCCAACCGGGATATTTATAAGGAAAATCGGTCGCCAATCCAGTCCGGCGATGTTCAGGTGTATTAAAATGCCGCCGATAATCGGTCCCAGTGTCGCCGCTACCCCGGCCAGCGCCCCGAAAATGCCCATAATCCCGCCGCGTTCATGCGGCTTGTACATCACCTGCATCAGCGACATCACTTGCGGCACCATCAGCGCCGCCATGGAACCTTGCAGTAACCGTGCCGCAATAAGCACGTGCGAATCCCAGGCCACGCCGCACAGCAGCGATGCCAGCGTAAAACCGGCCACACCCCACATAAACATCTTTTTGTAGCCGAACACATCGCCCATGCGGCCGCCAGTTATAAGCAGCGTGGCGAAGGTGAGCGCATAGCCCGCAATCAGCCACTGGATGGTCGAATACGTTGCGCCGAGGTTTGCCTGAATGGAGGGGATGGCGATGTTGACGATGGTGGTGTCTAGTAGGTCCATAATGAACGCCATTGCCACAACGACCAGTGCAATGGTACGCATTTTGGGAGTGAAGGTGGCGGCATGTTCCTGTGCCGACACGTGGGCTGTTTGTGCCATATGCACCTCTCTTATTACAAGTATGCATTCAGTGTAGCAGATTGTGCGGGGCTTGATGCCCGATTGCTGACCCACACTCACTTTTCTGACGTCAGGGGTGCTCCGCCAGTAGCTTCGCTCCTGCCTCCGCGGGGCGACCCCTGTCTTACAAAAAAGTGAGTGTGGGTCAGGTCCGATTGTCTGTGGCTGAGGCTAGATGACGGACTTTAGAAACTTAGTCAGTTCTTCGCGGAAGGTTTCGGCAGAGAATTTTTGGGCATAGACGGCGATGGCCGGGGCGCTGTATTTGCTGGCATCGAACTTTTTGAGCACTTCTTCGAGTGCATCGGGCGTTTGCCGGCCGAAGAACATGCCAGTACGGCCAGGAACAACGAAGTCCAAAGCTCCACCGGCTTGGTAAGCGATGACCGGCGTGCCGCTCGCTAGGGCTTCGACGGGTGATATGCCGAAATCATCCAGGCTAGGGAAGATGAAGGCTAAAGCCGAAGCGAACTCCTCTTCGAGAACCTTGTCGGAAACTTTGCCAAGGAAGGTGATGCTCGGCCCGGCCATTTTGCGTAGCCGTTTATTATCGGGTCCGTCGCCGACAACACTCAGCGGCAGGTTCAAACGGGTACAGGCTTCGACGGCTAGGTCAAAGCGTTTGTAAGGTGTCTGACGGCCGGAAATCAGGAAGCCTTTGCGCAGCAATTTCTGGTTTTCCGGTTTCTGAAACCGCTCCATATACACCGGTGGGAAAATGACCGCGCTGTCACGTCCGTAAAACTGCTTTATATCTTCCTGGATGTGCGTGGAATTCGCTATGAAGTAGCTGACGTTCTGCGCTGCCCTGTAATCGCGCCGCCGCAGTGGTGAAACGAGTAGCTTCAGAGCAAGCCGCACCAGCCACGCCGGCCGGAAACCGGGGTTCTGCATGTACTCCTCGTACTTCGCCCAGTAAAAATGAGTCGGCGTGTGGCAGTAGCAGACGTGTGTCGTTTTCTCGGGGATTCTGATGAATTTGGCTTCGCCATTGCCGGTGCTGCTGATGACGAGGTCAAATGCTGACAGGTCAAGCGAGCGGAACCAGAACTGCCGTGGAATGACCAGGAATTTGCGGAGCTTGCTGAACGGCCACCATTGCAAGTAGCCGGTAACCACTTTGTTGTCGAGGCGTTTGCGCCATTCCTTTGAACAGTACGAGGTATAGATAGGTGCTTCGGGGAAGAGTTTGTGCAGCTGCTCGACCACCAGCTCGGCACCGCCGCCGTACAGCCAGTCGTGTACGATAGCTACCTTGAGCGGTCGGCTGCTGCTCATTTTGCTCCGGTACGTTCAAACACTACGCGTATGGTTTTGAGCAGAATTG
This sequence comes from Saccharimonadales bacterium (SeqCode), assembly GCA_039809105.1. Classification (GTDB taxonomy): domain Bacteria; phylum Patescibacteriota; class Saccharimonadia; order Saccharimonadales; family UBA4665; genus JBDHUJ01. The sequence continues at coordinate 7,401 of JBDHUJ010000015.1, forward strand.
TTATATCCAGCCAGAAACTCCAGTTCTGCACGTAGTACACATCCAGCTTGCGCCGTTCTTCGTATGGTATGTCGCGTCGTCCGGACACGACCGCCAAGCCCGTCAGCCCGGATTTGACGCTCAAAATGGTGTGGCGTTTTTCGTAACTGCTTAGTTCTTCGGGGATAAGCGCCCGTGGACCTACCAGACTTAAATCGCCCTTTATAATGTTGAGTAGCTGCGGTATCTCGTCCAGGCTTGTCTTGCGCAAGAATGCGCCCAGTTTGGTAATACGAGGGTCGTGCTCTAGGAAATCTCCGTTTTCGCGGTACTTTTTCGCAAGCTCCGGCTTGCCTATCATCTCAAATGCCTGTTCTGGGGTAGTGCCGTCATATTTGGCATATTGTGTGCGGAATTTGAAAACACGGAAGGTGTTGTTGAACCGGGTCAGACGCTTTTGCCGGAAAAATACCGAACCACTGCCAGAAAGCAATTCCGCAAGGGCGATGAGTATGAAAACCGGCGAGACTATGATGAGCAATGCAAGAGCAACAGTAAGGTCGAACAGTCGCTTTACAATTCGCCCCCAGCCGAACAAAGGTGTTTGGCGGACGGCGATGACGGGAATGGCGTTGCGGAACAACTCGACATCTATGTTCCCGACGAACAGCTCGGTGTTGCCCGGCACAAACCGGTAGCTTATGTGGTGCTGCTGGGCGTAGTCCAGAACCTCCCGGTTCCTATCCTCGTTTTTGTACAGCTCGGTCTGGACGAACACGTGCGGGTCGGAGCCGCGGGCGGTTTCGAGAAAGCTGGCGAAATCACGGTAGGTGCGTACGTGCCGGTAGTCTTCGTGTGTTTCGTCGGTGACGACTCCTAAAACCTTGTAGCCGGACCGGCGGCTATCGGCGAGCGAGCGGATGAGTTCGTGGGTGACAGGTGTATTGCCTATCAGGACCACCCCGGTAAGACCGACTTTGTAGGCAAAGAGGCCGGTGCGGATGAGCCTGGCGATGGTCCGGAACAGCAGCAGGAAGACGAAGGCCAGGCCGAAGGCGTAAATCGGCACAAGCTTGGCCGGGAAAATGGGCTCGGGCGCCAAAAAGTTCCAAAACACTATGAACAGCAGACCGATGAACGAACCGATGAGCAACCGCCCGGCCTCGCGGAACCGCCGCTCATAAATGTTGCTGTTGTACAGGCCGAGCAAGGCAAAAATAAGAATCCAGAAGGGGATGAGCACTAGAAACGCCAGCAGATAGCTCCGGCTGGAAATCTGGTGCTGGATGGCTTTGTCGCTCAGCGAAACACGCAGAACGTACCCGCCTACGAAGGCGGCGACCAATGCCAACACATCTCCGACCACCAGGAAGAAGTTGTATAGCAACGAAGCATTGTTCTTCATTTATAATGATTGTAACACTTATGAAGTCCCATATCACCTCAGGCAGACTCGCGAACACACTGGTAGCGTCCGTGTTCGTAGTGGTGCCGTTCCACGCCTTTTTGACAGTTTGGGGTTCGCAAATAGTAGGTCACTATACTGCGCTGCGTTTGTGGAACGGTGTAGTGCTGTCGCTGCTTGTGAGTATCACGGTTTGGTGGCTGTCTAAAGATACGAAGGTACGTGCCTGGTTTATGGGCAGCCTGCTGGTGCGGCTCATTCTGGCGTATGCGGCGCTGACACTTATGCTCGGTATCGTTTCGTGGTTCAGGGGTGATGTCTCGCCCGGCGCACTCGCATATGGTGTGTTTATAAACTTGCGGTTCCTGGCCTGGTTTTTGGCAGTCTTACTTACGGCACAGCGCTCACCGTGGTTGGCGGGCAAGTGGGTGCGGTTGGTGCTGGTGCCGGCAGCGGTCGTGGTGGCATTCGCGGTTTTGCAATACACCGTGCTGCCGCACAGTTTTCTGACGCATTTTGGGTACGGACCAAAGACTGTCGAAGCGATTGAAACCATAAATAACAACCCCGACTACATCCGCGTGCAGTCAACGCTTCGCGGCGCCAATCCGTTCGGTGCATACTTGGTGCTGATTCTCTCTGTTCTCGGCGGCTTGTTCATGGCTGGCCGGCGGCGTGTGGTTTGTGCGGTGTTCGGCGCCCTTGCGGCGTTTGCCTTGTTTGCGAGCGGGTCGCGGAGCGCGTGGGGAGCGACGGCGGTCAGCCTAGCGATTATCGTTTGGTTCTGGTTGCCCAAGGGCCGTTCGCGTCTGGTTTTTGCGGGGGTGGCGGGTGTATTCGTGGTGACGGCTATCGCGGGATTCTTTGCGCTCCGGCACCAGGCCGATTTGCAGAATGCCATTCTGCACACCCAAGACAGTTCGAATATAAGCGTGACTTCCAACGAAGCTCACGCCAGCGCGCTTCGCCAAGGCTTGCGAGATGTGGCCCAGCAACCGCTTGGTGCCGGGCCGGGCACCGCTGGGCCGGCGAGCGTGCACAACACAGTGGGCGGCCCGCGGATTGCCGAGAATTACTACGTGCAAATTGGGCAGGAGGTCGGATGGCTTGGGTTGGCGCTATTCCTGAGTATTATCGTGCTGGTCGGGTTGGAACTGTTCCAGGCTCGGGCGTCGCTGCTGGCGCTAGTGCTCTTTGCGAGCTTTGTCGGGTTGGCGCTCGTAAACTTCGTGTCGCATGCCTGGACTGATGACACGCTCGCCTACTTGTGGTGGGGCTTAGCCGGCATCGCTCTGGCACACCCCTTGCCGCCACAAAAGACCCCCAAACCGCACTCCCCACCGAAGTAATACTCGTCCCGTTGTAAAATTGTGAGGACTGTCCTCTCAATGTCTCTCAATGTAGCTTTTGGGTGGTGTACAATAGGTTTTATGAACGAAAACCAAACATCTGACACATCAAAAATGGCGCCGGCACCGGTGGCTGCGGCACCGGAAGAACCGACGGTGCGGCCGACGAAGAAGCAGAAGGAACTGCTGGGATTTATCGAAGCTTTTATCGCACAGCACGGCTATAGCCCGAGCTACCGCGAGATTATGAATGGGCTGGAATATACCAGCGTCGCGACGGTGGCGCTGCACGTGGGCAACCTCATCAAGCGCGGCCACTTGCGCAAGCGCGACCACAGTGCCCGCTCGCTGGAGGTTGTAAACCCAACTGGTGCGCCAGCTGAAGCGCCGCTCAAAACCAACGCCGTCAAAGACGGGCAAGAGAAGTGGCTGGTAGGGAAGGTAGAGCAGTTTTTCAAAGATGCCGAAGCGCAGCCGGTACCCGCACCCGAACAGCTTGAGGATATTCGTGTGTTGCTTGCAGCTATGCGCGTGCTTAGTCTAGAGGGTGCGGCCGGGAGTTTTATGGAGCGTTGGAATACGCTCAAAACTAAGCTTACCAATACCGACAAAGCTGGCTGAACTTATTTATACGTAGTAAATTCTATTACGATTATGGTATTGACAGGCGCTACTGCTGGGGTTGTATAGTAAGGCTAAGCGCTAGATGTGGTGTGAGCCAAATCGAACGCCAGTAAGGTACTGAGGATCGGATCTCAGCTTAGACGGGGGTAATGTGGTGAAATTCCACGACTGTGCCGCAACCGTAAAGTCGGACTGCCTGTTACCAAAGAATTCTCGAGCAAGATATTGGCGCTAGATGGGTGCACAACCACCGAGCAAAAATCTCTTAATCCGCCTCGAGGCGGTTTTTTAAATCAAAACAACAAATGAACGAGCTCGTGAGGGGCTGGTTTCTAGAAGGGTAAAACATGGGGGATATTCACGTAGTGAAGCGTGACGGCTCGCGTGAGCTGTTCGACGCGAACAAAATAAATGAATCGATACTGAAAGCGGCCGACGGCTTGCCGGATCCGATAGGCATGGTCGTGCAGGTTGCGACCGCCGTGCAGCTGACACTGTTCGACGGCATTACCAGCGAACAACTCGATGAATCGGTCATCCAGGCGGCTTTGCAGCACGTCAAGGACGACCCGGATTACGACACGATTGCGGCTCGGTTGCTACTCAAGAACTTGTACAAAGACATCCTCGGCGATTACGAAACCGAAGCAGAGTTGAAGCAACTGCACGAAGCGAAGTTCGCGGATTATCTGCGACAGAACGTTGCCGACGGCTTGCTCGATGACCGTATGAGCGGCAAGGTGTTTGACTTGAAGAAGCTGGCAGTGGCACTCGACCCAGGCCGCGATAAGCTCAGTAAGTATCTCGGTGTCGTGACGAACAAGAACCGCTATGCGCTCCGCAAGAACAGCGGCGAACCCATAGAAGTACCACAGTACACCCACATGCGCATCGCCATGGGTCTGAGCTTCAACGAAAAGAACCCGACGGCCAGCGCGCTGGATTTTTACGACCACATGAGCCGGTTGGAATATGTCCCAGGTGGCTCGACCCGCATAAATGCTGGTGGTGCGTTCCCGCAGCTTTCCAACTGTTTCCTATTCAATATTGACGATGACATGGAAGTGATTGCCAAAGGTGTGCGTGACACTATGTTCATCGCCAAGGGTACCGGCGGCATCGGTATCGGTGTTACGAAACTGCGCGCGGCTGGTAGCCCAGTCAAAACGACTAACACCGAAAGCACCGGGCCGATTCCGTTCATCAAGATGCTCGATACCGCGCTTTTCGCCGTCTCGCGCAAAGGTAAAAAAGCCGGTGCGGCTGCCATCTACATGGAAAACTGGCACCTGAACTTCCCGCAGTTTTTGGACCTGAAACAGAACTCGGGTGACCCGTACCTTCGCACCCGCATTGCTAATACGGCAGTGTACTTAAGCGACGAGTTCATGAAACGGGTCGAAAGTGACGATGACTGGTACATGTTCGACCCGGCCGAAACTCCTGACTTGACTGAGCTGTATGGCCACGAGTTCAGCGTGCGTTACCAGGAGTATATCAAGCTGTCTGAAACCGGTAAGCTACGCGATTTTAGTAAGGTACCTGCCCGCGAACAGTACAAACAGATTCTGACTATCTTGCAGGCGACTTCGCACCCGTGGCTGACCTGGAAAGATACCATCAATGTGCGGGCACTGAACAACAATACCGGGACCATCCACCACAGTAATCTGTGTACCGAAATCACCTTGCCGCAAGACAAAGACAATACCTCGGTGTGTAACCTCATCAGCATCAACCTCTCAGCTTTCTTGAACGAAGACAAGCAGTGGGATTGGGTGTGCCTGAGCAATGCCACGCGCAGCGCCATCCGTCAGTTGGACAACCTTTGCGACATCACGAATACGCCAATCTCAGAAGCTATGAACAGCAACAAGCAAAACCGGGCACTCGGGCTTGGCGTCATGGGCTTCACGGATGTTACCGAAAGGCTCGGCTACAGCTACGAGAGCGATGAAGCCTACGACCTTATCGACCAGCTGACCGAATTCGTGAGTTTCCACGCCATAAACGCCAGTGCCAACCTTGCGAAAGAACTCGGGAGCTACCCAGAGTTCAAGGGCAGTGGCTGGAGCAAGGGTGAACTGCCTGTCGACACACTGGACAAATTGGCCAAAGATCGTGGCGTCAAGGTGGATGTTTCACGCAAGGTCCGTCTGGACTGGGAAGAGCTTCGTCCGAAGGTTAAGAAGGGAATGCGCAACGCCACGCTCATGGCTATCGCGCCCACGGCGAACATTGCGCACATCGCTGGTACGACGCCGGGGCTTGACCCGCAGTTCAGTCAGATTTTCAGCCGGGCTACGCTGAGCGGCAAGTTCCTGGAGGTCAACGTGAACCTGGTGAACGACCTGAAGAAACTAGGCATTTGGGATGAGGTGAAAGAAGATGTGCTGCGTTTGCAGGGCGACCTGACGGACATCGAAGCAATCCCGCAGCATGTCAAAGACGTGTACAAAACCAGCTTCCAGCTGAGCCCGTATGCGTTCATCGAAGTTGCGGCGCGAGCGCAGAAATGGGTCGACCAAGCTATCTCACGCAATATGTATTTGGAAACCCGCGACCCGGCGGATTATGTAGATATCTATAGTACTGCGTGGAAAAAAGGCCTGAAAACGACCTACTATCTACACGTCAAACCGCGTCACACGGCGGAACAGAGTACGGTCAAAGTAAATAAAACCGAATCACTCGGAATAAAGAAAAAAGGCTTCGGCTTCGCCAAGACCGCATAGACCCCTGCGGTGTCATTCCCGCGAAGGCGGGAATCCAGTCTTAAGCAAATTAGAGAGGATAAGTATATGTCACAAAGTTCCAACCCAGCAATTCAGAAACTAATGAACGAAGTCGAAGGTCTCGACCCAACCGACAACAGCTTGGAGGCAAAGCTCAACCTCATAGCCCAGAAAGTGGCCGAAGAGCAGCAGAAAATGAAACAGGCCGTCAGCGGCATTGCGCACGATATCAAATCTGACCCGGCAGACGCCTTCGCCTGCGAGGGGTGCCAGTAATGGCGGGCATACTTGGCACTGGCATTCAGGACGGGCTATTGCTGAAGCCGGTCCATTACGATTGGGCGTATGACCTCTATAACCAGGCGGTCGCCAACACTTGGTTCCCGAACGAAATTCAACTTGGGCAAGACCTGAGTGACTGGAAGAAAATGACCGACGAAGAGCGTCATGCTCTGACGTTCCTGATGAGCTACTTCAACCCGAACGAGCTGCTCGTAAACAAGGCGCTGGCCTTCGGCGTCTACCCCTATGTGAACGCCGCGGAGTGCCACCTGTATCTCGCGAAGCAGATGTGGGAAGAAGCCAACCACTGCATGGCGTTCGAGTACGTGCTTGAGACCTTCCCAATTGACCGGGGGCAGGCCTACGCTGCACACGTCGAAACACCGAGCATGGCCCGCAAAGAAGCGTTCGAAACCAAGTTCATCAAGCGCATGACGGAACAGACGCTGGATATCACGACCACGGAAGGCAAAAAAGATTTCATCCGCAACCTTATCGCCTACAACATCATTCTTGAAGGCATCTGGTTCTATAGCGGCTTCATGGTGGCACTGAGCTTCCGCCAACGCAACCTGCTACGCAACTTCGCCGCTCTTATCCAATGGGTGGTGCGTGACGAGAGTCTGCACTTGAAGTTCGGCATCAACCTCATCCTGACCACGCTTGAAGAAAACGAAGACTTGCAAACGCAAGAGTTCGCCGACGAAATCAAACAGATGATTTTGGACGGTGTGGAAATGGAAGAAGCCTACAACAAAGACCTGCTACCAAACGGTATTTTGGGCCTGAACGCCGACTACATAAACCAATACGTGAAATATCTGGCCGACCGGCGGCTGGAAGAACTCGGCTTCGAACCGCACTACAAAGTCAGCAATCCTGCTAAGTGGATGGCCGGCGCTAACGACACGTTTGAGCTCGTGAACTTCTTCGAAGCCACCAACACCAGCTATGAGGTCAACGCCGGCGGTACTGCGAAGGGCAAAGACGAATCATGAGCCGTGCCCGACTGCGCTACGCCCGGCGTGGTGACATTCGGAAGCAGCTGTATGTTTCGCTCGCAGTGTTGTGTGTAGAGCTACTCGTCGTTTGCGGAATCATGCTCGTGCGCTAGCGTAACGACGTACTAAAAATTACCATATCTAGCGTCCTGGCGAACTGCTACACTACTAGGCATTAACATCATCACGCTGGAATCCCGTGCAATTCGGGAACTGTGCCGCAACGGTAAATTGGGTCACCTCAAAAGTCCGATACAGCGCTAAAAGTCTTCCGAGCAGAAGCATCTCGTAGAGTTTTCTATAGAGACCCTTTTGCTCCAGGCGCTAAAAGGGATATATGGAAACATCGGCCGCGCAGCCACCGCAACAGGAACGCTTCAAAAGCTTCGATCCGCTCGCGAGCGTGCATTTGATGCGTTTTGACTTGCAGACTCGCGGTGAAGTGTTACCGGAAACACGCGAGCGTGTGCAGGACGAAGAGCTGAGCTACCTTATGGAAGGGGTTGACCGGGCGGCATGCAGCAGTTTTGCGTTGCAGCGTCGAGGGAACGACTTCGTGTATTTCGACCGTGGAGAATGGAAGCCGTACGGCGGCATGCTGCTAACTGGTATCGAGGCGGCCAAAGCAGACGCTCGCCAGGATTTCCGCAAGCGATTTTTGACAGAGAGGGCAGAGCAAGACTTCCAGATTTACGGCCAGGTACGCAAGCTAGTGCCAGGACAGAAATACGCATGGTATTCACCATACCCATACGCCGAAGCCGCTCAGTACGGCGACGATTTCATACGGAGTTGTGGGTTCGTACCCGAAAGAAAAATGGGCTTCTTGTACATGGCGACGTGTGAGGCTAACGGCAATGTCGTACTCGAATCGCAAACAGTCGACCAAAGTGACGAACCAGCGTTCAGAGCCGCCATGGGTGTGTTCGGAACGGAACCGACTGCGGACATGGACGATATGGTGCGCGCTTATGACACCCGGCTGAGCCAAGAGCAGGGCGGTGTATTTTACGCGGGCAGGAGAGGCGAAGAGCGGCGTGCCAATGCGTATGAGACCATACTCGGGCAACGCGACCTTATCGAATACTTTCTAGATGGCCTAAAGAACCTCGCAAACAACTGGAACCTCAATGGCAAAGACTTGGAGTATGCCGTAAAGAAGCACACATACGGCATCTGGGCGGCGTTCAAAAAACGTATCGACGGGGAAACGACCAGTAAAGTACAGCGCACTCGTAATGGCGTGCCAATAGTGAATGCTCTGCTGCTCCAGCAGGAAGTAGGGCAGGCATTCAAGGAGTTCGCAAGCCAGGGCAGGGTATTGGTCGGCTGTGGTGGAGCAATCAGTATGCTAAAGGGTGAGCAAGATATTCTGAACGCCAATTCTCAAGACGTCTTCAACTCGGTTTTCGGGGGAAAAGACGAGGATAAATTCGGCCCCTTGGTATTCACGTGCAAAAATGGGCACATAAATCGCCGCCCTCGTGGAAAGTTGATTTCCGAGTGTCGCGTAAAGAGTTGCGCAAAAGGCAGCGTAGGCTGTGCGTAGCGTGCTATGACAAATTTCACAGTCGTTTAGCGGAAGCGGTTTATAATAAGAGGGTGAATACAGAAGATTTCGACCCATACGCAGAGTTGGTAAAAGAGCGCTCGCCGCTCCTGTTTTGTGACACCTGCATGTACTACCCCATCGAGCCGGTCCATGGGCATTTTATGTGTCCGAGCTGTCGCAATATAACCAAGTGCTGCGAAGGCATGGCATTGGAGGTTACGGAATGAGTCAGGGAAAAGAGCAGCCCGAGACTTTGGCTTTGCCAAAGCCCGGCGCGATGAGAAAAACCGTAGGTTTGTCTCATGGTTGTTGCGAAGGCATGCCGTTAGATAGTAACGCTACGAAAGAGGTGGGCGATGCGATTGCGTAAGACCCACGCCAAAGAAGTCCGCTACGATTTCCCTCGTGGCACCGAACACCCGTCGCGTCCGGCCGACACACAGAAAATCGGTATTTACGCCGCCAGCTTCGACCCGGTGCATGCCGGCCACATCGTCTTTGCGCTCAAGGCCCAGAAGCTTGCCGGGCTCGACACCGTGTGCTTCGTGCCAGAGCGCAAACCGCAGCATCACCCCGACCCGGAGCATGTCGTCCACCGCGCTGTTATGCTCAAGCGCGCGCTCAAGCCGCACCGCCAGTTCGCCGTGCTCGACATGCCCGACGCCTGCCTGACCTCCACGAGTCTGGCGCGTCTGCGCCAGGACCTGCCCGCGAATGCCGAAATCAGCCTGCTCACCACTGCCAGCGATTTCCTCTGGCACCAGGGCGAGCTGCCGCAAGTCTACGAAGCCGCACCGCTTATTATCGCCGTCACCTCGCACGCGCAGCTGGCCGAGGTGCTGGCCCGCGTGCACGACACCGGTCGCCACTTCCACAACATCAGTTTCGTCGACATCGGCAAGGACCACATATCGTCGTCCGCCATCCGGAGCGGGCTGCGCAAGAACCAGCGCGTCCGCGGCTTGCTGCCCAGCGTTATGCGGTATGCCCGCCAGCAGTGGCTGTACATATCTCCCAATCGTACGAACTGAATTTTCAAAATTACCCTTCCCTACCGAAGTTATACGTAGCTATAAACACAACAGTATAAGCATTGACGGTTTGACGAGCCGCTTGATACACTAAGAGTACTTTTTACGGTCCAAAATAAACCGGTAAAAGACAAAAACTTTTAAAAAATAAAATACCATGGACCTCTTCGTAGTACGTATTGTTTTCGGCGGTACGGCTGCTTTTGGAGTCCTCGGAGGTGTTATGTCCATACCAATCAAACTCGCACACGACCAGCCCACCGCTGTTCCTGTGCGGAATGTCCGCCGCCCAAGCTGGCAGCAGTTCCTCGTCTACTAGGAGCAGTAACGAGCAAAAACCGACACAAAATCGTGTCGGTTTTTTTAGTTGGCCGCGACTTCGTTTCCGCGAGCCAGTTTTTGTATAAGATGTACGAATTGCTGTACTTCGGCGTCAGAGAGCGGCGCGAGCACGGAGTTGTCGTTGCGCGAAAGCTCACTGACGAGCGCGTCCTGTACCCGCTGCCCGGCAGGCTCCAGATGTATCTGTTTTATACGGCGGTCGGCCGGGTTTTCGCGCCTGCTGACGAGTCCTTTTTGTTCCAGGCCGTCGATGATGCCGGTGACGTTCGAGGCGTCGCAGTTGAACATGTGGCAAAAGCTGTTCATAGGGCGCGGCTCGTCGGCCCGTGTCAGGAGCAGGGTCATCGCTTGCATGGGCGTTAGGTCGTGGTTGTTGCTGAGTGACAATATGTAATGTTTGGAATTCAGTAGGAATTCCAAAAGCGAAAGATAAAACGTGTGTGGTATTTGCGCGTGCATGTCATGGTCCGGGCCTAGAGGCCTAAAATAGTTGACAGTGTCAATATTGTAGGACTACAATCATTAACAACATCAAGTATACTACAATTGCACAGAAACGGATACGAGTATGACCGATAAGCACAAATCTCACTGGTGGATATTGATTCTCCTGGCCCTCGCCCAGTTCATGGTCGTGCTGGACGTTTCCATCGTCAACGTGGCGCTGCCGTCCATAAAAGGAACGTTCAACATGTCGACGTCGAGTCTGCAGTGGGTCGTTACGGCGTACACGCTGGCGTTCGGCGGCTTTCTGCTGCTCGGCGGGCGGGCAGCAGACCTCTATGGTCGCAAGAAGCTGTTCATGATTGGCACGGCGCTGTTCGGGCTGGCTTCGCTGGTAAACGGATTCTCTCACTCCGGCGAGATGCTTATCATCATGCGTGCGCTCCAGGGGCTTTCGGCTGCCCTGATGTCGCCCGCGGCTTTGAGCATCGTGTTGGTCACGTACAAAGAAGGCCACGAACGCAACACTGCCCTGTCGGTCTGGGGCGCGGTGGCTAGTGGTGGTGCGGCGGCCGGTGTGCTGCTGGGCGGTATCATAACGCAGTATTGGGGTTGGCGCTGGAACTTCTTTATCAACGTGCCGGTGGCCATCGGCGTCATCATTGCCGCCTGGAAGCTGTTGCCGGCGCACGAAAGCGAAGAAACGCACAACGAACTCGACCTGCCCGGCGCCATTTCCATCACCGGCGCCCTGATGGCGCTCGTCTACGCGCTGGTCGAGGCGCCGAGCAAGGGCTGGACTTCGCAGAGCACCTTGCTCTACTTCGGTGTCAGCCTGGCACTCTTCGCATTCTTTGTCTGGAACGAGCGGCGCGTGGCACACCCGCTGGTGCCGTTCAAAATCTTCCGCATCCGTAATGTTACGGGCGCGAACATCGTCCAGCTGCCGATAGTCGCCGGCATGTTCAGCACGTTCTTCTTCGTTTCGCTGTATACGCAGTTGGTGCTGGGCTATTCGCCGGTCAAGACGGGCTTGTGCTTCCTGGCGGTGCCGTTCGCCATTGCCCTCTCGGCGACGAATGTGCCGCGGTTGGTTAAGAAAATCGGATTCAAACCGATACTGATGGTGGCGCCCCTTATTGTCGCAGCCGGGTTGTTCTACTTGTCTCGCCTGCGGGTCGAGGGCAATTACTGGCACGATTTGTTTCCGGGCCTGGTTCTGCTGGGGCTTGGGATGGGTGGTAACTTCATCGCCATCACCATCGCGGCGACGAGCGGCGTGCACGGTAAGGAGTCTGGCTTGGCCAGTGGCCTACTGAACACTTCCCAGCAAATCGGCGGAGCCATAGGTCTGGCGATTCTGACGGGCGTCGCGACATCTGCCGCTACGAACTACTTCAAGCACCTGACTACCGCACCGAATGCACTGACACCACTGGCCGCGCAGGTTCAGGGCTATCACGACGCATTCATCATTGCCGCCTTCTTCATGATTGGCGCCGCGGTACTAGCGGCCATCTTGCTCAAACAGCCGAAGATGACCGCCAAAGAACGCGCCAGCGAGACCGCCGCCATCAGTATGCACTAGCCCCGGTATAATAAGTAGCATGCTTGCGTTGCTACGGAAGTTTGAAGAAACGAGGGCGTTTACGGACGCCGAGGCGTGGATGTTGTTCCGCGTGGCGGCGTACGGCGAAGCGGCCGGCTGGACGCTGTTAGTCGCTGGCATCGTGCTCGAAAATATCACCGGCAGTCACGCGTATGTAGCGGTGGCAGGCAGGATTCACGGCATGCTGTTCGTGGTGTATCTTATGGCCGTGCTGGCGTTCTACCCGAGCCTGGCTTGGTCACGGTGGAAGGCACTGTTTGCTCTGGCCTTCAGTGTCCCGCCTTATGGCACCATCGTCTTCGAACAATGGGTCGCGCACAAGCGCCGTGCCCACGGCTTTAAAACCTACCGCCACTACTTGCTCTACAATGTCTTGGCGGCTGGATTCGTCCGGTTCTGAGAAGCTGCAGCCGGCCGTAGGCTCCAGATGGGGTTTTGATTTTTACGGTGAAGTTGTACACTAGTTTTCATGCATTATTTTGTTGTCGGTGTAAACGGGAGCGGAAAATCAACGCTACTTAAGACTGTAAGTGAACAAACGGGTGTCGAGGTGGTGCATGGCACGCAAGTGCTGATGCGACATCTTGGCATCGACGGGGATTACGATGCGTTGCGGGCGCTCGACCAGGCATATGTGCTGGAGAAGTGGGCGGAAACAGCGGAAAGTCTAGTGGAAACGCACCGTGACGAATCATTTTTGCTCGATACGCACATATTGAACCTGACGAATGGGACGGTCATCCGCAGGGACGGGCCGTGGATTGGGCGCTACGACGCGCTGGTGCTTGTGAAGGCCGAGCCGGGGACGATTTTGCAACGAGTCACACAAGGCACTGCGAGATACAGGGCTTTGTTCCCCGATGGCATCGATGACAACAAAAAATTGGCGATAATCTCCGAATACCAGCAGCGCACTGAAGCACTGTTCCATGAACTGGCCCGGGAATATGCACTGCCAAGCAGGGTTCTGTTTAACGATGGGCCTGAAGTTGACCGGGCGGTCGCGGAGTTCGTCTTTTTCCACAAAGCCTGCGTCGCGGGGAATGGCGTGGCATCTTAGACCCTGTTAGCTTCAGCGCCAGGGTGGATGCATGCCGACCAGGACGAACGCATCGTCCGCGAAAGCTACCCGACCCGATAGTCTGGATTTTATAAGTTACTCTTGGCTTGGTTGAAGGCGGCGATTGCCTGAGGGATAAAATCGAGCTGTGATTGCACGAGGTTTTCCGGTAATTGCTCTGTGTTATAGAACCTTCCGGCCTTCGGTGTGCCGGTAATTTCTACCCAATAAATTTGCGAAGACTCCATGCCCCTGCCGGAGTGGTGCAAAATATTCTGTACGAAAACCGGATTAGGAGCGGCCGCAAGTTGCAGTTCACCCTGCAATATCCTGCTGAACGCGTTGCTGTAGGAACTTTCGGTATCGGAAGCCTGCACGACAGCGCCGGGAACGTGCAATTGGCCGGGCCAAACCGGGTCGTCGGCATCCCGCTTCAGGAGGAGGATTTCCGTTTGCCCCTCCGGGTTCAGCCGCAACGGCACTACTTCGATAATCGAGAGTACGCCTAAGCGAGCGAATTCATGAAAGATTGTAAACGGAAGACGACCTGGCTGCAGTTTGCTCAAGATTTGCGTTACGGTCTCGATTTCAGCTTCGGTGATACCGTCGGACATGGCTGGCTACTGGTTCTTGGCGAGGGCGGCGTCTATGACGGCGCTGAATTTTTCCAGGCTGGGTTGCTGGCTGCTGTCGAGCAGCTTGCTGTTTTCGACGTACACGCCGTTCAGGAAGAAGCTGGGGGTCGAAAGTTGTTCACCGGTTTTGTTGAAGGCGGCCTGGTCGGCAATGATGCGTTTGTTCACGGTGTCGCTGGCGAAGTCTTTTTTGAACTGGTCGACGTTGAGCCCGAGCTGCTGGGCGTAGCCCCAGAAGTACGGCTTCGGGTCTTTGGTGGTGGCGGGCGACCACTGCGACCAGTTGTTCGAATCGTAGAGCATATCGTGCATTTCCCAGAATTTGCCCTGCAGGTCGGCAGCTTCGGCGGCGCGGGCGCCGGCGAAGGCGTTGGGGTGGATTTGGGTTAGCGGAAGGTTACGGAACTGGAATTTGATTTTGTCGTTGTACTTTTCCTGGACGGCTTTCACGGTGGTGTAAAAGCTTTCACAGGCAGGGCATTCATAGTCGCCGTATTCCATTAGTGTGACGCTGCTGTCCAGCTTGCCTATGACATGGTTGGTCGGCTGTGTGCTACTGGAGCTGCTCCCCGAACTGTCTTTTTTATGGTTGCTAATAAACATGATGCCACCGAAAATAACCACGATGACACCTATGACCGCCCAAAAACGTTTGTCCATCCTAAACTATCGCTCCTACTGCTTCGTTACGACTTACTCCTATAATCTTACCATAAATTTGCTGGAAGTACCGCGGAAGTGTCGTTGTTTTACGGATACATTCAGCTAAGCTGCAGTCTTCGGATGGGCTACAAGCGTTTTGTCAAAACGGTACTACTTAGCGTAAGATAAGGGCATGGTAGCGTTCCTGCTCTCTCTGGTCTTCGCCGTCCTGGCGCTGGTTTTCCGCGCACTGTACAAGACATACGAGCACGTGCCGGCTCGCGAACTCAAGCGCATGGCACGCGGCGGCGACGATGTCGCGGTGCTAATGTACCGGCCGGTGGCATACGGGATGAGCCTGAAGCTGCTGCTTGGATTCTTCGTACTGGTTTTCGGAGCGGCTTCACTTGGTTTCATGGTACAGGCCGTGGGTGTGTGGTTGGCGGTGCTTGCCCTGTTGGCTATCTTGGTACTGGGGGCCGTGGCCATAGTGCCCGGCGCGGAACTGACGCAGCGGAGCGTGTGGCTGGCACGGAAATTTGCGCCCGCTTTAGGGTGGGTACTTGAGCGTGTCCAGCCGGTTTTCGACGCTGTGGCACGGTTCGTGCAGAAACACCGGCCAGTGCGCGTGCACACCGGATTATACGAAAAGGCTGACTTGGTAGAACTGCTGCGGCAGCAGAAAGGGCAGGCCGACAGCCGCATTAGCAGTGGGGAAATCGATATGCTGGTGCATGCGCTGAGTTTCGGCGACCGGTATGTTTCGGAGATTTTAGTGCCGAAGCGGGTGGTAAAGTCGGTGGCCGTGAGCGAATCGGTGGGCCCGATACTTATGGCCGACCTGCACAAAAGCGGCCATAGCCGCTTCCCCGTGTACGACGGCACGCACGACAACATCGTCGGCATGCTGTATCTGCACGACTTGGTCGCGGCGAAGCAGGTCGGTACCGTGGCAGATATCATGAAGCGGAAACTTATGTACGTGCACGAAGATTTTACGCTGTATGACACGCTGCAGGCGTTCCTGAAAACCAAGCATCATCTATTTCTGGTCGTCAATAGCTTTGAAGAATACGTCGGGATTATAACCATAGAAGATATCTTGGAACAGATGATAGGCAAGCCGATTGTCGATGAATTCGACGCCTACGACGACTTGCGTGCGGTCGCCGCAAAGGCCGCGCACAAGGAACATCACGAGCGCAAAAAGGCCGATGCCGAACCGGTCGCCGAAGAACCGGCTACCACTGAACCACCAGAGGTGGTAAAATAGCCACATATGATTGGCTACGGAAACGCAAATACGAATCCGCGGTCGGCAGCAACTAGCCGGCGCTAGTTTCTGCGTACCCGACCGCCCAGCCGCTACTTACTACCTAACATTTAGGAAACTACCATGAGAACATTTGCAAAAGATACCGCTATGAAAGCCGGCGAAACAGTCACCGTAAAAGGCTGGGTGAACTCGCGCCGCGACCATGGCGGACTCATCTTCATCGACGTGCGTGACCACACTGGCGTGGTGCAACTGGTAATTATCCCTGAACAGAACGAAGCATTTAAAATCGCCGAGCAGTTGCGTGACGAATTCGTCATTGCCGCGACTGGCACGGTGCGCGAACGGGCCGAGGAACTCAAAAATCCGAACCTCGAAACCGGCGGCATAGAAATAAAAGTCGACAGCTTGGAAATTTTGAACCGCAGCGAAGCATTACCGATACAGATAGAAGGCAGCGCCCAAGCTAGCGAAGAGTTGCGTCTGAGGTACCGTTACCTGGACTTGCGCCGTTCGAAAATGCAGACCATGCTCAAAAAGCGCGCCGAATATTACGCTGCGATGCGTAAATATGTAGAGGAGCGCGATTTCGTAGAAGTCACCACGCCTATTTTGGCCAATAGCAGCCCCGAAGGCGCCCGCGACTTCCTTATTCCCTCGCGTGTCCATGCGGGCAAGTTCTACGCCCTGCCCCAAGCCCCACAGCAGTTCAAGCAGCTGCTGATGGTCGGCGGTGTGCCGCGTTACTACCAGCTGGCGGCTTGTTTCCGTGACGAAGACCCGCGGGCCGACCGCCTGTACGGTGAGTTCTACCAGCTGGACCTAGAAATGTCGTTTGTCGAAGACGGCGAAGAAGTGCGCAGCACCATGGAGCCGCTCATCAAGCAGCTCGTGACTGACTTTGCAGGAAAGAAACTTTTGAACGAAGCTGTGCCGCGCATCCCGTACCTCGAAGCAGTGGAAAAGTATGGTTCTGACAAACCGGATTTGCGCTTTGGCATGGAGCTTGTCGAACTCAGCGAAGAACTGAAAAACACCGAATTCGGCGTGTTTAAAAATGCCGAAGTCGTGAAAGCTATCTGCGTCAAAGGCGCTAGCGAACTCAGCCGCTCGCAAATAGATAAGTTTACCGAAATCGCCAAGAGCGAAGGCGCTGGTGGTTTGGCTTACTTAACCTACAAAGACGGCGAAGTGCAGTCGCCGATTGCCAAATTCCTGAAGCCGGAAGAGCTGGAAGCTATCAAACAAAAGCTCGGCGCTGCAGACGGAGACGTCGTATTCTTTGGCGCCGACAAGCGCGCAGTCGTGAACAAAGTGCTCGGCCGCTTGCGCAATGAGTTCGCCGACCACTTTGGCCTCAAAGACCCGAACGTCATCGCCCTGTGCTGGATAGTCGACTTCCCCTTCTACGAAACTGACGAAAAAACCGGCAAGCTAGACTTCGGCCATAACCCCTTCAGCATGCCGAAGGGCGGTCTGAGCGCGCTCGACAGCGAGGACAAAACGAGCATCGTCGCCGACCAGTACGACATGGTCATGAACGGCTACGAAATCTGTAGCGGCGGCGTGCGTAACCACAGCCCCGAAGTCATGTACAGAGTCTTCGGCATCCTCGGTTTCGACGAGCAGTATGTGAACGACCGGTTCGGCGCCATGATAGGCGCCTTCAAATACGGCGCGCCGCCACACGCCGGTTGCGCGTTCGGCATCGACCGCATGTTCATGGTGCTTATGGACGAAACCAACATCCGCGAAATCGTCGCCTTCCCCAAAAACGGTTCCGGCGTCGACGTCATGATGAACTCCCCGAACCTCCCACAACTCGAACAACTCGACGAACTCAACCTCCGCATAATCGAACACTAATATGTCGGATATAAAACTCGTCCTCACCGATTTTGATGGCACGGTCGTGCAACTTCACGAACACGAGGTTTCGGAACGTGTCAGGGAAGCGGTCATTGCCTGCGAGAACAAAGGCGTGAAAGTCGTGTCGGTGACCGGCCGCTTCTTCGCGCACGCCCAGCCAGTACTAGAGTTGCTAGGGTTCGATGGCCCGTGCATTTTCGATAACGGCGCGACGATTATGCATGCTCGCACCGGCGAAATATTGTGGTCGAAATGGCTGGATGCTGAAACGGTGCGCCAGGTCGCAAGCATAGTAGCGCCTATTTCGTTACTGACCGACTACATGCCTGACCACGATGTACACGAACCGGCCGATAACGAACTTGAGCGCGTCCAGCAGGCCGACCAGGCCGCTTCGCATGTCTATGCCCGCATAATGACGAAAGACGTAGAGTCGGTCGACCAACAGCTGAAGCAGATAAAAGACGTAACCTACTACTTTGCTCCCAGCAGCGATGGCGACCCGAACCACACCGGACTCCAAGTGAATCATGTGAAGGCTGACAAATTCCACGGGGTCGCTGCGTTGTGTGAAATGCTCGGTATAGATTCGCGGCACACTTTGGCTATCGGCGACGGCGTCAATGACTTGCCGTTGTTCCAGAGCGCCTCGGTAAAGGTCGCCATGGGCAATGCCGTCGGCGAGCTCAAAGCTGCGGCCGACTATACCGTCGCTACGGTCGACGACGACGGCTTCGCCGAAGCCATGGACCGCTTCGTCCTGGGCTAGTTCTGCTACAATGAGGACATAAGGAGCAGTACATGAAAGTTAAGATAGCTGACCTGCGATTAAAAGTTTTGGAAGGTGTTGAAAAACTTGGATATGAAGGCGAGGATGCTGAGATTATTGCTAGCACTCTACTTTATGCACAGTTACGTGGTAACAACCAAGGCATCGTGAAGATTGCGACTGGCGGCGTACCAAAGGCAACTGATACAGAACCCCTCAAACTCGTAAAAGAAAACAAGAGTGGAGCGTTGTTCTCCGGCGGTCATTCAATGGTTACGACACAAAAGGCGGCTGAAAAAGCCGTGGAGCTAGCCCGTGAGCATGGCGTAGGGATTGCCGCTTCAAACCATACATATACTTCATCTGGCTCAATCGGCTACTTTGCCCGGCAGATAGCCAAAGAAGGCTTCATCGCGCTCGTATGTGTAGGCAATGGTGACTGGGCCGCTGTCGCACCGACCGGTTCGGCAGAGCCGAAGCTAGGCACTAACCCCTTGGCTTACGCGTTCCCTTACGATGGTGGTGAAGTGGTCTTCGATACTGCTACGGCAGCCATCGCGTACTTCGGCATAATGCAGGCCCTGCTCACTGACGAGCCACTACCTGAGGGTGTCGCTCTGAATAGCAGGGGAGAAATGACCACGAATGCCGCAGAAGTCATAAGCAAGGGTGGTGATGAGGATGTCGGCGGTGCAATTACAACGTTCGCCGGGCACAAGGGCTTTGGACTGTCGCTTTTTGTCCAGCTGCTAGGGAGCGCCTTTTCGCTGGCCGGTATGCCTGGCGCACATGGTGAGGACGGTGGTGGTACGTTCGTGTTGGCTATAGACCCAGGCCTGCTTGCGGGAACCGAAGAATACATGACACGAAGTCGCGAGTTAGTTGAAAGTATCAAGGCAGCGAAGCCAATCGCTGGGCAGCAGGTTCTACTGCCCGGAGAGCATGGTGATGCACTGGCCAAAGCCGCAGAAGCGGCAGGCGAACTAGAAATCGCCGACGCCATATGGCAAGAGCTTTGTAATTTCGTAGCAAGCTAATGAGATTGGCTAAGGCACAAAGGATGACCAAGTGAAGACCATAGGAATCGTAGCTGCGACGGCAGAAGGTGCAGCTTTGTGCTACCGAACGATTGTTGAGATGGCGGGTAAGCAATTGGGGCCGAATGTACACCCTAAAATCTTGCTGGCAAACACCTCGTTTGCGGACATTTTGGAGCCCCAAAACCTGCGTGATTGGTCGGCCGTAGCTAAGGTTCTGACAGACGATGTCAATTTGCTGGCACAAATCGGAGCCGATTTTGCCATTATGCCGGTCAATGCGGTGCATTATGCTTACCCAAAAATCGCAGAATCGGCACAGATACCAGTTCTAAATCTAGTAGACATTGTGGCGGATGAATGCCAAGCTAGAGGTTTTAAGAAAGCCGCTGTGCTTGGTGTGGGGATGACAATGTCAGATGGGCTGTACGACTCGGCACTACGGCAGCGTGGAATTGAGCCAATCGTCCCAAATGCTGATTCCCAAAAGCAGTTGTCGCGGATTATTTACGACGAACTGGTTTTGGGCAAGATAGTCTCCGAGTCGACCGATTGGATTGTCGGTTTGCTGGAGAAACTTAAACACCAGGGCTGTGACGGGGTCGCACTGGCCTGTACCGAGCTGCCTCTGGTAATTAACGAAAATAACTCTCCGCTACCGTTCATAGATACGACGCGTTTGTTAGCGAAACGCGCCTTACAGGTCGCTACTAGCCAGCGGATGACACGGACAGTGGCCGACTTGCCGGGGCTTATCGGTTGTGCGGTTTTCCTTCTCCAAAAGTCTGCTACAATTGCAAATGCAAGGAGTATGTATGCGGGTAAAAATTGAAGAGTTACGCCAAAAGCTGGCTACACTTGATAGGCTCGTGCTTGATGACGAAACGCTCGTCAACTGGCTCATAGAGTTGCAGCTGGACAATGACCTGACCGGAAACCGGTTCAGTGGTTTCGACGAAGCTGTTAAATTTGCCAAGAAAGGCAAGATAACTCCAGAAAAATATACACTCGACGTCGATAGGCCGGCTTTGAAGCTGGTCAATTGTCACGGCACACCCGCGTACCTGAGCATGAAAGACGTCATGCCAGAAGCGGTGCGATGGGCCAAAGACCAAGGGCAGGTCTTCATGGGTTTCAAAAACGGCGGATACCACGAAAACCTAGGTACCATTGCACGGATGTTCGCCGAACAAGATATTCTGTGTATTTACTCATCAAGCGGTGGCCCGCAAGGCACTGTTCCCTATGGTGGTAGTAAGGATATATTGGGTACGAATCCCCTGGCATATGGTATCCCTACCAGCGGCAAACCGATAGTTTTCGATGCGGCGACGGCACAGTATGCATGGGGTACTATCGGGCTTGCTAAAAAGCGTGGCGAGAGCTTGCCACCTAAAACTTACCTAAGTAAAGACGGCCAATATACTACCGACCCGAACGTGGCCGTTTCCCTGATACCCTTTGGCGGGTACAAAGGCTTCGCCATAAACTTGCTGCTCGAAGTCATGACGACGACGTTGGTGGGCGGTAAGGCTGGCCTCTTGCAGGACGATGAGAGTGGTATAGGCGGCTTCATGTTGCTCATCGACCCTGCGGCCTTGGGTAGCCTTGAGGAGTTTAAGGCGCAGACCGACAAGCTGGTTGCGGATATTCTTAGTAATCCACCAGCAGAAGGTTTTAGCGAAGTCCGTGTGCCGGGCTATAAATCACAGGAACTGCGTGATACGCAGTTGAAAAGTGGTTTTGTAGAGGTTGACGACGAGTTTTACGAAGAGTTCCTAAGAGAATACGAAGCACTTACCACGGCAGCTTAGCGGATGACGTTGGCGATGGCGGGGAAGAGGCATGGTGTAGGTTCGTTATTGTCGATGGTCTAGGTCGGCGGCGAGGTGGTAGAGGGCTGTGCCATTGCGGTAGTCCAGGACGCCG
Organism: Saccharimonadales bacterium (SeqCode); assembly: GCA_039809105.1. Classification (GTDB taxonomy): domain Bacteria; phylum Patescibacteriota; class Saccharimonadia; order Saccharimonadales; family UBA4665; genus JBDHUJ01. Next base: position 28,971 of record JBDHUJ010000015.1, read on the forward strand.
CCGAGATGGGTTGTGGGGATGGAGCGTATAGCGATGTCGGCTTCCGAAAGTTGTTGCAGGGCGGACTCGCTTGGATGGAAGAAGGAATCTTGCTCGGCGTAGATGATGCCGATAGGCAGTTTTTGTGCAAGAGCTATCGCAGCACCGGTCGCCTCGGCTTCGAACTCACTTATTGCTTCGCTGCGTCCGGTCGGAGTGGGGAAGCGTACTGCCATGTCGCGCGCAATCATCAGGCCGCTAGTAAAGCCGCGGAATACGTTCGTGTGTAATGCTTCGTTGGCGGCGCTCACGTATAAATCGTGCCATTTCATGCCACCGATTTTTTGTTCCTGATGGCCGGTGGGCGTGTAGCCTTCCAGTGCCGCGACCAGCTCGGGTGAATCTTCTGCGATTGCCAGCACACCCGGCCAACTCCAGGAGTGCCCCACTAAGTGTACGGGCCGTTCAAGTTGCCCGGCGGTATGGCCGAGCACCCGTGCAAGTCGTTCGGTTCGATAGCTTTCTGCGTAATTACCTCGCCCAAACCACGGGTCGTGGTGCATAACTGCCGTGGCGTGAATCCCATCTTTGGCTGCGGCCTCAACGAAACGCTGCATTATATGTCCGAAAGTACGCGGTCCACCGAACGCGCCATTCCCCACTACGGCTACGATTGACTTCTGTTCAGGACGTGCAGGGTCAGCCGGCTGATAGGTGACGGTGCGGATAGTTTCGCTGCCGGTGGTGATTGTATTTTTGCGACGTGTTATGTTTTTGTTCATAACTATTGCAATATTATACACCATTTGTCAAAAATATGCAAGAAAGGATAATCAGACTCTCAAAACCCTGTCACCCCGGGCTTGACCTGTCCGTCCTGTCGGAAAGACAGGCGGGCCCGGGGTCTACAGCCTAGATATGCTCACTAAAGCTTTAGATTCCGGGTCAAGCCCGGAATGACGGGACTCACGAGGTTTTGAGAGTCAGGTAGGATAGTTCTAGCGGATGACGTCGGCGATGGCGGGGACGAGGTTTTCGTTGAAGACCGAGGGGATGATTTCGTCGGTGGTCGGTTCGTCGACCAGGCTGGCGATGACTTCGGCGGCGGCTATTTTATGTTCGTCTGTTATTTTTGTGACGTGGTTGTCGAGTGCGCCGCGGAAAATGCCGGGGAAGGCGATGGCATTATTTACCTGGTTCGGGAAATCGCTGCGGCCAGTGGCGATTATGGCTGCGCCGGCACCTTTGGCCTCTTCTGGCATGATTTCCGGAACGGGATTTGCCAGAGCGAAGATGATGGGGTTCGGCGCCATAGTCTTGACCATGTTGGGCGTCAGCACGCCGGGGTGAGAAACGCCTATGAAGACATCCGCGCCGTGCAGGGTGTCTTCTAGACTGCCCGAAATATTATCGGGATTCGTGAATTCCAAAAGCAGTTTCTTTGACTCGTTCAGGTCGGTGCGGTCGCGGCTGAGGGCGCCTTTGCTGTCGATGGCAATCATCTGCGGAGCGGCGTATTTTTGCAACAGTTTCGCAATTGCGACGCCTGCTGCACCGGCGCCGACCAGTACTATCTTGCAATCTTTGAGTTCGCGGCCGGTCACTTTACAGGCGTTTATAAGCCCTGCAAGTGTGACGACTGCCGTGCCGTGCTGGTCGTCGTGGAACACCGGTATGTCGAGCTCGGCCTTCAGGCGCTCCTCTACCTCGAAACAGACTGGTGCGGCAATGTCCTCGAGGTTTATGGCGCCGAAACTACCGGCGATAGTCTTGATGGTCTTTACGATTTCGTCCGGGTCCTTGGTGTCTAAAACTATGGGGATGCTGTCTATGCCGGCGAAGTGTTTGAACAGCAGCGCTTTGCCTTCCATAACGGGCATGCTGGCCTTGGCGCCGATATCTCCCAGGCCAAGCACCGCGGTGCCGTTGCTGATGACTGCCACCAGGTTGTTCGTCCAGGTGTAGACGGGGAGTAGGCTTGGGTCTTTCTGTATTTCCAAGCATGGTGCGGCCACGCCCGGTGAGTAGTAGGCGCTCAGTTTTTGCCGGTCCAGCTCACTGGTATCGCGCAGCGCCGTCGTTATCTTACCTTTGTACTGTTTGTGTAGTTCCAGGGCCAGCTCGTTTATATCCATAGTCTTTTCAGTATATACCCAAAAACCCCGCCGGAGCGGGGTTTTGTAGGGGTTCCGTGTACTAGATTACTTGGAAACTTTGGTACGGCGGGTAGCTACGAGAGCTGCGGCAGCCAATGTGCCAGCGGCCAGGAAGCTTACCAGGCCAACCGGTGCGCCGGTGTTGACCAGCGTTGCCGGAGCTGGGGTAACAGCGGCTGCAGCTACTACGGCTGGGGTTTCAGGCGTAGTGCCGCCACCCATGCCGCCGTTTGAAGGAGGCGTTACCGGAGGGGTAACAGGGGGAGCAACGGGCGGGGTAACCGGTGGCTTCGGTGGGCAATCGTGCTTAGGTGGCTTCGGGCAATCGGTGTGCTTGACTGGCGGGCACGGCTTTTTGTGCTCTTCGTGTTTGTCGCAGTCTTTCTTTGGCTGCTCCTGCTTCGGGCAGTCTTTTTTGTGCTCTTCGCGGTGAATAGGACAGGGCTTTTTCTGCTCTTCCTGCTGCTTTGGAGGACAATCTTTCTTGTCTTCCTTCTGTTCGTCTTGCTTCGGAGGGCACGGAGCTTTCTGCTCGTGGTTGTCCTGCTTTGGAGCGGGGGCCTGCTTTACATCCTTGCTATCGTCTTTTTTGTCACAGTCTTTCTTGTCGTCGGACTTCTGGCTGTGCTTGTCGTCTGTGCCGCTCTGGCTGCGAGTGTCTGACTTGCTCTGGTTGTCGCTGCTGGTTGCAGCAGGCAGCGGCTTGCTGTCTTGCTTGACCTCTGGCTTGGTTTCTGCCTGAGGTTTTTGGCTGTCCGACGAGCCGCTCGGCTGAGAAACCTTAGGTGTTTCTACCGGCTTGCTGGTCTGTGTCGAGGTGCTGGTAGGGCCAGTCTGCTTGTCGTCTTTCTTATCGTTTTTGTAGTTTTTGTCGTCGTTGTCGTGTGCGGAAGTGCTGCTACGACTCGTGTTCGAGTAGTTGGCGTATGCGTTATTTATATGTTCCGCGCTGACCGGATTTGCCGGCCAGAAGATTGCGACTCCTAGCAAAACAGATGCGCCCACCACAAGCGTTTTGCCATGTGTATGTGCTACATGGCTCATGGTTAACTCCTGAACTCCTTCGTTCCGTTAATCAATTACCATTATACATACTTTTCATGAAATTGTCAATTATATTTTACAACAAGTTTTAGCATATGCGGTTTGGTGAAGAGATACTAAAAAACACCTCTCGGGAGGTGGTATGGCTGCGTGTATGGCGGTGCTAGGCTACTGCTTTTTGGCGCGGAAAGCCGCCTTGGCCTTTTCTATGTGGTCAAAAATGGCGGCCAGCTCTTTTTCGCCGCGGGCGTTGATTTCACGCAGGCGGCTACGAAGGCGCCTGGCGCGTCTGGAATCGTTGCTCTTCGCTATGGGCTTGTCCGGGACTTTGTTGCTTTTCATGTCTTCGCTCCCAGTTATACTGAACCGGGCGAGTAGTGATTTCGGGAATAGGTATTTTCTGGCGGCGTAGATGCTTCTCTAGAGCTCGCTCATACACAGTATAACAGGAGTGGACCGGTGTAGATAGGTGGTATTTGTCACACCCGACAGATACGAAAGCCTAGCCTAGCAATATTTCTCACCCCTCCGCAACCAGCAAAAATTCAGCAAAACATGCTCCGGAGTGTCGCATTCGGGCTGTAGTTTGGTATCATAAGCGTAATATGCCGAAAAAGACCGCAAAGCAGCGTTCGCAAAAGAAGCCTGTCCGTAAGCCCGTCCGGACCGATGTTGTTCCCGGGGGTGACGCATGGACACTGAGCAAGAGACAGCGAAAAGTTGCTGTCTTTTTCGGGGTCGTGGTTGTTGCTGGGCTACTTTGGTGGGGATTCAAGGCTGTACGGACCGAATTACAATTCCGCCAAGATAAAAAACAATACGCCGCCACCGAAGCAAGCATGCAGAAAGTGTATGACGAGATGGTTGCAGCTGCCGGCGCGCCCACTGAATCACACTTGAGCAAGACGTGCGGACATATCTCGCTCAAGTATGAGACGGGGCCACTTTTCTGTGACATCACGTATGATTTCTTTTATCCGATAGAGAGCGCAAACGAAGGGAAAATAATCACCGATAAGCTGGAACCCTCCTTGCGAAGCTATGCAAAGGATGGTGCGAGCCTCGAAAAGCGTAGCCAGCCGGAAGACCTTGTGAATCAAAGGCAAAACTATCGGGTAACTGGGAAAGATGGCTTGCAATGCACCTTAGGCTATGACTCAAAAGGAGCTGATTTGCATAATTTGGCAGCTACGACTCACGTCGGGCCTTTTACTAAGACCGTAGCCTCGCCATTGGTGGCAACTTTCGTGTTTGACTGCAATTCATTCCCAGCGAAACCGGTGTATCGTGTTGTCGATAACTAATAATTGCAATATTCGCAACATAAGTGTAATATAACTTCAAAATAATAACGGAGGTACGGAGATGCGCTTACTGTGGCGGCGTCTTGTACTATTTTTTGTTACTCTCGTTACATTGCTGGCGCCCACGCTTGCATCTATGGCGCCCGTAAGCGCCGAGTCGGGCGGCTGGTTCGAAAACGCCGGGGCATCAGCAATCAAAGAAGGCGATATAAGTGCAAGCGACACGTTTGCCAATACCAAGTGCACGAAGGTCACTTTGCCAGTTGTAAGCTACTACACCGACTGGATAACCCACGTTACGAAATCCAACCAGGATATGTGCATGGTTTCGACGCTGAACGGCTTGGTTGACAAAAACGGGCGTGTCATACAGCCCTACGGTTTCGACGAGGCACACGCTATAGCAGATAACCTGCCGGGTCATGGAGTCATACAGCCTGTGCCGAACCAGGACAGTGTAGTGTACTTTTCGTCGTCATCATACACTGGTGCACTTTCGCTGAACCTGTATCGCAATTTTTACACCCATTTGCACTACAATCTGTTCCGGCAGTCGTTCGACCTGAGCGACGCGCCTGATTTCCCGGTGAAGTTCGCAGATGGCAAGCTGATGCCCGTAGACCCGCTGAGTCTGGCCACCTCACCAAACGGAAGGTATATAGTGGCGAACGTGGTCGGCACGGGTTACGTGCGTATAGATACAGCGACTTTGGAAGTGAAACCGTTTGCGGCAAGTAATGGCTACAACCAGTTCGGCACGCCGCTAGGCAGTAGTCTGGCCATAGACAACAGCGGGCGCTATGCGGCGCTGAGTTTTGCGCCGAGCGGTTCGCAGGATTCACTAAAAATCGTCGATATAGATTCATGTACGACTGCGGAGCTGCCGGCTGCAATCGGCGGCAAGGTGAATGTCGAGTGCCCCACCAGAGACATCTTGCCGGCTATTGCGGGCAGTATGACTGGCATGCGATTGATTCCATCTTTGCGCTTCACAAATGAGCATGTACTAGAAGCGGATGTGCAGGATGGCGCGAACAATTACGCACGGTATGCGGTACTTGCATCTGGCGCACAGAAAAGCGGTGCAAACTATTTGGCCATGGGCGATTCGTTTATGTCGGGCGAGGGCGCTTGGAGCTATCGCACTGGGACGGACACAGACCTTAACAAATGTCACCAGTCCATCCTTTCGTACCCGTACTTGCTTTCGGGCCGGTTCAATTCGTTTGCATCTGTGGCCTGCTCCGGTGCGAGAGCGGCTCACATAACTGGTACAACAGGCGTAAAAGGAACCTCCCAGCTTAAAGATGACCAAATACCTAGTGACCAGATGATTGAGGACGCCCAAAAATCTCATCTACCTGGATATCTCGCGCAGAGGGACTTCTTGAGTGACAACCCCGACGTAATAACCCTCTCAATAGCTGGTAATGACATAGGCTTCAGCGACATCATTGTTCGCTGCACCGCACCGTTCGCAGGCGACATCACGCCGAACACCAACTGCTATGAGTGGTACGAAGACCGGCTGGAACTGGTCAACACCATCAACGCGCAATTCAATAAACTCGTGAGTTTGTACTCAAGCATGAAGGCTGTTGACAGGAAGGTGTATGTAGTCGGCTATCCGCAGCTAGTTTCTGTAACCGGTAGTTGTGCGCTGAACGTCCGGCTCGGCGACGACGAACGTCAGTTTGCTAACCAACTTATAAGCTACCTCGATTCGGTCATTCAGCGCGCTGCCGCCAAGGCGGGGGTATATTACGTCGACACCCAACATGCATTTGATGGGCATAAGCTGTGCGAAGGTAAAGACACGGCGGTAAACGGGCTGACCAAGGGTGACGATGCGCTATACGTCATTGCGAATGAAAGCTACCACCCGAACCAGCGCGGGCAGGAGCTCCTTGCTGATGCCGTCGCCGCTGGCACACATAACTTTACGGAGACTATGTCAGCTCCCGATACATCGGTTACGAACCCGGCAGCCGATGACAGCTTGCCGATTTTGCAGGTGCCGAAGCAGCCGCGGGGGATAAATCAGACGCTGCAAGATAACGACGAGACGGTGAAGCTGATAACGCGTGGTGACTCATCTAATTTTGATGTCGATGGCTATGGCGGCTATTTGGCGCCGAATTCGTCGGCGAACGTTACGCTGCACTCATCGCCGGTCAATCTGGGGTCGGTAGCGGTGGATGCGAACGGTGAAATCCATGCGCAACTGACCATACCTGCAGACACGGTGCCAGGTTCTCATACCCTGCATTTTTACGCACAGAATATCGCCGGCCAGCCGGTAGATATACAAAAAACCATTTATGTTGCTGCGTCGGCGGATGATTATGATGGCGATGGGGTGGTGAATGCTGAAGATAGCTGCCGAGGAGTGCCGAACAGTGGGGTGGACGAGGATAAGGATGGCGTGGATGATGCTTGCGACCCTGAGCTGAAGGCTGCGACAATCCCTTCGGAGCCGAGCGACCCGGATACGGGGAGTGCGCCCACACTACCAAGCCCTACACTACCGAACCTTGTGGTCGCTTCGGACATGCCTCTCACGCCGGTAAGCACCATAGCAGTGCCCAAAATACCTATACCTCTTTCCGCCGCCGACACGACGAAGACCGTAACGGCGACAAGCGGAGCATACGCATCTGCGGAATCACCGGTGGGCGTCGTGGCTGGCAGCCATACCACGAGCAACGTTTCGGCAAAACCGGTAAAGGGCAGCTCCACGCCTTGGTTCATGTGGCTGCTCGCATTGCTTGGTCTGCTCGTACTGGGCGGCGGTCTCCTCCGCTACCGTCGCAGGGGCTAGATTCCCCAGTGCCCTGACCCAGTACGCTCCCGAGGCTGACCCACACTCACTTTTCTGTCACCCTGAACTTGTTTCAGGGCCCATACGGTAGCACGGACGTCTGTAGTACCGCATGGATGATGAAACGACCCTGAATCAAGTTCAGGGCTTCGCTTTGCTCGGTTGGACAGCATGACAAGAAGAGGAAGTCTGAGTTTTGAAAAGTGAATGTTGGTCAGCTCCCGAGGGTCGTATGGCGTATAATGTGGATTATGGCAGACAAAGACCAGTCGGACATACCCTCGGCACCGGAGTTGGATAGTTCCCGGCGGGTGCCGCAACTTATAAAAAGCACCGAATCTACCAAGCCACCGGCTACAGACCGGCCCGAACCAGAGGAGCGGCCGTTCTGGAACGACGATGACGACCTGGGCGAAGACGAAGACACGGGTCCGGGCGAGCAGTACCAACCCATCCGCAGCAGCTACACCAAACCTGCAGACGACGAGGCGCAGGCGCCTCAACCCGAGCGCCCGCCAAAGGCCAAAAAGAAGAAGGCCTGGCTGTGGCCGGTTATCATCCTGCTTATCGTAGCGGCAGCCGCAGCAGCATACTGGTTCTTTGGCAAGCAAAAAGCTGCCGCGCCCGAAAAGACCTCGACCACGACGTCTCAGACGACAAAATCCGACGAATCTTCCACGACTAAGAAAATCGTCACCAAACACTACGACTCCACCAACTTCGCCGTCGCCCTCGACTACCCCGAAGGCTGGAAGGTGAACGACACAGCCACACTCCTGTCGGTAACTTCACCCGAAATGAGCCTCAAAACCGCCGACGGCGCCACAGTGAACGGCCATATTTTCCTGACCGTGCAGCCCAAACAGACCACACTACCAGACTTTGCCAAAGGTTCGGCCGTGGCAGTGCTGCAAAGCGAAAAGGCGACCTACAAAAACCCGACCCAGAACCAGCGCGCTCAGACCTACATGACGTTCGCGAGCTTTGCGACGACCACCGGCAAAGGCTGGGATGCGCTGTACGTGACGGGCGACAACGGGTACCAGGTCGACCAGGAGATTCCCATGAGCGACATCATCCAGACCGACCCGCTGGTTTCGGTAAAGTTCCTAAGCTGTACTACGCAGGACTGTACCGGCACCACCAAAGCACTCAGCCTCAACACCAGCGAATGGAAAAACACCGCCGTCTCCGACCCCATAAAAACCATCATCCAATCCTTCGCCTTCCAGTAAGTTACCGCACGACAGGCCCGCATTACGACCACTGGCACTAAGTGCGGGCTCCAACCCCAGACACAGCAGAACTAGACGCCCAAGCCATGCAACAACAAAAGGCCCCACCTTTTAAGGTGCTAAGGCCTAGTCTTCTCTCGCGTTAAGTATTTGGGTTTCGTATTCAGTAACGAGTTCTGTTATAACGGCATGTGCGGCATCGGAAAGGCTGGGTTGCCGCTCGGCAGTAGTATTTGCGCATAGAGTGGCCATGACCCGGAGAGTCAGCTGGTCCACGGGCACTTCGTAAGAAATGCTGTTCGGATGTGGTTCGACAGGTGTAATCTCATTACGATCTGTCTCGAAGCCGGGCTGGGTGGAATATTCGGTGCTAAAAAGAGACAGGTGCTCACTCATAAATGCTTCGGGGTATTGACCGGCATAGTAGACAACTCTCCGGAGTTGTGAATCTTGTTCGGGGGCAAAACTGAGACTGAGACTAGTACGCACAGGGCAATCGCATATGAAAAGGGCTTCCGCCAGGAAGCCCTTTTCTTTTTCCGCTATGCTAGGAGCTGTAACACAAACAAGGAACACATATGCCTCACCAACCGCTCGCCCAACACTTC
>JBDHUJ010000016.1:0-37565 GCA_039809105.1 Saccharimonadales bacterium (SeqCode)
TGGCTTACCAGCTGCAACCAAAGAAACCGAGCTTACATTTTACGCGTACTGAGCAACGGCTCCTTGCGGAGCCGTTGCTACTGCCAGCCTAACGGCTTGGGGTTATGTCGAATTGGGGTTATCTGACAGTGTCAGCTTCACTCAGCGAACCCCGCCAGCCGAACCGAACAGTTACCGAGAGCCGTGCAGCGCGACAAGGAGCTGGTCAATAACCACGTTGAGATTCTCTTTCTCGATGATTGTGCCGACCCAGACTCTTAGCGTACCTGCCGCTTGCAGGTCGTAGTCGAGAACCAGAGCTGCATGTTCATCAAACGCTCGCCGCAAGGCCGGCTCCAGTTGGTCATAGAAGACCGGCATCGGGTCGGGGTTAGGGCAACTATACCCCACGATAAGGTCACCCGCGCCCGGCATGATGACCGACACCTGGTGCAGGTATGCCGCATCGTCCCTTGGGACAGACATGTACATTCCACCTTCGTTTCCGTGAGTCCGGCCCGGTGCCGAAACTCTCCATGTACTGCCTTGGAGCTCGGAAAATCAGCCCAGGAAATAAGCTATAAAATCCTTTCACTCGACAAAGAGTACGCTCAGTATCTTCACATTTCTGCCATAAGCGGTCAAGCAGCTATCTTACTAAATTCCAGGCCACCTGCAGCAACCGCTATTTGGCCAGTGAGGGTGTCGATTGGCTCGGAGCTGGGACGCCCAGCCGTCGCCAAATACAGTTGTAAAATTGTGTGGGCAGTATTGCAAGGTGCTAGAGCATAACCGTACAATAGTACGTAACAGAGCTGGTCGGGAGCGATGTACTAAGAAGGGGAGTTTTACACGTATGGGCGTGTTTAGTAACACACAAATCCGGCAGGCTATTGCTAGTGGGCACATCGTCTGTCACCCGTTCAACGACAAGCATGTCAGCCACGCCTCACTGGATGTGACGCTGGGGTATTACTACTACCGGACAGAACTCGCCAACGAACGCACCATCTACAACCCGTTCGACCGCGAAGACGTCGAGCGCTACTTCGACGGCCCGTACAAAGCCATGCCGCACAAGCAGTGGTGCGACCTGAACGGCATGAAGCCGGTCGTCGGCATCCCCGATGACCACCCAGTTATCGCGCTCAAACCCGGCGAGCGGATTCTGGCGCACACCCACGAGTTTTTCGGCATTTTGCCGCCCGGCGCCTGTGAGGTCAAAAGCCGCAGCAGCTGGGGCCGCAACGGTGTCGCCGTCTGCTTCGATGCCGGCTGGATAGACCCGGGCTACATAAACCGTCTGACGCTCGAAATCTACAACCTCAACCAGAACGAAACAGTATTGCTACCGGTGGGCGAACGCATCGCCCAAATAGTCTTCCACGAAACTGGCGAGATCGACGGCAACTACGGCAGCGGACGCGACGAAGGCTTCAGCGGCAAATACCAGACGGGAACCGACCTCGAAACGCTCATCAAGACGTGGTCGCCGAGCCTTATGCTCCCGCAAGCGTACAAAGACACCCGCGAACTCCCCACCAAAGTCGAAGGACTCAGCTATGAATAAAAATTCAAGTTTCAAGTTTCAAGTTTCAAGTTTCAAGTCAAATGCAGCCAGTTTTGGTACTTGGTACCTGATACTTGATACTTCTGAGTCGGAGGCGAAGCGATGAGTCAGCGAGGCAAGTACATCGTCATAGAGGGCGCCGAAGGCGTCGGCAAAACCACGATGGTCCAGATGATAGGCCGGCACCTGCAAGCCGCCGGCTTACCAGTAAAAATCATGCGCGAGCCCGAAAGCCAGAACGACATGACCGCCCGGGCTATCCGCCGCCTGACCCAAGACCCGCGCTACCCCATGAACACCCGCACCGAGGTATTGCTCTATAACGCCGCTCGCTCGCAGTCGCTCGAAATCATCCGGCAAGCGACCGCCAACGGCGTCTACTGCCTGGTTGACCGCAGCTACCTGACCACACTCGCTATCCAGTACTATGGGCGCGGCGATGTGACCGATTATCAGAAAATCAACGACATTATCAGCTTCGCCGTCGGCGATATGCAGCCCGACCTTATGGTAGTGCTCGATGCGCCGGTGAATGTCCTGCGCGAACGCGTCAAGTTCCGCTACAACGGCGAGCGGTTCGACAACCTCGACGAGGCGTTCCTGGAGCGTGTCCGGGCTGGCTACCTCTGGGAGGCTCGGCAGCGCAACTTGCCCGTCATCTATGCAACCGAGGGCATCGACGAAGTTTTCAAGCAAGTCTGGAAATACGTTGCCGATACGCTCGCCACCCGCGACGGCACCCCTAGTCAGACCACTTCGGTTGCCGAAGTCCTGGCCGCCAAGCCAGCGGCGCAGACCAGTCCCGTCGAACCTCCCTTGTCTGTCATTCCGAGTACTGAATCGAAGTTCAGCACAGGCTCCGTCGAGGAATCCCGTCCGGACGCAAAACCAGCGATATCTCTCGACAAGCTCGAGGCGACAGAGACAGCACCATCGTCGGAGCAAAGCGGCACCTGGACAGAAAAGAACGAAAACGGCTCTACTAGCATCACACCCGCCGGTAACGCCGAAATCGCCAAATACATCACCAATACCGAAGGCTCGGTCTACGGCTTTACGCCGGCACTTTCGCCCATTACGGCCGCTGCTGCCATGGCCCGTCTCAGCCGCCGGGGCGACGACATGCGCGTCACATTACTCGACGAATTCATCGGCAAAGTCGACAAAGACGCGCAGCTGTTACACCGGGTCATTACCGCGTATGGCGACGATTCGGTCCAGCAGCTGGTCGGCCAGCATTTCGTCGTCGAAGGCGCCAGCATACTGCTGACCAAAAAGCTGGAGCGCGGCCGCCTGGCCGCCTACCTGGAGCAGTCCAGCCGCTACATTTACTTCGACCAAAAGGACGCCGAAGGCCGCTACCGCTACTACGTCCCGCCGGAGTTGAGGGGCAAAATCCGCAGCCAGTACATCCGCACCACCAACAAGATTTTCGATATTTACTCCGACTTGGTCCAGAAAATGACCGAGCACGTCCGCGCCACCTCCACCGTGCCGAAGGCCGAGCAGGACGCCGCCTGGCGCGCCGCCACCAAAGCCCAGGCCTGCGATGCTATCCGTGACTTGCTGCCGCTGTCCACCAAAGCCACGGTCGGCATGTTCGCCTCTGGCCAGGCGCTGGAAAGCCTCATCATGCACTTGCTCGGCGACGAGCTCGAAGAAGCCCGGCAAACCGGCCAAGTCATGCTGGAAGAAGGCCGCAAAATCATCCCTGTTTTTCTAGAACGCGCCGACAAGCCCGACCGCGGCGGCGCCACCATCGCGTACCGCTCCAATACGTATGGCGCTGTCCGCAAACTGGCAGACGAGTTGCTGCCGCCGAACCACACCGGCGCAGCGGAAGACCCGGTCCAGCTGGTCGCCTACACCCCGCGCAACGAACTCGACATCGTACCCGACATGCTCTACGAACACAGCGATTTGTCGCTCGAAGCGCTCCAGCAAGTCGTGCAAACGTGGCCCTACCAGCAAAAGGCCGATGTCTTCAAGGCCTACATGGGCGAACGCCTCAACCGCCGCCAGCGGCCGGGCAGGGCGCTCGAAAAAATCCATTACAGTTTCGACCTCGTCGGCAAATACGGCGCGTTCAAAGACCTGCAACGCCACCGCATGGTCGACGACCTGCAGTGGCAAATCTTTAGCCCGCGCCTCGGCTACGATGTGCCGAAGCTGGTCGAAGAGGCCGGCCTGACCGAGCCGTTCGAGCAGTGTTTCGACCTCAGTCTTGAGCTATACAGCGCGCTCCAGGCCGCCAAAGGGCCGGTCATCGCCCAATACGCCGTCCTGCACGGCCACAATGTCCGCTGGAAGGTCACCATTAACGGCCGCGAAGCCTTCCAGATGCTCGAGCTGCGCTCGTCGCCCCAGGGCCATCCCACCTACCGCAAAATCGCCCAGCAAATGCATGCCAAAATCGCCGAAGTCCACCCGTTGCTCGCCGAAGCCATGAGCTTTATGAACCAGGGCGAAGACCCCGAACTAGCCCGCCTCGCCGCCGAAAAATACACCCAGTTCAAACTGACACAGCTGGAAAATCAAAAATAGAACTTGCCCACAGATAACCTTAGTTATACCGTAGCAGCAGTGGTGTATACTACTAAACTTCGAATCACGAAACCATAGGAGAGGAAGAGCCGAGTGATTGGACTACTAACTACTTGACTTTCGGCCTCCATAGGAGTTAGATAGTACCTATGGTAAAAATCTGCCGCGCTCGCGATGCACTCGTCCTTATGACGAGTCATATGTAGCGGGGCAAATTTTCCGTTTGGAGGGCTCCGCAAGGAGTCTTTTTTCATGTACAGCGAGCGACTACTTTCACCACACCCCTACCGCACTGCCGAAAATATATCACAGCAGCCCCTACTGGATGTTATAGATAAGCTGGATATACCAGCACGCTTGGCGCTAGCCGAGAATACTGGCCCCGCAGCAGCCCGAGAAGCACTACAAGCAGCCGTAGATGAGACTAGTATCGCCGTCAACCGGAGCTTATGGTACCCCATTAGTAGTCGGACAAAGCCGGATTATGTTCCGGACTTCAGCGGGTCTGTACCCTTTGAAAGTATGGCCGAAGCGCAGGTGACCAACTGCTATGGCTACACTATGGTCTTGTCTGAATGTTTTGAGCGCGTAGGCATCCCGCACTATATCGGCACCGCCAGTCAGCATGTCTTCGCATTGGTACCTGTTATCCATGACGATGACAAGCCATCGTTTTATTTCGCAGATGCTTTAACGCCCGAGTTTAACCACGATATACAGCTTGACTTATCGGGCGGACCAATAGAGGAGACTGACCAGCTTATCGGACAATACGGCCGTGCAGCATTTATGCTCCACGCAGATAGGTTTGCACGGCAGTTTATGAGTGGTGATTTCTTGCAGGTAGCAGCCAAAAACGACTGGCTTATTAACGGTGGCGGTTCGGAAACCATACAGCGAATCAACGACATGCGAGACGACAGGTGGGCTTCAAAGCTGCACCAGGTTACAAAACTTATTATGAGCGTCTACCCCGTGGAGACCGGCAGACAAATGCTGGCCTACTACCATCAGTTACTGGCCGAAACCGCAGCAGACTCACCCAGTCTCACCCAGACACTACAAAACATGCACGGTCTGCACCCAATTATCGATGTACGTAACCCTCACCCAGACATAGCTATGCTCGTCGACCGATTTGCGAAACGCCAAGACTTTGCCAGTGCCGAAATGACAATCGACGGGTACCTTGCAAGCTTCGCTGTGAGCCAGGATCCACGAGTTGATAGCCTGCGCGGTGACTTGCTTCGAAAGCTCGCTCGCCATACGCCTGCCCACCTACAGCCCAACTACTTCCTACAGGCCGTAGAAGCATACGACGCGGCAGCACGAAAGAGCCGCTATCCGGAGAATTTCGCAGCCAAGGCACAGAAGGCCACGAAATTACTTGGTTCTCTGGGTATTGCCGAGGCTTGACTGATTCTTGAGTTATAAGAGCACCTGATATGGCAAGCTTGACGCCACAGCGGGGCGGGCGTAAAATAAAAGATGTGAAAACTGTAATGAAGCAATTCGTCCTCGTCATTCTCGGCCACAAGGGGCTGTGCTTCGTTCCGGTTGAAGCCTCGCGGAAAAGATACAACTAATCCGCACAGCACAGTCCCAGAGAAAACCAAGTAGGCTTCAACCAGAAGCCTACTTTTAATGTAAAGCAACTATCATGGAAACATTAGTTACACCACCATTACCCGATAGCATATTGAATAGCACTGGGTACGAAGAAGTCAGAAGAGCCCTGTTACAGCCCGAAGACAAGGCGGCATACAATATTTACATAGCATCTTTGGCCGCCACGCTCACCCGGCACACAACAACAATCCAAACATAAGGAAACACTCATGGAAACCGAACCACAACCAACAGACCAAGAAGACTTCAATACCAACCAATACGTCGGTACCTTCGTACTACGCTGCGGAAATGTCTACAGCGATGACGGGCAATTCCCGTTTGCGGACTAGCCATGGTCGAACGAGGTAAGACGCTCTTCCCGCAGCGCACGAAGCATGAGATAGCCGCAGAGCATAATAGCCTCTCAAGAGACGAGAAAACAGTGCGGCTCTTGGCGCGATGTGGTTCTGCGACTGACGAGATTCCCGACCTGTTCCAGTCTATGCACGAACACGGCAGCGTCTATGTAGACGAGGAACTTTCGGCTTACTTCGGTGACCCGATAGGGCAGGTACGTATTTTACTCGGACGAAGGGCGGTAGATTACTGGAAAACCGGCCAAGCACAAGCACTCCTGGCCGAATATGACCGCGGAGATACAAGCCCAGAAGAATGGGGACAGCTCTACGTCGATGTTTATAGGGACAAGCTATACCTTGACCTGCCAGCCTAAATTTGCTACTATACATCTGTTACCAAAGACAGTAGCGGGCAAGTCCCCGAAGTAGGTACCAAATACTTCACGACCGGCCTTAAGAATGCTACCGAGGCAGCGATAAATCTTTTTGTATTTTGAGCGAAATCTCAGTAAGAGAGCCTTTGGAAACAAAGGCTCTTTCTCTTTGTAACAGAGTTGAGGTACGGTCGATTCCTCACTCAAACTCAAGCAACAGCTTCCTTGAAACTTGTAACTTGAGACTTAAAACTTAAATTCCGAAGGAATTTACAATATGGCTTTAAGCAAAACTCAGAAGAACGATGTAGTCGGCGAAGTCGCCGAACTATTGAACTCTTCAAAAATGACGATTGTTGCAAAATACCAAGGCACCACCGTGAAGGCTATCCAAACCCTCCGCAAAGAAGCCAAGGGCAACGGCACCAAAGTCAAAGTGGTTAAAAACCGCCTCGTTATAAAGGCACTTGCTCAGAACGACACCCTGAAGGCAGCTGACACCAGCGCCCTGAACGGCATGTTGCTCTACGCATTCAACGCCGACGACGAAGTCGCACCTGCACAGGTACTCAACACTTTTGCAAAGGCTAACCCGACGATTGAATTCGTAGGGGGCATCACCGCAGAAGGATTGTTTATCAGTGCAGCAGACGTCAAAGCCTTGGCAGACCTGCCAAGCAAACCACAGCTTATCGCCCAGGTCGTCGCAACCTTGCTCAGCCCAGTCAACGACGTTACAAACGCGCTTTCTGGCAACCTGCATGCATTACTCGACGGCGTAGAGGCCAAAGCTGCCGCTTAGGCAAATCCTAAGCACAAAACCCTAAACTCTAAACAAATCCAAAAAACCAAATTTCAAAACTTGCAAAACAAGCCCTTTGAACATTTGAAATTTGAAATTGTTTAGGATTTAGAAATTAGATATTAGAAATTATTTCTACGTAAGGAGAAACTACAATGGCTGATGTTAAGAAACTGGCAGAAGAGCTCACCAAGCTGACTGTCCTCGAAGTAAACGAACTTAAGAACGTCCTAAAGGACGAATACGGCATCGAGCCAGCTGCTGCAGCTGTCGCTGTTGCTGGTCCTGCTGCTGGTGGCGACGCTGCTGCTGCCGACGAAGGCAAGAGCGAATACGACGTTACCCTTAAGGACGCTGGCGCACAGAAGGTTGCAGTCATTAAGGCCGTTAAGGAACTGACCGGTCTCGGCCTGGGCGAAGCTAAGGCTCTCGTTGACGGCGCACCAAAGGTTGTCCTTGAAAAGGCCGCCAAAGACGACGCAGAAGCTGCCAAGAAGGCTCTCGAAGAAGCCGGCGCTACCGTCGAACTCGTCTAATCCACGCGTTCAATCACAAAACGGCCTCGTGAAGAGGTCGTTTTTGTTATAGTGGAACATATGCAAAAATCCCTTTCATTCCTTATTGCTCGACCCTGGATAATCTTTGCCGGATTTTTTGTCGTATTGTTCGTCCTTGATACTTGGTTCGGCCCCGACAATTACATACCGACCTGGAACGCTCATGCCTGGTTCGCCGAGGTACTTGCCCTCATTCTTACGGCCCTAGTACTGATAGTGAGCAGAAAATTCAGCCTTAAATCGTTGCCCTGGTTTCTGACCGCTCTATCGGTCACGGTGTTCACATTATGTGTCTTTACCACACACATAAATGAAGCAGAAGGCACACGCTACGATACCTTGCTAGGGAAACCCTACTACGCCCTACAGAACACCATCCCATACTACACACCGTTTCACCAGGCAGAAAGAGACCACTTACTATTCGGTGATGGCATAGAGATGCTGCAAACCCAAATCTTTATCGTAGTTCCGTTTGCCCTGGGCTATACGATTTACTGGCTACGAAAACCACCGGAAGAACCGAAGCACAAGCAGTAACAAACCCTACTTATCCACAGGTTTCTGCAGGTTAGGGCGATATCTTTGACTTGAAAATGGGGGTGTGCTATGGTTAGGTTAAGGTGTAAACAGATACAACCTGTGAGGAAACAGAGTAACAAATAGGTAGAGACGAGATAAAGGCGAGACAAAGCATATGGCCGACGTACCAGAAAAACAAGTCAAACGGTTGCGGACACTTATACAGGAGGCTGAAACAGCCCTCGCTGCGGCTAACGAACTCCTCGTAAGTTTGGTGGGCGACGACGACAAAGTCCAGGCCAAAGTTACCGACGAAGTCCTCGGTAAGGTCATAGAAGGCGTCTTCGACGGCCAAAACATGGTCGGCAGCGACGCCAAAACCTATCCCGTACCTGCTAACTACGCTAGCAAGTCTAAGCTAGTGCAGGGCGATATCTTGAAACTCACCATCGCAGACGATGGCGCATTCTTATACAAGCAGATTGGGCCTATCCCCCGCAAGCAAGTCGTTGGCACACTGAAGCTCGAAGGCGGCCACTACTACGTTACCGTCGGTACCCGCGACTTCCGCGTCCTCCTCGCCAGCGTCACCTACTTCAAAGCCAAGCCAGGCGACCAAGTTAGCGTCAACGTCCCCGAAGACGACTCCGCAGCCGAATGGGCCGCTCTCGAAGCCGCTCTCTAGCGTTCGATGAACCGCAAAGTAGTATTACTAGCTTTCGCTATCGTACTGACGATAGGGATAGCTTTCTGGTTCGTGCCACTACGCACCACCGAAGGCATTAGTCATCTCGACTACGCCTCTAAACTATGTGAGTCGGGAGATACTTCTCCTGCAGCGACACACTACCACATCCTGAAAGGTGAGCTAGGCGAGTACCGTGCATCTGCAAAAGAAATTAACAACTTCGCCAAATCAGTACCCACCACCGACATCCCCAAATGCCAGCAGGACCGAGTTGTTCTAAGCCTATAGTTCCGTACCGTCCTAGGCTATACTTACAACTAAACCATGACCTGGCAAACCGCAGTCGCCATATCTATCCTTGCTAATGTTGCCACTACCCTGGTACAGCGGAGCTACTCGCAAAAATCATCGGTGCCAGCTACGTTTCCACCCGCCGCTTCATATCTGTTCGGCGTCGTGCCCGTCGGCCTCATAGCCGGGTTTTTCGTGTTTCCGCACGCCATAACCTGGAGTTGGTGGCTTGTACTACTTCTGGTTCTGCAGGGTACTTCTATGGCACTCGCCGGCCTGTGGGGATTCCAGGTTGCCAAGCGGCTCAATATCGCCCAGCAATTGACCATCGGCCGTTTTACACAGATATTAGTCATCGCCCTTGGCTGGGGAATTTTAGGCGAGGGTCTGACCATGCCGCAGTTCATCGGCGGCACCATATTGCTCATCTCGGCACTGCTGGCTATATGGGCACCAGTGAAAACAAATGGCCAGGCGCAACGTAAGCTCAGCGTGTCATCTATCGCGCTCGCTCTCGCCGCCTCGGCGGCACTTGCAGTTGGCCTAGTAACCGAAAAAGCCATTCTAGGACATATGGAAGTCGGTGGCGTTTTCCTAGTCGGCTGGACTGTGCAGTGCCTCGGCATGTTGCTGCTTGCCGCCAAAGATGTTTCTCGGCACAACCTGCAAAAGTTAAAAGGTTACGAGCTACGGTCATCGGTTCTAATGGGCGTAGCAAACGGTCTGACCGGAGTGTTCTATGTCTATGCTATGTTCCATTCCGACAACATCTCCATCATATCCGCCGTTATGTCGGTAGGCCTGCCACTGTCAGTACTCGGCGCCTACATTTTCCTCCACGAACGCGAAAACCATGCTTTGATGTGGCTGAGCCTGGCCGTAAGTTTTGCCGGCCTCTTAGTAATGGCGTTATAGTATGAATAGAGCACGAAACACATGACCTGGCAAATTGCACTGACACTGTCCGTATTAGCTGGCGTAGCACGCATGCTGTACACGCGCCATTACTCGCAAACTTCTAAAGTTCCGAGCACCATTCCACCGGCCGCGTCATTTTTGTTTGGCATATTACCGATTGGCCTCATCGCCGGATTCCTAATTTTCCCTCACGGCATTACCTGGAGCTGGTGGGTCGTATTCCTTATAGCAGTACTTGCTGTTGTGATGGCATTCTCTAACTGGCTTGGCTTTATGACAGCCGGTAAACTGGCGATTGCACCGCAGCAAACCATTGGCTTGCTCACGAACGTATCCGTCGTAGTGCTTGGTTGGACGCTTTTGGGCGAAAGCCTTACTACGGCACAATTTATTGGTGGTGGCATTTTACTGGTCGCAGCATTGCTGGCCATCATGGCACCAGCAAAGACAAAGGCAGGCGATTTTGAGCGTATTCAGCCTAAGACCATAGCCATAGCCGTCACCGCTGCAGTTTTGCTAGCCATAGGCTTCGTGACCGAAAAAGCACTGCTTGGCCATATGGAAATTGGAGGCATATTCCTAATTAGCTGGACCACCCAGACAATCGGCGCACTGCTACTTGCGAGCAAAGATATCAATCGAAAAACATTACGGGCCTTCAAGGGCAGGGAATTTAAGTGGTCAACTTTTGTTGGCGTGCTAAGCGGCATAAATGGGGCCTTCTATATCTACGCTATTTTCCATTCAGATAACGTCTCCCTCATTTCCGTTCTGAGCACTATCGCCTTGCCATTGACCGTCCTTGGAGCCTACATCTTCCTAAAAGAACGCGAACACCACTTGCTGATGTGGCTGAGCCTATTCGTAAGCTTCGTCGGTTTGCTGGTAATGGCGCTGGCTTAGCATACTTTTCTACAGCAGACCGGGGGAAGATAAACGCGTATAATATGGTACTGATATGGAGGGCTGCTAGTTTCTAATTCCTAGTTGCTAGTTACTACGATGGGGAAAGCACTGTACCGGGAGTACCGGCCGAAGAAATTGAGTGAGGTGGTTGGGCAAGAGCACGTCACGACCACGCTCGGGAACGCGCTGAAACAAGGGCGGATTAGTCATGCATACCTTTTGACGGGACCACGCGGCGTGGGCAAGACTTCCATTGCCCGTATATTGGCGCACGAGATTAACGGGTTGCCATACGAAGACGAAGCACATCTGGATATTATCGAAATCGATGCAGCCAGCAACCGGCGTATAGACGAAATCCGCGACCTGCGCGATAAGGTAAATACCGCGCCCTCGGCGGCAAAGTATAAGGTTTACATCATCGACGAGGTGCACATGCTGACCAAAGAGGCCTTCAACGCGCTGCTCAAAACGCTTGAGGAGCCACCGGCCCACGTCGTCTTCATACTAGCCACCACCGAAGCCCACAAACTGCCCGAAACCATTGTCAGCCGCACGCAGCGCTACACCTTCCGGCCAGTGCCAGCCGACCAGGTTATCGCACACCTGAAACAGATTGCCAAAGCAGAGAAGATTACCGTTAGCGACGACGCACTGGCATTGATAGCCGAGCACGGTGACGGCTCGTTCCGCGACAGCATAAGCCTGCTCGACCAAGCCGGTAACACTGACGCAAAAGTCGAGAAATCGGATGTGGAGCGCATGCTAGGGCTAGCGTCGGCAGAACAGATAAGCACGCTACAGGTAGCGGTGCTATCTGGCGACCGTTCACAGATAGTCAGTTCGCTCTCCGAACTCTACGCTAGTGGCTACGAACCTGCCGCTATAGCCCAGCAGCTCGGGGCAGTCCTGCGCGAAGACGTCCTCGCTGGCAAAGCAGCCGACAATGTTCTGACACTTTTGAAAGACCTACTCGACGTCCCAACCAGCCGCAGCCCCCGCCAGTTCCTGGAGCTCACCCTCCTGCAGGCAACCGCCAGCGAAATGCCCATCCGACCAGTCGTCGCAGCCCAACCAAAAACAGTCGAAACACCCCAACAGACAGCCACAGCATCACAACCAGCGCCAGCTCCCGAGTCAAAGCCAGCACCACCCACTGTCATTTCGACCAACGCGGAGAAATCTTCCCAAAAACCAAAAGAGGGAGATCTTTCGACTTCACTTCGTTCCGCTCAAGATGACGGTGAGACTACGAACGCTTCTGCGAAAAGTGAAGCCAGTGAGACTGCGAGTGTAGAAGTGCAGCCGGAAGAACAGATGCCGGACGAGAGCGTTGGAGCATCTGAAGCCGCGCTCGAGCCAGAGCCCAGAGAACCCAAAGAAGGGGATTTGAGCGAGGTGGAGCTGAATGACCTGTGGCAGCAGACACTGAACGAGATTAAAAAGCAGTACAACACGCTCTACGGTATCGCCCGTATGGCGACGCCAGAGCTAGACGGCGACAAACTGACGCTGAATATGAAGTTCGCGTTCCACCAGAAGCGCATCAACGAAGCCAAAAACCGCAAGATTCTCGGCGACGTGTTCAGCCAACTCGTCGGACGGCAAGTAGAGATTTTCTGCGTCGTCGCCGACAAGCCGCTCCCGAAACTCAACCCCGAGGCCAGTCCTAGCGACGTATCTGCCATAAGCAATATCTTCGGTGGGGCCGAAGTGATACAGTAGGACTATGAAAAGTGAAATGGGAAAAGTGAAAGGTGAATGGGGAACAGCAGCGCAGGTGTCCCTCACATTTCACATTTCACATTTCACATTTCCCGAGCTGCGACCGGAGGTTGCGTGATGGCACAGGGCAATACTCCGCCTCCCAGCAATGTCGACGCCGAAGCCAGCTTGCTCGGCGCCATACTTATAGACACCGACGCCATAGTCAAAATAGCCGACCAGATTACGGTAGAAGATTTCTATGACCAACGCCACGCCCGCATCTACGAAGCTATCTTGGCGCTATACGAAAAGCGCTCGCCCATAGACGTCTTGACCCTGGCCGACCAGCTAAAGGGCAATGGCTTTCTGGATATGGTCGGCGGCCCGGCGTACCTGACCGAGCTGACGAACTATGTGCCGACCGCCAGCCACGTCGAGCAATATGCTGAAATTGTAGCCCAGAAAGCGCTGCGCCGAAGGCTCATCGCAGCCAGCGCCGACATGGCAGAACTCAGCCTTGACGAATCAAAAGAGCTGAAGGAACTCATCGAAGAAGCCGAAACCCGGCTGTTTGAAGTCAGCCAACAGCATGTCAAACAGACGGTTGTCAGTATAGAAGAAATCCTGACCGAAAGTTTCGAGCGGCTCGACGACCTGCACAAAGACAAAAAGAAAATCCGCGGCATACCGACCGGCTACAAAGACATCGATGACACGCTGGCCGGCCTCCAACGCTCCGACCTCATCATCCTCGCCGCCCGCCCGTCGATGGGTAAGACCGCGTTCGTACTGAACCTAGCACACAATGTCGCGGTCGACGCCAAAGAACCAGTACTTATATTCAGCCTGGAAATGAGCAAAGAGCAGCTGGTCGACCGCCTGCTTTCTATGCAGTCCGGCGTGGACGCCTGGGCGCTGCGCACCGGCAACCTGACTGACCAGGACTTCGAAAAGCTGGGTGAAGCTATGGGCGTGCTGAGTGAAGCGCCCATTTACATCGACGACACGCCCGGAATCACCGTGGCAGACCTGCGTACCAAAGCCCGGCGCGAAGCCCATATCCGCCGCCCGGGGCTCATCATCGTCGACTACTTGCAGCTGATGAGCGGTGGCAGCCGATTTAGTGGTGATGGCAACCGCGTGCAGGAAATCTCGGAAATTTCGCGTGGACTCAAGGGAGTTGCGCGCGAGCTAAACGTCCCGGTCATCGCGCTGAGCCAGCTGAGCCGTTCGGTCGAAAACCGCAATCCGCAGATTCCGCAGCTGTCCGACCTGCGCGAATCCGGCTCTATAGAGCAGGACGCCGACATCGTGGCGTTCATCTACCGCGAGGACTACTACAACCCCGAAACCGACCGCAAGAACCTGACCGATATACTCATCAAAAAACACCGCAATGGCGCACTGCGGAACATCGAACTCTACTTCGACCGCGACAAGCAGCGGTTCCGCTCGGTGGACACCACCCACTCCGGCGACCCCTTCGGGTAAAAGGAGAATGACGAAGGAAGAATAGAGAAGAAAGGGATAGCTTCATGCGACTCCTCCCTTCATTCGTCCTTCTACCTTCTATCCCCTGCATTAGTGTATACTTTTAGGAAAGAACCCTGCTTATGAATATACGCACCGATATCCTGCACCGTTTCTGGCGCCCCGCTGTCGCCGTGCTGCTCATAGCCGTGCTCAGTTACGTTCTGTTTTTTCATAGCCTGACCACCCTGTTGCCGGGTTACTCGCCGCGCGAAGCCGCGACCTTCAAGGCGTCAAGCAGCCTGCAAGTCATCTTGGACCACCCCCTTAATGCACCGTATAAACTACCCGTACTGGCGCTGCAGAAGGCCGGACTCGACAGCTGGGCCGCCACACGGTACGTCGCAGCTTCGTACGCTGTCGTTATGTGCGGCCTGTTTTTCGTGGTCGTGCGGTTCTGGTTCAGCTACCGTATAGCCGTCATTGCGACGGTGATGTTCGCCACCTCAAGCGGGTTGCTACATTTTGCCCGGCTCGGTTCGTCGCTCATACTGCAGATGAGCATCCTCGCGCTCATGGCCTGCGCTATCTGGTGGCGAGGCGGCAAAGTGAACCGTATGGTCGTCGGATTCGGGAGCGTCGTGACATTCGCACTGCTGTGGTACGTCCCTGGGCTCATCTGGTTCGAAATACTGCTGCTGATTATAAAGCGGAAGGCGGTGCTGCGAGCATGGCAAGAGAGCTCGGCCCTGGTGCGTTCGCTCGCCGCTGGGCTGTTTCTGTTGCTCGTGGCGCCGCTGGCATGGCACATAGTGCGAGCACCGCTGGATATGCTCATCTTCGCCGGACTGCCGACCCACTTCGCCAGCCTGACGCAGACCGGACAAAATATACTCGACGCGCTGCTCCTCGCGGGCATACACAGCAACGGCCAGGCGGAACTATGGTTGGCCCATGCGCCACTGTTGAATGTGACGGAAATCGCGTTGTTGCTCCTTGGCGTCTATGCGTTTACTCGTTCCGTATCGCTTACCCGCAGGATTTTCGTCTTTGGGGCCATAGGTATCAGCCTGGTACTGATAGGCCTGAACGGCGCCGGCAGTTCCGGCAGCGTCTGGGGCTACCAGCTGGCGCGCACCGGCCCGGTGAATGTCAGCATGCTCGTGCCGCTACTGTATCTGCTGGTAGCCGGCGGCATCTTCGAACTCATCCGCCAGTGGTTCCGGGTGTTTCCGCGTAACCCCATCGCCCGTATCGGCGGCATAGTTTGTCTGGTGCTGCTTGTGAGCTTTTCGGTGCTGTACCATTACCGCGCTTACTTCATCGCCTGGCCGAACAACCCCGCCACCAAGAAAACCTTCTCTCTGAAACAGACTGAGTAGCCTGTAATCTGTTACAATAGAGGGGCACGATTATAGAAGTTAGATTATAGATTTTAGAATGAGCACAGGTGGCGCAGACATTCCATAATCCATAATCCATAATCCACCTTCGAAAGGGGAGCTACCATGTCACGATTCGACCAGGCCAAGATGCTGATGAAAGTCAAAAAAATCCAAAAAGAACTCCAAAAACAAGTCATAACGGTAGAGCAGGGTGATGGCGCCGTGCGCGTCGAAATTACCGGTGAACAGAAAATCAAAAAAATCCACATCGACCGCGACAGCGTCGACCTGGACGATATCGCCCAGCTGGAGCGTTGGATTGAAGACGCCGTCAAAGACGCCATACAGCAGAGCCAAAAGATTGCTGCCGAAAAGATGCAACCCATGATGGGAGCCCTCGGCGATTTAGGATTATAGCCTAAATCAAACTCTAAATTCTAAGCTCTAAGTTCTAAACAAATGCAAATGACCAAAGTCCCAATGACAAAAACGTACGACTTAGCAGACCGTACTTTTAAGTTTGCGCAAGCCTGCAGGATATTTGTCAAAGAGTTACCCCGTTCGCTACAGACAATAGAAGACGGTAAGCAGTTGGTGCGTTCGTCAGGTTCCGTAGCCGCGAACTATATCGAGGCAAACGAAGCCCTGAGTAGAAAAGATTTTGTGATGCGGATAAAAATCTGTCGAAAAGAGGCGAAGGAGTCAATCCTTTGGCTTCGACTACTTGAAGCCGACCAAAAACTCGTCCAAGAAGCGACCGAGCTAATGAAAATTTTTGGCGCTATCATCGAAAAAGCGAGCTAGTTTTGAATTTTAACCTTAGAATTTTGGATTTGTTTAGAAATTAGAACTTAGAGTTTAGAACTTTATGACTTTATTGCCACTTGCATTGGAAAAATTAATAGAAGCTCTGGCGAATCTGCCAGGAGTCGGTTCGCGCACCGCGGAAAGATATGCGTACTATTTGGTAAGGCGCGAACCGGCCAAAGCAGAGCAGCTGGCGACCGCGTTGACGAATCTTCATGCCGGGATAAAATACTGCCCGAAGACGTTTGCGCTCATAGATTCCAAGGAAGACGTCTCGCCGCTCTACAGTGACCCGCGACGAGATAAGAAACAGGTGGCGGTCGTAGCCGAACCGCTCGACATCGTCGCCCTGGAAAAAACGAACAGCTTTCACGGTACGTATCACGTACTGGGCGGCCTCGTCAGCCCCATCGACGGCATCGGCCCCGAGCAGCTCCACATCCGTGAATTGGTCGAACGAATCGATGACGATAAAGTCGAAGAAATCATCTTGGCAACAAACGCGAGCGTCGAAGGCGAATCGACGGCACTCTACATACAGCAGCAGCTCGGCGACCGGTCCGTGAAAGTCACGCGCCTGGCCCGCGGCCTCCCTATCGGCGTCGACCTCGAATACGCCGACCAAATAACGCTCAGCCGAGCGCTTGAAGGTCGCCAGACGCTTTAGACGCCGATTCGGCGGAAGCGGTAGACTTTGGCGCCTTCGTGCTCGACGACGTCTTGCCATTCCACGACCGGGCGGATGAAACGCACCGTGGGACGTTCGAGCGATACATATACGACTGCGAGCGCGCTCGTCAGCTCAATGATAGCTATTTCGACTACCGCGTATTTGCCGCCTTTGTAGTGCTGCCATTTGGAGCCGACCGGTATGGCGTCTTTGGCTTGCTGTATTTCGAGTTCGAGCTCGGGAAGGGGTCGTTTCTGCATACTTCTTAGCCTAGCAGAAGTTTTTTCGGCAGGGAACTGGTAAAATGTAAGGAATGGAAGAAAAAATCAAGCAATTGGTCGGTGAGGCACAGCGGATTGTCGTCGTGCAGGCAGATAATCCCGATGCGGATTCGCTCGGCAGCGCGCTGGCGCTGGAACACATCCTGGGCGACCTTGGCAAAGATGTCGCGCTGTACTGCGGTGTCGATATGCCGACGTACCTGCGCTATCTTTCCGGCTGGGACCGGGTGCTTACCGAGTTGCCGAGCAGTTTCGACCTGAGCGTCATCGTCGATGCCAGCACCTACACACTCTTCGACCAGCTCGAAAAAGCAGGACAGTGGGGCGTCCTGAAAAGCAAACCGTGCATCGTGCTCGACCACCACGCCACTGTCGAAAAGCCGGTGGATTTCGCGGCCGCGCACATCATCGACGGGCAAGCCGCTTCGACGGGCGAAGTGATTTTCGACCTTAGCAGAACGAACAACTGGAACGTTTCGGCCGAAGCAGCCGAACACCTCATGACCTCCATCCTCGGTGACACGCAAGGGCTCATGAACGACCTGACGCACGCCAGCACCTACCGCGTCATGGCCGACCTGACCGACCTTGGCGCAAACCGCCCCAAACTGGAAGAATTGCGCCGTGAATACAGCAAAATGGCCCAGGTTATTTACCAGTACAAAGGCCGCCTGCTGCAGCGCACCGAATTCGTGGCCGACGGCCGGGTCGCCACTGTCACCATCCCGCACGAAGAAATCAAAGAGTACAGTCCGCTGTACAACCCCGCGCCACTCGTCCAGTTCGACATGTTGCAAGTGCAAGGCGTGCAGCTTTCTGTCGTCTTCAAAACGTACGACGACGGCCACGTCACCGCAGCCATTCGCGCCAATAACGGCACGCCTGTAGCCGGTAAACTGGCCGAGCACATGGGCGGTGGCGGCCACGACTACGCCAGCGGCTTCAAAATCGAAGACAACCGCCCCTTCAATGAGGTAAAATCAGAGTGTATAGAGTACGCTACCCAGTTACTCAACAACCTACAATAGGAACATTCCGATGAAACTCTACAATACACTGACGCGTAGCGTCGAAGAACTGAAACCGCTCAACCCGCCGGAAGTCACCGTGTACACGTGTGGGCCTACCGTGTACGATTACGCGCACATCGGGCACTGGTTCACGTATGTGCGCTGGGATTTACTGGTCCGCACACTAAAGGCGGCCGGTTACGAGCCGGCGTGGATTATGAACATCACCGATGTCGGCCACTTGGTTTCCGACGCCGACGAAGGCGAAGATAAGCTCGAAAAAGGTGCGCGCCGCGAAGGCAAGACCGCTTGGGAGGTCGCAGAGTTCTATACCAAGGATTTTTTGGACGAGATGAAAGCCCTGAACATCCTAGAACCCACGCACATCACCAAAGCCACTGACCACATAGCCGAACAGATTGCCCTTATTCAAACACTGGAAGAGAAGGGCATTACCTACGTCATCGGCGATGGCGTCTACTACGACACGTCGAAATTTCCGCAGTACGCCGATTTTGCCCGGCTCGACCTGGAAGAACAGGAAGCAGGAAAACGCGTCGACTTCAACCCGCAAAAACGGAACGTCAGCGACTTTGCGCTCTGGAAGTTTAGCCCGAAGGGGCAGCAGCGCGACATGGAGTGGGATTCGCCCTGGGGTGTCGGTTTCCCCGGTTGGCACATCGAATGCTCGGCCATGAGTATGAAATACCTCGGCGAGACGCTTGATATTCACACCGGCGGCATCGACCACATACCCGTGCATCACACCAACGAAATCGCCCAGAGCGAGGCCGCTACCGGCAAGACGTTCTCGAAGGTCTGGCTCCACAGCAACCACGTGCTCATAGAAGGCGAGAAAATTTCCAAATCGCTCGGCAACGGCATCCGCCTGCCCGACATCATCGCCAGAGGCTACGCGCCGGAAGTCCTGCGCCTGCACATCCTCGAAAGCCACTACCGCTCCCAGAGCAAATTCAGCTGGGACTCGCTAGAAGCCGCCAAAAACCGCCTAGACAGATGGAAGCAAGCCGCAGCGACTCGCTGGCAGGAACCGAATTTGCCCAGGACTAATGACGACATCAGCGCGCCGGACTTCGAAGAAGCTTTGACAAAGACACTAGCAGACGACCTCGACACAGTCCACGCGCTACAACTTGTCGACAAAGTAGCCGACAAGGCGCTGGCGGGCGCGGTCTGCGGCGCGTGCCTCGACAGCATCGTCGAGATAGTCGAAGATAGCCTGGGTATCGATCTGACCGTAGCAAATATCACCGAAGCGCAAGAACAGCTTATCGCTGAAAGAGAACAAGCTAGGGCAGACAAAGACTGGAAAAAATCCGACGAACTGCGCGACGAACTACTGGAACAAGACATCGCTCTCCGCGACACCCCTCACGGCCCCATCTGGTCCCGAATTTAAATCGGTCCCCAAAAACATACCCAATCACATTTCGCTCCATTCCAGGGGCAGCCCCTGGAATATAGTGTTTCGTGACAAGCGCGAGACGCTATATGTGCTAAATGAGATTGTGTTAGTGAAAATGAAGACAGCGAATAAGCCAGTAACCGAGCTAAGGAAGGGCTTTCAAATCTATTTCGAGATAGACCGGGAGGGGTGAACCCCTGCCTTTTGTTTGGGGGTAGTGATGCGTTTTTTGGTGGCGGGTGAAAGGATGTTGCGATACTCTAGGTAGTCCAGGACGAGTATGCGTAGGCAGCCAGCGACTGGTATAGCGACCAACGCGCCAACCAACCCGCCAAAGTTCGCGCCGACCAGCACAGCTATGAAGACCAGAAGTGGTGACATATTCGTCGAGTTCGCCTGTATGCGCGGCTGCACAGCGTAGTTTTCAATCTGCTGGTACAGGATGTAGTACGCCAAGACGACGATGGCCGAGAGCGGTGATTGGAACAGCGCCACAGTAGTCACGATAATCGCGCCGATGGTATGACCGACCATCGGTATAAGCCCGCAGATAAAGACGATGACCATCAGTGCCAACGGATACGGCACGTGCATAATGAACAAAATAGGCACTATGAGCAGGGAAGCAATCGCCGCCAATACCACCTGGCCGTTCACGAACCCACGGATGACTTTGTTCATATCGTGCGCCAGCCGCTCGGTTCGGTCGGTGTGCCGCTGCGGCATAATCTGCAAGAATATTTTTCGCCAGTGTGGGCCTTCGACTATCATCATCACCGTCAGCACGATGACCGTCAGCGTCGCAAAGATACTACTGCCGATGGTACCGATGGTCGAAACCGCCGAGCCACCGATATCGCCCAACCGGTCCGAAAGTTGCGAAGCGAGCTTATTGACCTGACCTTCGAGATTCTGCTCTCGGATGAACCTGCCGATACCGGAGTCTTGGTTCTTGATGTTTTCGAGTAGGCTCGGTGCCGCCTGCACGAAGCTGCCGGTCTGTTTCACCAGCGGTGGTACAATGGCCGCAATAAACCCGGCCAACATGATTGCGATGATAAAGATGGAAATACCCGTCGCCAGCGCCCGGCTGCCACGGCTCCGGCCCGGCAGATGCTCGGCCAGCCAGCGTACCGGCCCGTTGAACGCCAGCGCCAGGAAAATAGCGATACCGATAAGCGTCAAGGTGCGAGCGCTGCGCTCTATAGCCGCGAAGGCGATGACCGAAACCACCACCAGCCCGATGATTCTCAGGATAGTACGCGTCGATACGGTAACTTCAAAGTCGGGGTTGTCCGAAGGAAACAGGCGAGCCATAGTAGCTACAGTATCTCATGGTTGCCGCCGTTTTTGCAAAGCCTGCGTGTAGACTTGCAGGAGTTTTCCGCCAACCTCGGCGATATCGAACTGCCGCACGTACTCCTGCTGCCTGCGGGCGATGTCCGTCCGACCGGAAGCATCCTGCAGCCACGCGGCCAACAATTCCGCGAACGCCCGTACGTCCTGCGCGTCGAATACCTGCCCTGGAAATGGCTGCATAACCGACGCATACCCCGGGTTATTGCCCGCCAGCACTACGCCGCGCGCCGCCGCCATTGCCTCTAGTAGCACTATCCCGAAGCTTTCGCCACCGCTGCTCGGAAACACCGCCACATCTGCCGCCGCCAAAAAAACCGCTTTTACATCTTCGCCTATAAACCCGTCAAACCGCACACATTCCGTCAAATGGTGCGTCGCGGCGAAGGCCTGCAGTTTCGGTAACAACTCGCCTTTGCCGCCGATATGCACCGTAAAATCACCGTCATACAGTCGCTGCTCGCGCACGTACGCTACCGCCTTCAGCAACTGCAGCGCGCCTTTCCGCTCTACCAAACGGCCGAGAAACACAACGCTCAAACCACTATCGTCCGAATGTGCGCCTTCGAACTGGGCAAGCCGCACCGGGTTCGGCACGACCGCCACGTCGCGGTATCCGTACGTCTGCAGAGCGAATTCCCGCGCCGGTTCGGAAACAGCCAGCATCTGGTCGAACCGGCTGCCGCTCCGTTTATTCCATACACCGAGCGCTCGGTTAGCCGAACGCACCATCCGCGAATACGGCAGTATGTGGAACGTGCCGATGACGGCCGTCGTCTCTGGCACCAGCTTCAGCAGCCGTCCGGCCATGAACGGGCTGTACGGCACCTGCACATGGATAACATCGAACTGATGCTCCGCAAAAAACGCCCGCAAACGCTTACGAGAGGCGGGCAAGGGCATAGACATTCGGTTGCCGTTGAACCGGACTTTCAGGTTGCGGCTCAGCGGATGGACCTGCGCGATGTCGCTCCGTGCCGTGTTGCCGACCAAATAGTGCACGTCGTGGCCCTGTTCCGACAACCATGCGCCGACGTTCAAAACATACTGCTGCACGCCGTCCGGCGTATCAAGCGTATCGTCCAGCACCAGCCCTATGCGCATAACAGTTCTAGACTTCGGCTTCTGCAGCCAACGCTTTCTGGTACTGATGTTCACGCTTTACCGCAGCCTTGTAGGCCTTTTCGTACATATCGACCACTTTGGCATACTCGTACTGCGCGACCGATTCTTTGGCCCACTTCTTCCAGAGTTTGCGGAGTTCCGCGTCGTTCAGGAGCAAGTGCAGCCGCTGTGCGAATTCGGCAATGTTTTTCGGGTTTACCAGCGAAATATTGCCCAGCCCCTGCATGACGCTCTTGTAGCCCGGATTATCACCGGCGACCGTCACCAACCCGCTCGCCATAGCCTCTAGCAGCACAATGCCGAAGCTTTCGCCGTACAGGGCAGGCGAACAGAACAAATCGGCCGTCTGCAGCAGCTCCAGTTTTTTCTGCTCGTCTATATAGCCCAGGAACGTAACGTATTCCCCGATATCCAGCTCGTCGGCCAACAACTCCAGCTTCGCCCGGTCGACACCATCACCGGCGATTACCAGCCGGACTTCAGGTTGCTGCTCGTGCAGCTGCCGAAACGCTTGCAACAGATAGTTCACTCCCTTGCGACGCTCCAGCCGGCCGATATACAGAATGGTCGGCGCAGCCGTCAATCCGGCTTCGGTGCGGCTGACTTTGCGTGGCTTGAACTGACGGAGGTTTATGCCGTTCGGGATGATTTCGATATCGAGCGGTGCCAGCGAACGGACATACTCGGCGGCAGCCTCCGAAACGGCGGTAAAGTGGTCGACATGCTTGAGCAGGGGTTTGGTGTATGGAGTAATAACTTTGCTGATGGTCCGGCTGACGACCGTCTCGGGCAGCTTGGCGTGGAACGTGGCGATATTGACCGTCTGGCTACGGCTCAGAATCTGGCGGCTCAGCACCGGCACCCACGGTTCGTGGAAATGGATGATATCGAACGCTTCGGCCTCGAGCATGGCGTCGATTTCGTCGGTCATAACGCTGGCGCTTATCTGTCCGGTCGTACTGGGCATTTTGAAGTCCGTCGCCGTACCGAGCAGCAACACCTTGCGCTCGTCGTACTGATACGGTTCGCGCGGCTGCGGCGTGACGATGACCACTTCGTGTCCCTTGTGCGTCAAACCGTCGTACAGCGCTAGCACGACCTCCTTGACACCACCACCTTTGGCGATGTTATAGGGCAGAACGAGTCCGATTTTCATAACTTTACATTAGTATAGCATCCTCTGAGCCATTCGACACATCCTCCACGTCCGCCGCGGCGGACTAATGAAATAGTGGCCGTTAGGCCACACAGCTATCTGCCGGCCATTCGGAAGGAACCCGGCTCACCTGTTCGTAAAACCGACAACTTCTCCAAACGAAGTGAGGAGCCGAGGAGCTGTTTGAACGACCCCTAGGAGCGAGTTCTCCGCAGGGTTGTCGGGCTTTACAACAGCTGACCGAGTGACTGGAGCTGGCCGGGGAGTTTTGCCTACTTTTGCGATTCAAAAGTAGGGGGTGTTTGAAAAATGGAGGATCTCTCCACTTCGGTCGAGATGACAGTGGGCGGGTAACGTACAGTGATACGCAAACTAAGATGAGATTGCGAAAGCACGAGGACTGGGTTCCCGCGTTCGCGGGAATGACGAGAAGATGGAAGCGGTGACCCTACACCTTCTTGCGGAGCACCCGGCGGAGCCCCGGCGGCACCATAACCGACAGCTCCTTTTTGTCACCCAACACACTTGGCGTATGCGCCTTGGAATCCATCATGCCTTGCGTATAGCCGCTAAACACGACCCGCATGTGCTGCTCCACCACTTCGTTGTTAAAGTAGTGGTCACCCTTCGACACAACGTGCCACACCGGCAGCGGTATGGATACCTGGCAGTTATCGACGGTTATGAACTCGCTGGTGGTCCGCCAGTGTGTCCGGACATCGTTGGCCTGCCACAGTTTGACCTCAAAATCCATCAGGGTCGAAAAATCGCCCGCCTCCATCGCATCGAACCGTCGTTTGCCAGCCTTGGTGCGCACGTAGATGTACTTTATAACGAACTTGTTGAGGCAGCAGTAGCGGATAAAGAACGACACTGGCCAGGTCGAAAAAACCCGTGCCCAGATATGTATGTCGGCCCGCCGTTTCGGTGTAAACAGGAAATCGTCGCGGTGCATAAACCCAACGACGCTCACCACCAGGTCAACTTTGCCGACAAGTTCCGGGTACCGCTGCAGCATGCGCGTCGCTACCACGAAGCCAAACGAGATGCCGACAATGGTGACGCGTTTGCGCTTGTAGCGCATCTTTACGAACGCAGCCAAGTAGTCGGCATAGTTGTCAATGGTCGGTTTCTGCCCGATTTTGAAGAAGCTGTCCATGCCGCCGAAGCCAGGCAGGTCCGGCATGGTCACCGCGCCGAATTCGCGCAAGTTCTCCACCAAGCCCCACCACCGTTCCAAGAGCGCATGATGGCCGTACACCAGCAAAATTTCGCGGTGTTTGTTCCGTGGTGCCGGCACGTGCAACATACGGCCGTTCATACCGTTTATGTACAAGGGTTGTATATAGTCTGCCGCCGAAGGCTCGGCCGGGCGGCCAGTCTGTGTATCTGCCATAGTGAACCGTGAGATTACGTATTATTTAGGACTTACGCAAGACGGCACATTTCCGGCGAAAACTTCCGTTCCTCATTCCGTCGTATTACCAATACGTCTCCATTCCGGTACTCATTTTTCATCCGAAACTGCACCATTTTGCGTAAGTCCTATTGGTCTGTAATATACGCTAAAACTTAGCAAGCGGGCAAGCCGGAACGCTGTTTTCACAACGCCCACAGAATAAAATGTCCAAATCTCAAGCACCAATGACCAAGCAATGGCTGAATTCACGATTGGCCGAAAAGCCGGTCGACACGGAAGCTTGGGTCATTCAGGCAGTGGTCATTTGTGAATTGCTTGGTCATTGGTGCTTGCGGCTTGGTGATTAGCTTCACCTCAGCCTAGTACTTGGTAGTAGCCACTGCATTTACAACGAGACCCTCACTTGAAATATGCTGTTCTGAGCGAGTCCGCGGTATAATTAGAGTAATGCGTCGTTTTCGTCTTTACCTGTTCGTCGGCCTGGGACTGCTTGTCGTTGCCCTGTGTATGGCACTGCTGTGGCGGAGCCAGGCAGGCGCGCCGGCGGGCGGAAAACCGGCCGTAACCTTCAACAAAAAGACATACTCTACCACCGACCCGGCCAGCCCGTGGGTCATCGTAAACAAGCAACACCCGCTGCAGCCCAAAAACTACGTGCCGACTGACCTCGTCAGTGTGGGTAACGGCCAGACCATGCGAGCCGAAGCCGCCGCCAAGCTCGCTACCATGTTCGCCGATGCCAAAGCAGCGGGCCTGACACTCACCGCCGCCAGCGGCTACCGTTCGTACGACGAACAGGTCGTTACGTACAACAGCGAAGTGCAGGGCTACGGCCAGGCGACCGCTGACAGCGAAAGCGCCCGGCCCGGTTACAGCGAGCACCAGACCGGCTGGGCAGTCGACATCGGTGGTGGCGGCTGCAACATAACCGACTGCTTCGGCAACACTGCCCAGGGTAAGTGGACGACCGCGAACGCCTACAAGTACGGCTTCATCCTCCGCTATACTCCCGAGGACTCCGCAGTGACTGGTTACCGCGCCGAAAGTTGGCACTTCCGTTACGTCGGCGTGCCGCTGGCGACCGCGCTGAAAAATCAGAACATCGCCACTCTGGAGCAATTCTTCAATGTCTCTGGCGGCAGTACGTATAAGTAATCATTTGCGCTTTGCGCGGCGTTTCATCGGCCGGTTATACTCTCGCACCGCCAGAAGCGCTCGCCATCGCAACACACCGATGACACAGACCAGGCCAAAGAGTAACAGCGGAGCCGCTAGCATCTGCCACAGCCCAATACGAGGGCCAGCAGCCTTTGCCGCGCCGGCATGCGTCTGTGTGACCACCGGGTCGCCATATACTTGTGCGACCGGTTCCCGAGCACCAGTTTGAGCTTGCTCTTCTGGGGTGTCCGCGGTGCCCGAGTAGGAAATCGGAGCAGCCAAGCCGCCAGCGGTTTGCCAGCTGACGATACTCGGTGGTAACGAGGCGGCTGCCGTGTAGGGCGATGGGTCGGCGTAGAGCAGAGCGTAGGCCCTACCACCTGATGAACAGCTAGTGCCGGCGGGAGCAGGACTGATTTCGAAACTATTTTTGAAGTCCGTGAGCGTCTGCGTGTCGCTCGCACCGGCCGCAATCGTCCTGGTCGTACCTGTGCCGTTTGCGGGTGTATAGAGGACTGACACGACACTGCTCGACACATTCTTGACCACCACCTGCAGCGTGTCACCTTCAGCCACCGCATACTGCACGACGCCTGTACTACCATTGACCGTCCCCATACAGACGCCCTCGTCCCAATCAGCCTCCAGCGTCACCGTAGTCGTCGCCGCAAAAACCCTTCCAGGCACCGCAAACATCACCAGCAAGGCAAGCATAAGCGTAGGAACTGCTTTTTGACGTGTCATGTTTGTTTTCTAAACCTATGAAAAGTATGCGCCCGCAAAGCACCCCTGTCAATCACCGGCAGACTAGACAAACTCTGGCAGGCCCATTGCTTTGCCATAGTCGTCATAGCTATCCCTCACCTCGTCCGCTCCCGCGGCCTGTAGCACATTGGATTCTGCGGTAAATTTGGTGGTGATAGCACAGGCGTACAGCCCAGCAGCTTTCATAGAACGAATGCCGCGCGGGTCATCCTCGAATCCGATTACCGACCGACGGACTTCGGGCGTGTCGGGCAAGCCGAGACTCCGGAAGGCAAGGTCAAACGGCAGCGGGTCAGGCTTGGAATGCGCCGGGTCGATATCTTCGAGCGAAATAATGTGTCCACCGGGAAAATAGCGCACGATATCTATCATCTCAAAAAATATA
Organism: Saccharimonadales bacterium (SeqCode); assembly: GCA_039809105.1. GTDB lineage: Bacteria > Patescibacteriota > Saccharimonadia > Saccharimonadales > UBA4665 > JBDHUJ01. Next base: position 27,243 of record JBDHUJ010000016.1, read on the forward strand.
TCAATGTCACGCCGGATAGCCGAACTAGCCACGGCAAGATGGTCGCGCAGACCATTCCGCGCAAGTGAGGCGATAAATTCCGGCGAACCCGCAACCGCCTTGCCATATTTCCGCAGAATCTCTTCGTGCTGCTCATTTTTGAGAGCAACGATAGCCTGCAAAACTGGGTCGGTATAATCCGGCACCTCAGTCTGGACGACACCCTGCATATACATGATATTCCAGGCAGCGCCTGCCAGCGAGTGCGTCGGGGCAGTCATAAAGCCCTCCACATTCCGCTCGGGTGTCAGTGCTACCAAAGCCGGTATATCGAAACGCCTGCCGGCTTCATGCACGGCCGCCAGGCGGGAGCGAGCGTGCAGGCCTTGCGTCGGGTCAGGCGACGAATTATTGTCGAGGAGCGTGTCATCGACATCGAAAATAGCACCTTGGGCCTCAGTGATATGCAACATCCTACAACTATACCACCTTGCCCTGGTTTTAAAAGGCAATATTTGCTATACTCACCTCTGCTAGTAGGGCGTCGCCAAGTGGTAAGGCACCAGGTTTTGGTCCTGGCATTCGGGGGTTCGAATCCCTCCGCCCTAGCCAAAGAAAAAGTCCAGCATGCCTGGGCTTTTTCTTTGGCTAGAGGGGTTCGAACGGGAGTGCAAGTCTGCACTCCCCGGGCCCGAAGCCCCATAGTGTGAGCGTAGGGGTGACTGTAGCCAGCACATTCCAGCGCTTGGCCAGTCAGACGAATCCCTCCGCCCAGCACAGCCATATTGCTTGCGCTTGAAGAACCTGCTACTATGAAGGCATGAGCAAAAAAACACAACAAACACAATCTGTAAAAACAAGTTCAGTCCTTTACTATTCCACACGTGTACTTCAACGCCTGGTCTTAGGCATAACTGTAACGTTAACCGGTATATATTGGGCAGCGCTTGTTACGCGTCTAACCACTCTAGGCCAAAATAATGTACTTGGGGGTAGTGCTGATGTACTGAAAGCGAATACTGTGAAGTGGGCCGTGGCCGCTATTGCCGTATCCTTGCTACTTCTAGCTATCACGAGATTCCGGAAGTACGAGAAACCCCTAATCGTCGACGGCGTAGTAATAGCCCTGTTCTGCTTAGTATCTGCATTAGTAGCCGGCAACTTGGTCTATACGCCCTTTAGTTAATGTAATGCCGGAGTGATGTCGGGTTTAGATCGCGTCACATTTCCTGTTGCTGGCCCAGAAGGCGAGTCCTGTCGGCCAGACGTGTCGGACACCTCCGCCCTAGCCAAAAAACAATCCTTCAATACCTTCGAGCGCCAAGCTATCATGATACCTCGCCGGAGCTCTTCTGCTATAGTAGCAGTATGGTTCCTGCGCTTGTTCTATCCCTTGCCGCCACTGCAGGCTCGATACTATTTCTGACCAAAATAGCAGTTGCCACTCACAGCCCCACCGCACCTAAATCACTGAGTGAGCGGGCAGTGCTAGAAGAACTGTTACTCGTACGTTTTCGCAAAACATTGCTTATCTGCTCGAGCCTGTTTGCACTCGCCATTTACTTCTTCATCGCACCTGCGGCTGAACACCCTTGGCTGATTGCAGGAGCATGGACCCTGGAGTATATCGGTGTGCTCATAGCTGCTCTTCTGCCTGCCCACGGCAAAACGTTTTATCCGCATGTTGCTGCCGCGCAATGCATGGGGGTGGGTATGCTCCTGCTGGCTTTTGCATTTTGGGCGAATACCACCGGTATCGGCGCGTTTATAGAAATGGCGTTTGGTCTTATGATGGTGCTTTTCGCTCTGCTTACATACTTCGATACGCGCCGTTACATATTCCATGAGCTGACCTTCATCTACCTCAGTCACCTCACTATCGTCCTGGCAGCACTCCTGATTCTATAGCGCATGGTGTAGCCAACCCCCAGCTTCTGCGACACAGGAAAGACTATGGCTTCGCGCGATTCGTCATGGACGCTATACTCTGATAAGATAATACCTATGAAAAATGTAGTCATCACCGGCGGCAGTGACGGTATCGGAAAAGCGCTTGCAGAAAGCTTAAGCAAGGACTTCCACGTCATACTAATCGCCCGGAGTTCAGAGAAGTTACAAGAGCTTGCGGCAAAGATAAACTGCGACTTCATAACCTGTGACGTCCGCAAATCGCAAGAGGTCAAGGCGGCTTTCGAAGAAATAAAATCTCGGTACCAAACGGTGGATGTGCTCATCAATAATGCCGGTGTGATTGTAAATGGCGACATCACGGAAACCACTTACGAAACTATCGAGACCGTCGTAAGTACCAATACAACGGGAGCTATTTTCGTCACCAAAGCATGCCTCGAAATCATGAAGCCGCAGAAGAACGGCCTGATTATCAACGTCATTTCGCAAGCGGGCATCACCGCCAAGCCCTACCGTTCAATCTATAACGCCTCTAAGTGGGCTATGACGGGTTTTACGAAGGCAATCCAGGAAGAGACGAGCGAATATGGCGTACGGGTAACTGGTTTTTATCCCGGCACTGTCAAAACCGATTTATTCAAGAAAGCCGGTCTGGACATCAAGGGGCCATCACTCGGCACGTCTCAAATCGTCCGGACAATACGGTTCGTCATCGATTATGATGACAACATGCTCTTCCCGGAGATAGGCGTTAAACCGTTTATATCCGTCAACTGACTTGGCTGCGATGAAACCTCTCGGGCATTTGCTATAGTTGAGGTATGCCATGGACTTTTTACCCAGCCTTCATTGGCACATTCATTTCGATTGCCGCCTGGACATACTTGGCGCGGAAAGAACATTTGAGCCATTTACCGCGCACGCTCAGTGAGCTCGCGGCGGAGAGGCCCGAAGCGCTGCGATATTACCGCATTGTCCTGTGGGTCTGTGGGCCGCTCTTCGCAATCACTATGTTCGGGTTCGTACTCCCGCGCACTACTTCCACGCTCATCATCGGCGTCACCTGCGCCGTCATCATCGCAGGCGAGATGCTTATCGGGCTTTTTCCGGCCCGACGGGGAAAGATGACCATACACGATATCATCGCCGGGGCGATGGGCGCGGCCATGATTGCCTTGGCATACTTATTCGCACGGGACCTGCATGGCATGTACATGTATACCGAACTGTCATTTGCGCTCTGCATGACTCTTTTGGGCGTGCTGTGCCTGGCGCACCGAAAGCGCTATCTATTTTACGAATTACCGCTTATTTTCCTATCCCACTTTTCCATACTCGCCGCCGCAATCGCATTGAGATAGCTCAAAGACACAGAGCGCTAGAACAGCCCGGCGCCGACAACGGTTATGGTGTCGGTGTAGTCGGTGGCGGCGGGTGTGGTGACGCCGATGGCGATATTGTTCGTGAGCGTCAGCACCGCCGTGTCGGCCGTACCGGTCGAACTGGCCAGCAGGCGAAGCGACGTATCGAGGCCGCCGCCCTTGCCAGTGGAACCGCCGACAAACGGCGTAGCCACCGTTAGGGTACCACTCCCGCCAGCCTGGGTCTGGGTGATGCCAGTGTTATAGCCTTCGGTACCGGCCGAAAGGGTACTGTTCGTACCCGGCGTCGTCGAAGCAATGGTCTTAGAAGCCAGGCTAGAGGTCAAGCCGGTGTTGGCATCTTTCGCCCACACCATCCACCCGTTTTTAGCGTTGGTATTTACCGTGGCCGTGCGCGGGGTCGGGCTGGAAGTGACTGAGCCGGTGCTGAGCGTACTCAGCGCATCGGTATTACCGCTGAGTGCGAATGAAAACGCCGTCGGCACCGTCGCCGTGACAACTATCTGGTCGTCGCTGATGGTAGCCGTCGCATACTGCGCGGTGTCTATATCGGCCGGCGCGCTGGTCTGGGTCGTCACGCTGCCGAGGTTCGAACTGGTAGCACTCGACTTCGTCGTCACCGCCGCGCTGTTCGTCCAGTTGAAGCAGTAGAGCGTCCCGGCGGTCAAGTCGCCGCTCGGGAAGGTCACGTCCTGACCTGACACGCCGCTGGCGGTCGTGATGCTCGGCCAGGCAGTGCCACCAGTCGGCCATGCCAGGTTCGTCGTGCTGACGGTAAAGTTTGCTGCCGAACCAAGCGTGTAACCGGTCGGGAACGTTACCTTTACATTCGCTTCAGTGGCGGTAGAGGCCGGTTTAGCACAGACAGTTCCGGTAGTTGCGGTGCTTATTTTCATGCGGTCAAAACGCATGAACACCTGACTCAAAGCCGCCGCGTGCACCAAGCCGGGCAGTAAGCACCAGGTAACGAGCACGGCTGCGGCCGAAAGCAGCGCCGTGGCACGCACTGCACGCGATGATACTTTTTTCGTCCCCATTATACGCTTGGCGATATCTGCTCGTGACACGTTCGTTCCCCGTTAGGCCGCTTCGGCAGCATACACAAATCCTGACTCTATAGTACCAGAAGCGGAATGCCGGTCAAATTCAGCTTGCGCTTTGCCTCATTCCCGCCCCGCGGGGATGTTTACAATCGTGGCTCGATAGAGCCACTCAGCTCTCCGGCCATTTAGAATGAACCGGACAGCCTGTTGGTCAAAACGACAACTTCTCTGAGCGAAGTGAGGAGCCGAGGAGCTGTCCGAGCGACCCCTAGGAGCGAGTTCTCCGCAGGGTTGTCGGCTTTGACAACAGGCTGCCCGCGAGAATGGACCTGGCCGGGAGCTTTTGCTTCTTTTGTCGGGACAAAAGAAGGTATTCTGTTTTTAAAGAGCACCTCCTTAAAACCTTAGCAGCTACCCCGACTATGGCTGCGCTATGTCCGACAGTTCAGCTTGCGCTGTCGTACCAAATGCCAGGCTGCCGCGCGAGTTCGCGGCGTATGCGGCGGAACACCGTCCGTTTGGCAACCCGCCGGTTACGGTAGCGCAGCCCCATGCGGCTCGTATGCAACCTGTCTTTGGGCTCCGACGCCAGTACCAGGTACGGCGTATCGGTCAAGGAAGGTGTTTGTTTCTGTTTGCTGTTTACGAAACCGAATGTGTTCATGGTGCCTCCTTACCCCTTATGTAGTGTAGTATGCACCAAACGAAGCACTATATCTGTGATATTTATCAAAAAAGATTTGTAATCTTCGTCACAATCTTTTAGGGAAGGGCTCGCCCTTCCCACTTTCTTTTGAAATAAATTCAAAAGAAAGCTCCCATCCCCTAAAGCTCACCTGCCGGCTCGTTCGCTGCGCTCATGCGGAAGCGTCGGGAGAATGACGGAAGCATGACGGAAGCATTGCCCCATGTCGAGCTCGGGTTACAAAAGATGTTTGCGGCGGGCGAGGGCAAGGCAGACGAGGCCGGGAAGGATGGGCAGCCAATAGGTTATGAAGCGGAAGAGCAGGGTAGCGCTCAGGGCTTGCGCCGCAGTGAACCCGTATGCGGTAAAGCCGAGGAACAAGCCAGCTTCGGCGCCGACCAAGCCGCCCGGCGTCGGTGTAGCGGTAGCCGTTAGCACGCCAAGAGAAAAAATGATGAAGGCCGGCAGAAAGCCGATGTCCAGCCCGAGCGAATGCACGAGTACAAAAAGTATGCTCGTGTACAGTGCAGAGACGGTCACCGCCAGCACCGCCGCCCAGCCCAACTTGTTCGGATGTGCCCGGTAAAAGCGTAGGCTCTTCAGTACATTCATAAGAAAACTAGCTATGGCTGTCCGCCACTTCGGCACCATGCCTACAAGCAACAAGGCCGCGAACACAAAACAAGCCGCTGCCAGATGTTTCGCACCGAGATGCGGCAGCGTAAATTCGGCCAGCGTGCCAGGATGAATGACAAAAAGTAGCGACAAAAGCAGCAAGTGCATGGCTATACCCAATAGGTTGTTCGTACCCACTACCGCCGTCGCCTGTGCAGGCGTGTGCTTTTTGCGATACAAATACAAGCCATGTACGCCCAAACCGCCGACACCACCAGGGAGCAAGCGGTTGACTCCAGCTGCAGCAAACTCTATGAGTGCCGTTTGCCGCAGACGAAGCGGCTTCAGCGCCAGCAGCTGGAACATGCCGGCAGCCGCGACGAACATGGCAAGAGTCAGACATACTGCCAATAGCACCAGGACCGGCGAGGCACTTCCGAGTGCCCGCAGGCTGCGGGCAAAGACATCGGCATTGCGCATTACTATATATACCGCAGCTACGAGCAGCACAAGAGCAACAAGCCAACGCCAGTTCCAGCGCCGCAGGCTGGGCTTCGGCTGTATTTTTACCATAAGCGTATTATGGCTGTTTTACCGAAGCAGAGCAACTCAACGCAAAGTTTTGGGCGGGTCTGCAGGTTGGAGCCTTACAATCTGGGGCAGAATTAACTTTAGACAAGGAACTGCTGTATGAATCCAGTGGCCCGCGGCATTCGCAATGCCTTCCGCAATGGTGTCCGCACCGGCGCAATCGTAGTAATTTTAGGCCTGAGCATTGGGCTGGCGCTCACCATGCTCATCGCGCAGAAGGCGGTCGACAACAAAATCACCAGTGTCAAAAGCAGCATAGGCAACACCATCAGCATTTCGCCGGCGGGCTTCACGCCGGGGAGTCAGACCAACAACGCGCTGACTACGACCGAGCTCGACAAACTCAAAACCATCAGCAACGTCACTTCTGTGACTTCGACGCTGACCGACCGGCAGTCCACCACCGGCTCATCGACCATGTCGTTCGGCCGGATGGGCGGTGAATCAGACACATCGGAGCAGACGACCACATCTTTGAGCTCGCCCGTCACCATCGACGCCAATGGCCCGCGCTTCCAGAGCGGCGGCAGTTCATCTAGCAGCTCCGACAGTACCGCAACTACTACCTTCAGCCTGCCGGTCTCGTTCCTCGGTACCACCGACCCGGCACATGTCGACGGCGTCGCCATCACCATCAAGAGCGGCGAGACCATCAGCGGCAGCGGCGACACGAATGATGCACTCATAAGCGAAGCAATGGCTACCAAAAACAATCTGAAAGTTGGCGATACCTTTACCGCCTACAACGCCACCTTGACCGTGAAGGGCATCTTTACGACCAGCAGCGACAACCGCGGCGCCGAAAACACTGTCGTCCTATCGCTCACCGCTTTGCAGCGCTTGAGTGGTCAGACCGGCGTCGTCACCAGTGCCACCGTTACCGTGAACTCACTCGATAACCTGAGCGCGGCAACTACAGCCGTCAAGAGCGCCATCGGCAGCAGCGCCGACGTTACCAGCGCACAAGAACAAGCCGACAGCACGGTTGAACCGCTCAACAGCGTTAAGAAAGTCAGTACCTTTAGCCTTATCGGTGCCATCGTTGCCGGCGCGGTCATAATCCTGCTCGTGATGGTTATGGTGGTTCGCGAACGCAAGAAAGAAATCGGGGTCGCCAAAGCTATCGGCGGCAGCAATCCACGCATTATCGGCGAGTTCATGGTCGAAGCGCTGACCCTCGCCATTATGGGCGCCGTCATTGGCCTGGCAATCGGCATCGTCGGTGGCCAGCCGGTTACAAAGCAACTCGTAAGTAGCAGTACTTCCAGCAGCACTACTGCAACCGCGCAAGGTCCTGGCGGACGCACCTTCAGCACTACGGAACGCCCGGCCGGTGGTCCCGGTGGGGGCGGCTTCGGCGGTGGCTTCCGCCGCAACAGCACCGTCCAGAGCTTTAGCAACATCAAAGCCCAAGTCGGCCCAAGCATCTTGCTCCAAGGCTTCGGTGCCGCAGTACTCATAGCAGTCCTCGGCAGCGCCCTCGCCGCCGGCATGATTGCCAAAGTCCGACCATCAACCATAATGCGTGCCGACTAAAGGAGACTAAGAAAATGATAGAAGTAACCAACCTCATCAAGAAATTCCAAAGCGGCGACACCACCGTCACCGCCACCAATGACATAACGTTCAAAGTCCCGGACGGTCAGTTCGCCAGCATAGTCGGCCGCAGCGGTTCGGGCAAGTCAACCTTGCTGAGCTTGCTCGGCGGGCTCGACAAACCCACCAGCGGCAGCATAGTCGTCGGTGAGAAAGATGTCGCCAAGATGCCCGACCACCAGCTCATCGCTTACCGCGGCAAAACCATCGGCTACGTGTTCCAGAACTACAACCTAGTACCGAGTCTCACGGCTATCGAAAACGTCGCATTGCCCATGGAATTCGCCAAAGTCCCCAAGGCCGAACGCATCAAGCGTGCCACCAAGCTCTTGAGCGAGGTCGGGCTGGAAGAAGACCAAATGAAACGTAAACCGGGTCGTCTGAGCGGCGGCCAGCAACAGCGCGTCGCCATCGCCCGCGCCCTCGCCAACCACCCTAAATTGATACTGGCAGACGAACCTACCGGCAACCTCGACAGCGCCACCGGCAAGCTCATTTTCGACCTCCTACATAAACTGAGCAAAACCGAAAACACCACCATCATCGTCGTCACGCACGACCTGGACATCGCCGGCAAAACCGACCGCGTCTTCCGCCTCGACGACGGCAAGTTGGTTTAAAGTCCTTAACCTTGCATTCGCGTTAGTATGGTCGGATAATGCACGACATAACTAGGAGATTCTATGGTCCGGGAAGTAACTACATATGCAACCGATGCTTCGGTTGAAACGCCACTAAGCGCCGTAGACCCAGGTGCTAACCATTATGTTGGTAGCTGGAAAAACGCACTTAGCTCAATAGGCGTGGGCGCTATAGATGGACACACCGATGAGGCTACTTTATGTCAAGCAAAGGATACTCGCGCCAACGAAACAATTGGACGCTGTGACCGTCCGATTGGTGAGTCCTGTGAAGCCACCGCGTCATTGCAATGGCCTTCCAGGCAGGGACAGAGTGTGACGTACATAGGAAGATGCTCTATTCAATTCAGCAGCCTCACTGAAGCAGAAACGTGCGAGCGAAGTTGCCAAGCCCATCTCGATGGAGCGCCTGAGAGGTTTGTCACACACGCTACAAATGTTATAGCCAACCTAATCGAAGCAGAAAGTGAAGTACGGCAAGCTAGCAAAGTGTTAGAAAGAGCTCAGCAAGCGCTGTAGCAACCCCAGACACCTGCCGAGTTGATAACGGCAAGCCGGCTTAGATGTAAGCGTCGGGAGGGAGTGGGTAGTTGAGGTCGGGTGCGGTCCAGTCTGGGTTGCTACCCGCGCACGATGTGCCGGTTGAGGTTACCATAGTTTTGTAGGCCAAGATGTTCAATGTGGCTGGGTCGACTATTTCGCCGAATATCGTAAAGCCCGCAACCGCACCGCCAACGCGAGTGAGTGTCTGGTTCGTTGGCATAACATAGCCCGCGTGGCCGCCTTTGTGCTTTGGTAAGTACGAACCGACCAGGAAAACCAGACCAGCATCGGCTTTGGCAGTAACCGTGCAGCCGTCGGCCGAAATAGTGACGCTTGGTTCTATGTGAGGCAGGGCAGGCGTAGGAGTTGGAGCTGGAGCAGGCGCAGGCTTTGCGGCTGGCCTCGGCGTAGCTGCAGGCTGTGGCGTTTGCACCGCAGTACTACTCACCGCCGAATCAGCGACAACATTCGCGGACTGCGCAGCACTGGCGGACGATTCCGCTTCTTTGGCAACAGTAAGAGCGGCAGGCTCCGGAGCGCTCTGCGACGAATGAATGGTCAGCGCAGCACTAGTCCCAGCCGCCACAACCAAAACGGTCGCACCCACAAACACCGCCGTAAACGTCCGGCTTTTGAACCGTGTACCGAGTTTTGCTAGTAGTTGCTTAGAAGCTTTCATACCTTACTTATAACACACTACCGTCTCACTAACGGCAATTGCGTTAGGGCGGCCTTACGGGCCTGGGAGCCTACCCGGCCCAAAGCCTCCTGGAATATATCTTGCGTCCCTTGGCGGGCAACACCACTGGAAAGGCGCCAAAACTCACCATCCTCTGACCATACGGTCAAGCCCATAACCTTATCTACGAGCAACAGCTTGGCATCCGGCCGACGGGTGTGGTCCACGTCGTTCAGGTTGAATTCCGCGCCATCGGGGCGTGCGAGCGTTACCACTTGGCGCGCTGGGGCATCACTCTCTTCAGGGAGCTGACCGCACGTTACGACAAGTGGTTGCAGCAAAGGAGCTACCAATTCTTTATCTAGTCCAATCTGTATGTGCGGACCAACCATAGGTGCTTTTACTAGCACCTGACCGGGGTCCAGGTTGTGCAGTTCGGGTACATAATAGCTATGAAAAAGCTCTGTCATTTGCTATATTATACCACAAATACTTGACAAATTAAAATACTTGTGCTACAATGTAAGTAGGAATAGGGTCAGGGCAATCGCATATGCCCCTACATCCCCAGTAGATACTCCATGTATGCTGTACTCCTGCCCGCTTTCTTCAGGCTGGCCTTTATGCCTATCTTCCTCACTTTGTCTCCCCGGACTAC
>JBDHUJ010000017.1:0-37489 GCA_039809105.1 Saccharimonadales bacterium (SeqCode)
GACGGTTGAGCATGAGTGCTGTTTTTTTTCATGAAGCCCTTTTTGTTACGTTATCCCCATAGTATACGGTATACGCGCTGTGCGAGGCGGGGCTTAAGTTAACGGCAGTGAGCTTTAGGGGGAGGGAAACTTGTTCCGAATTCACTTCGGAGCAAGTTGGGAGGGGCAAGCCCCTCCCTCTCTAATTAATCACGCCAGGCGGATGAGACGACGGCGGGCGATGATAAGCCGCACGCCTATGGTCGTCAGCACCAGGCCGATGAACGTCATGACCACGCCCATAAGGGCATACACAAGGTTGAACGGCGTCGGCGAGTATATGAATATGCGAGTATACACGATGCCGACCGGCACGATACAGAGGACAAAGAACGAAAAGATAAAGAGTGCCGTCGTAAACGCCATGAACGACCCGATGGCGGTTATAATCCACTGCTTCCAGAACGCCCACCGGGTCAGCGGCCGAGCGTGCAGGTGTCGGCCATAGCGCGAGCTGGCGAATTGCAGATACGACACACGCCGCAGAGCGTGCGCCAATCCCTGGCAGAGCGCCAAGACGCCCAGGCCCACAAGCCCCCAGAACAGAAACGTTATAATAGTCGTGCTCGGTTGGTAGGCATCTATACGGGCCATGACGGCTACCATGAGGTCATGCGTGGTCTGCGGCGCCGGCCGGGCCGCTGGCTTGAAAATATAATAATTGACACTCTGGTACATATTGCCCAAAGCTACCAATCCCAACGCAAAAATACTGCATCGTACGATATCACGACCGGTAGGGGAAATAGTAGTAAGGTGTAATCTCATACCTGTTGGACGGTGCCGCACCACGACCGCTTCGTACATTAAACCATAAACGCATAAGTCGCAAAAAGCTTTTGTGGTATAAAAAACATTCCGCTTCCGACACCGGTCGCACCTCTGTTATCATCCAAGAAAAACATAGCGGATACGTGGCATACTCCACGATAGGCCTGCAACTGGAAGCCCTCGAATCCACTCTACGGTACGGGTCAAACCGCCGCCGATGGCCCGCTGTATGGCTTTGCTAAGCCAGCGCTGATGAGTAGCGCTTGCCAATGCTGGATGGTTGCCAATTCGTCAGCCCAGTGAGACTTCGATAGGCGGAAACTTACTTGGGATGGGTCGATACCTGCCGCAATAGCCCGACTATCCACCTCCTCGAAATCAAGCAGTGAACTCTCTGAATCGGCGGCAAAGGCAGCGACAGCAGTCTCTGGATAGCCGAAAAGCCGGCCAATCTCTGCAATGCCATAAGTAGCGTCGGCCTTACGGTATCGCTCCAGCGAATGCTCGTCAAGCGCCACGATAGCATCGGTAGCGTGGCCGTCAAACGAGCTCAGATTGTATACTAGCCCAAGCGAGGCGAGGAACTTGCCTACATCGTGCGGGTCATCCGCCACGGTCTTGCGGCCGTCTTTAGTCGTCTCCCAGTGCCCCGATGAAGCTTCACCGACCGGCTTTTCACCCGCCAGCACCAGGAACAGGGTTTGCTTCTCGTAGCTGGTGCCGTCGCCCGATGGGTCCACAAAGAACTGCGACTCTCGTAGCAGCCTCGCCTTATGTAATAAATCGTCAGTCAGTGATGTAGCCTGCATGCTTGTGCTCAGTATGCGGCACATGCCTCAGCTCGGCAAGGCCCGGCTATACTGCATGGGACAGGTGTCTGCACGTTTCACCAAAGTAAAAGTACTAGACTGGAGTCTAGTACTTTTACTTTGGTGGAGCTAACGAGATTCGAACTCGTGACCTTTTGTATGCCATACAAACGCGCTACCAACTGCGCCATAGCCCCTTAGAAACAGAGGTTATTGTATCATGCTCGGGGTAGGAATCCTAGGCTTTGTTAGGCCAGCTTTTGCTGGCCTAACAAGCTTAAGTACGCCCGGACGGTTCTTGGCTGTGTGCGGGGCTGGATGTCCGTGCACAGGGATGAGTGAGAGGTCAGAAGACGGTTCCATATTAGTGATGACTTCCAACGTAGGCGTAACCTCGTCTCACAGGGAAACCCGCGGGTTTCCCTACGCTCGGTAGCCGCTTAGCTTTCGCAGCGGCTAGCCGGGCTACCTTTCCGGACTGCAGACCGGGAACTAGAGACAGGCTCGCTGGCCGCGAGCCGCAATGCTTTTGGTCTGGGGTGGCTTCTGGGCTCTTCTGAGAGCTAAGAACTGAGAACTCTGCTCTCACAACTCTGCTCTTCCTAAGAACTCAGAACTGTCCGACTGAGAACTACTCCCCGCCTAGGCTAGTGTCCGGAACACCACGAACCCCACCAGTGCCACGATGCCAGTCAGTACGCCGCCCCAGAACGTGTCGAGTACGGTCAGCTTGGACTTCCAGCCTTCTATGACCGTCTGGTTCGTCAGCGTAAAGGTGGCGTAGGCGAAGATACCCAGCCCGGCGCCCCAGCCGAACACGCGCAACAGCACCTCGCTTGTCGCCCGTTGCCCGTCGTAATAGTGTACTAACGGCAGCACTGCAAATGCCGTCACGCCCGCAGCGTACAGCAAGTAAAACAATATGCCGCTCCCGAGCTGTGGTTTCTTACGGATTATGTCGAGCTCGCTGCAGTACAGTTTGCCCGCGACAAGTGTCAGCCAGAATCCATCCAATATCAGCAGAACGATAAGACAGGCAGCGTACGTCAGGAACCAATGTTTCATAAGCGGGCCTTAGTATAGCAGATTAGTGCCTATGCTTACTGTGGGGATTCCTACTGAACCCGTTAGACTTCTTTCCGGGCTACAGACACCGCACGTTACCCCCTGGCACTGAACAGTTCGTGCCGGAAGCGAAGCAGCCGGGCGCAGACAGCAAGACCAGATATGGAGACGAAGAGCAGCGCCAGTCCAAGCAAACAGTACAGCAAATCGTTCAGGGCAAAGGTGCTTATGTACGCGTTGATGTACAGAGCGCTCAGCGGCAGCAAATACAAACAGAAGACGATTATGTAGATAAAACTCCCGAGCGCTATACAGAACGAACCGAGTCCTGTCAGCACGACCGCCCGCCAAAAGCCCTTGCGGTTAAAGTTGCTGGGATGAATGTAGGCGTTGGAGCTGACGCGGCTGTTTTCGTCGACTTCGTGCAGCGCGTGGCCGACCGCCTGCAATATAGAAAGCGTCAGCAGGCCTATGACGGCCCAGACCAGGAAAGTCACGACAGTAGTGGTCAACGAGTAGCTATCGAGCTTGGAAAGGCCGACACCGATGGTATCCGACGCGCTTTCCTGCAATGTGCGTGCGGCCGTAGTCAGCCCGAGAATTGAAAGCAGTTGGGGGGTGGCGCTCAGCAGCCCGAGGACTAAGGTTAAAAAGGCGCAGAAGAGTAATTCTGCGCGGGCAGGCACTATTTTGTTGATGTGTATTTTCATGGCACCGTTGGTATTTAAACACAGAACAAGCTATCGCGCTAGCGTTTTCCACTGACGGGTTGGACGAGACGTGTGGCGAGCGGATAAAACTGCTCGGGGCCAAGCCGGCCGAGATGTTCGTGGTAGAACTCATACAGCACTTCGGCATCGTCGTAGGCGCGGTGACGGTTGGCCACCTGGTAGCCGCCGCGGCGGATGACTTCGTCCAGACGGTGGCTCTTTTCGGCCGGGAAGAGCGCCCGGCTCAGCCGTACCGTACAAAGTTTATCCATGGCGAACGCGTGGCCGGTCTTGCGGAATTCCTCCCGAAAGAAACCATAATCGAAGTTTACGTTGTGTGCTACAAACACCGCACCGTCGAACAGCTCTGCCAACTTGCCGGTAACACCCGCGAATGTCGGCATCCCCCAGGTTTCTTGCGGCTCAATCCCAGTCAGGTCGGTAATCCACCGAGGCACTTGCTCTTCCGGGTCGAGCACTTGGCTATAGTGTGCGACCGGTTTGCCGCCCTCTACTCGTATAGCACCGATTTCGAGCATCCGGCTGTTCCATGGCGCTGCGCCCGTCGTCTCGACGTCTACGAACACCAGCGGCCGCGCCGAAATATCCCCCAGTAAACTCCCTTGCATATACACCCATTATAGCAAAGAGAGCGGGGAGCAGACTTCACGCCATAGAACGACGAAAGAAGAATGTAGAATGAAGAAGATAGAAGGGAGGGTGTATCCGCCTCCGGCGGATACGTATTTAACCGTGGCTCCGTAGGAGCCATGCAACTTTCCGGCCATTTAGAATGAACCGGACAGCATGTTGGTCAAAACGACAACTTCTCCAAACGAAGTGAGGAGCCGAGGAGCTGTCTGAGCGACCCCTAGGAGCGAGTTCTCCGCAGGGTTGTCGGCTTTGACAACAGGCTGCCCGCGAGAATGGATTTGGCCGGGAGTTTTTGCTTCTTTTGTCGGCACAAAAGAAGGCGGGGCGGCCTATGGCCGCTTCGAAACAGAGAGCTGAAGACATGGGAAACTGAGTGGCTGACGCCACTAGTATTTTGCCCTGCACGGGCGCATTCATCCTCGTTATCAGACAAACCCTGAAGGGTTTTTCTACGCGACAGGTGGCCTATGGCCAGCCTTCGCTACTTTTCCGTACGGCACCCAACGTTTTAGTGCGAGCGTAAAAAGAACCCCTGCACCGCAGGGGTTCTTTGTGACGGGTCACGAAAGATTAGCTATCTTCAGACTTGCCGTCGTACCCACCGCCCCCGTTCAGGGTGACATACTGGATACATTCGCGCTGACTGTTAAAGCCAAGTGTGTACCACTTGCCCTTCTTACAATCATCCTTCGACTCTGGCTGCGGAGTCGTTACGAACCGGACACACTGGTCAAAGCTACTAAAACCGAGCTGCTGCCAGGACGCAGTCCAAACACGCTGTTTGCCCCACCAGCCCCAGTTGTGGCCCCAGTTCCAGTCCCACTTCTTGTGCCAAACGTTCTTGACTTCCCATTTGCCACCGAAACATTGTTGGATGGCACTTGGTTTGTCTACACCGAAATAATCAGGATAACCGCGGCCGCCGTGTGCGCTTGCACTTGAAGTGACTAGGACTCCTAGTAAAATTAAAATTGCCGCGACAGCGGCAGAGACTCTTGCAACGAACCCTTTTGTGCCCGCTATGTTAACCATAGGCATTTCCCCTTTCGCACCCCTGTTAGAGGGTAGCATTAATTTATAAACACAAATCTAATTGTATCGCACCCACGAGTGATTACAAGCTTGTGCTTATATTTTCCTGTGGATAAGTGCGTGTGCTTGCACATTCTCCAGCCAAACCCAAACAACAAGCGGTATAGTAACTAATTTGTAGCCGATTCCAGCTTACTACAGTGGGTTCTTGTAAATAGTAAAGCGAGCGAGAAGAGCAGCCGCCAAAGGCGGCTGCTTAATAATCGTGGCTCCGCAAGGAGCCACTCAGCTTTCCGGCCATTTAGAATGAACCGGACAGCCGTTGTGGGCAGGACAGCTCTTCCGGGAGTGCAGCGAATGGAACGTTTTGACTTGTCTGAGCGACCAGGTGTTCCTGGGGAGCGAGTTGTCAAAACGGTTGCCCTGTTTACAACTGCTGCCCGCGAGAATGGACCTGGCCGGGAGCTTTTGCTTCTTTTGTCGGGACAAAAGAAGTTGGGGCGGCCTATGGCCGCTGCGAAACAGAGAAAAGTGAAGAGACACACGGGAAACGGAGTGGCTGACGCCACGATATGATTTTGCCCCGCACGGGCGAACAGTGGGCTGCAATCTGAACCGACAAGGAAACCCGCGGGTTTCCCTACGGTCGCCGCGGCGACCTACCCTTCCGGTCTGCAGACCGAAAGTCTGTGAGAGACTCGCTCGTCGCGAGTCACAGACGCAGTTTGGGGTCTGCTACACCCCGCGGATGAGGCTGCTGGGGCGCATAACCCGCACCGTCTGCCGCGGCCGCTTATGCGTCTTGTCGTACAGCGACTGCCGCAGCAGCTCGGCCAGGCTGAACACCACCCCGACCACCAACAGCAAAAAGCCGAAAACCGCCAGGTTTTCGGGCACGCCCGTGCCAGAAGCGAGCATCGTCGCCAGCGGTATGGCCACGAACGTGCCGAGCGCCGCCTTGAACGCCAGGTCGGCACGCACCCGCAGCACCAGGCCGAGCAAGGCGAAGACGCCGACCGCTATTTGGCCGACGAGCAAGTTGTCGCGGATGGCGCACAGCAGCAACACCACGGCGAAGACGCCGAGCAGCCATAGCTGCGAGGTCTCGAACAGGCGGGCACGGCGCACCTGCCGCTGCTGCACTTCGGTCAAAACCGGCTCAAATCTCCTCATATTCCGCTGCGCCCCATCTCAAGTTTCAAGTCCCAAGTTTCAGATTTCAAGTACTTCACCGCACCTCCCGTACCTTGGCACTTGAAACTTGTTCCTTGGTACTTATTACCCTATACAGTATAAACCCATCCGTTTCCCGCTCAAGCTTAAATCCGCCTTTCTCCCGCAGAAAATCATACTTGTGGTAGTCGAACTGTTTCGCCACCAAAACGTAGCTTATACCAAGCCCCTGGAGCTCCTGCGCCAAGTCCGGGTTCGCCGCCGCACCCGGCAGCACCGTTTCGCCGAGCTTCCGGCCCAGGCTGTTGCCCGCGTACCCCGTCGCCCCGCCCAGCTCCGGGTTGTTGCTGTACACCAGCGGCACGGTAAAGAATTTCGGCGCCGGGTTGGCTATGACCCGCCCCGCGAAGACGTAGTTCATGTACAAATGCCACGGCAAGTACAGTGTCTTTGTGCCGGCAGCGTGCGTCTGCAGGTAGCTGCGCATGCCATACCAGTCGGCCGGATAATCCGTGACACGCAGCTGGCCCTGAGCGCCGAAGAGTAGCAACGGTGCGCAGAAAAATGGCAGCACGCAGAGCGCGAACCCTGCAGCCGTCCGCACCCTGCCTTGCAGCTTTTCCAGCACGTACGCAACGCCGAAGGCGGCGAAGTAGGCGTATGCCAGTGCCAGCAGCCCCGCAAACTTCTGCGGTTCGCGGTAGCCGGCAAAAAACGGCACATGCTCGAACAGCAAGCGGCTGAACGGCGCAAACCATGTGCCGGCCGTGCCTATAGCCAGCACGAACCCCACGACGCCAACACCAAGAAACACCGCCGCCCTACCGCGCACCACCTTGAACCCGCGCCACACGCCCACCGCCAGCAGCACCCACAGCAGCACTATGGGCACCAGCCACCAGCCATACGCGTCGGCCGCCGTCAGATACAGGTTAGCATCGTCACCCCAGAACCCCTGCAGCGCCAGCACGTTCAGCACCAGCCCTACACTGCCCGGCACGGTCTGAAATGCCTGTACATCGCCGTTGCCGAACCCGCCCACCGTCTGCTCCAGCTGCCCGTGCCCAGCCAGCAACGGCACCAACCAGTAGCTGCTGAGCACTACAAATACCAGCAGCCCTGCACCCGTCCATCCGGCCAGCCGCTTCACAAGCTGCTTGTCGTGCCGCGCCCGCCAGAGCCCATAAACGCCCACGCCAGCCAGCAGCACCGCTGCCAGCCCCAGGGTGTGCACCGAAACGATGCCTATAACCACCAGCACCAGCGCGACCTTCAGTGCAGCCGTGCGGCCGGGTTTGGCGGCGAATTGGAAGGCATAGCGGGCCAACCACGGCAGCAGTGCATAGCCCAGCAGTACCGCGAACTGGCCTGCCACCAGGCGCGTGTACACGAACGGGTTACATATATAGAGCAGCCCCGCTGCGTAGCACGCCCACAGCCATACCGTCGCATCTGCCGCCTTCGGCCTCACATACGCCGCTAGGCGGTGCATGCCCGCACCTGCTAGCACAAACACCGCCAGCAGTATGACCTTTTGCCAAAACCACACCGGCAACACGAAACTCAGAACCTTCAGCACCCGGTAGAACAAAAAGCTCGGACTCGTCACACCCGGCACCACCACCTGCGGCCCAAACACCATATCCAACGCAAACACATACCCACGTCCCAATAACGGCAACAGAACTCCGACCCCAAACAATCCATACAATATATATTCATGCCCACGAATAATACTTCTTAGGCCATCTTTTTTCTGACGCTTACTTGTCACGCCGACGTCCTTTTATGGCATACACCAGATACGATATGCACACTATAAATGTCAGCACGCTTATAATCAGCCCCAGCTTAAACCATCGTTGTGAGGTAAACTCTATAACCATATTCAAGTCATAAGTACCGTCCGCATTTTGAGAGCAGCCAGAGGGGTTGTTTTTACATAACTCAGCCGGGTTCACATACCAAGCGTTTGCAAAATCATCCCACTTAATGTGGTCACCTGCGGACACTTTGTCCGGCACCGCCTTGGGGTTAACACCGGTGCGTAGACCCGCCTTAGCATTATCCAGCTCAAGCCGCCACCTGAAGTGGTATGCTTCGTTCATAGTCAGATAAAACGGAGCCTTTGCCCCAGAGATATGGACGGACTTAGTGGTCGGGTCAATCTGCCTGTAGGTGACAGTTTTTGGAGCTGCCATTGTAGTCTTTGGCCGATTTACAACGTAATATTGGTTTCGTAGGTCGGGTATGGCAATGAGCTTAAAATTGTCGTAACGGTTTATGGTGTAGCCGCTACTGCGCTGTTTAGCTTGCGCGTTCACAGCAATACGTACATTGTGCGCACCGATTGGAGCCTGGATGATACGACTAAATGTCTGCCACCTATTTTTCGTAGCAATAGTACCTTGTACAGTGGTATTGTCTGGGTCATCGAAAGTAATAGTATAGCTGGCACTTTTTGCGTTGGGGCTTTCATGGTCAAAACTAAATATATATGTCGAATTACCGCTAACTGGTATCGACGAAGTACGCGTACAAGCAATATGGCTTTTTGCGGCAAGTTCTAGTGACCGCTTGCCATCGCTAGACTGGGTCGAACTGGCCATCTTAAGTTGTGGCTTGTTATCGTACGCATTACAGTCACCGACCGTACGCTCCCACAAGCCTTGCTCAAAAGAAGGATTTGGTACTAGATTATCGCCCGTATATGCAGGGTCTTCAAACTCCAGAGTATTCTCAGTGCCCGACAATTGTGCGGTACTATAGTGCGGCGTCAAATCGAGTACGGGTGCGCTGTCAGTCGTAAGGTCAGAGATAGATACATCATCGTAGAATATCTTTGTCGTTGAGTCCGCTTGAGTTCGCGGCACCGCCATGAGCGTCAATGTCATACTTGTCGCACCCGCAGGTGCCGTCACTGACTTATATATCGCATGCCAAGAACCGTTTTTAACGCTAGGATATTCTTTAACTACCGTGTGCTTTGGGTCATTAAATGTAATCTTATATCCTATTTCGTCCCCGCTCTCGGCACGGTAGTCTTTGTAGTCGAATGATGCAAGATATTCTTGACCCGCCGTAATCGACACTGCTGGTGAACTTGTGCATGCGGTATGCCGAGTAGCCGTCAGTTGCAACGAAGTAGCGCCATCCGTATGCTCCTGTTTGCTTTCGTGCATACCAATACTCGGATTATGGTCATACGGGTCACAGTCAGACACCTTTCTCTGCCAAAGTCCTTCTTCAAACGAAGGGTTATTAACCAGGTTTGTCCGAGGGCGAGAAACTAAACGCGTTTCTCCGGTCGCCAGGCCAAAGTTCCGTTGCTTTTCCTTTTGAAAATCCAAAGGTATAAATTGGTCGCTCATGGCCAAGAAATACTGCCGGCTTGGGTCAATTTTGACGCTCCCGATTGTAGTAATACTACCTTCCGCACCCCCGACCGTATTCCCGTTTACCGTTGGCCCGGCTTGTTGCGACGAGAGTAACTCGGCCATGCCATTGCTGACCTTGTAGCTAATACTGGGTTTGTTAGTGTTAGCGTACAACATCGGATTTGCTGCGGTCGTAACCTTCTTTGACACAACCCCCGAATCGACCTGTACGCCGTTTATATTCGCGAACACATCATCTATCTCGGTGCTATTTGGCACCTGGCCTTTGCTATTGTTGGCGAAGTTAAACTCTTCATTCAGAGTACTGTCGTTGAATGCGTATAGCATCGATAGGTTATCGAGAGATTTACTGCTCAATAGGCTAGAAGCAGACGAGATATACGACTTTGAGCCAGTTACCTCATACACTACAACGTCTTTAGTGCCGATATCGACACGCTTCAGCCACGGCACGCTGTTCAGCGTATCGATATAAAACTGGCGGTTGTTGCCGTAGAGCCCGAAAATGTCGTCATCATTAGTCGTATCGCTCAAAGGTACGACCACATACTGTATGGATGTGCTTTGCATGAACTCCTGCAGATATGGTTGACCGAAGAAGGTAACTTTGCGCTGGTGAAAACTATCACTTTTGTCAGTAACCAGCGATTGCCAGTCCTGCTGCATGACCGTCGACAGACTGACACGAGGATGGGTTGTGTCAAAGTAAGCCCACTGCGAGTAAGTCGGCACCCATAATGAACGCGTTACCGGCGGTTGAGATTCAAGTAGCTTATCGAGTTTGGCGTAATCTGTCGGCTGTGCCCGGGAAACAAAAATACCACCGATTTCACCCGTAATGAGCGGCCTCAGGTTGATACATGCTACGCCGACAACTGCTACAACCGATGCATAAAACAATTTCTTATGCTTTCCTCGTAACATAACAAGCCCGTAACCGATGAGACCCATATATCCCAACGCAGTCAGCAAATAAAACTTTGACGCTTCACGGAACAGTGAAAATCCAGGCACGTGTGCATATAGCCATGCATATGCCTCAGGGAATGGGTCAAGCGACTGTTTGGTAAGGAAAATGCCGACTAGCGCAAGCACAAGAAAAAACAGAATCTGCTTATTTCGGTAGAAGGGTTCTTCTCTTTTCTTACTGTTCAGGACAAGCGGTAGAAATGCTACCAGCGGAATCAGCCACAAGTATATCTTGATGGGCTCCATGACAAATCCGCCAGAAGTCGCCCCACCCGTCCAGTTAGACTGAGAGAGCGCCAGAGCGTGCGGCATATCAAAAAGCCAGTCGCCAAACAACCCAGTAGAGGTAAGGTTCGATATCGCCGAACCTATTCCACCGAACATTGACGTGAGAAGCCAGAAACAGTTCAGGCCAAAGACGACTACCGCTGCAATCCCAATGGGGAAAAGTAGTTTCCGTAACTGTGCCCGCGTAACGTTGCATGCCATATAGAAGGCCGCTATGACGGTGACGATGTACATGATTCTCACCTCATAACACAGCCCGACGCTATACACGAGAGCCAGGATAATCCAGTCCGATACTTTCGCGGATTCAATCGCGCGTAGTAGCAAAAACAGTATGAGCGGACAAAGTGCATATATAAATGCGATGGGCACCTGCACCGTCTGCAGCAGCAGGAAGTATGTCGTCGAACCGTAAAACAATGCAGCGCAGAACGCAGCCGTCGGATGGCTGGTGATTTTGCGCACGAGAAGATAAGGCGATATGAAACCGAGGAGAGCAATCGGAATCAGTAAGCTCAGCTTTACGGCCGTATCAAAACTTCCCCCCAAGTGCCCGATAATCGGCCACAATATGGACACAAAAAAATAGCCCATCTGGACATTCGGCGAACCGAAACCGATGAAGTTCTTCCATGCCTGCTGCATGGACCATGCTTCGTCCATTGTTTGGGTCGGACGATGCAGCCAATCGTTATGGAATAAAGTAGAGCCAAGTTTAAACCAAATCAAATGAGTGCCTATTGCGATAAACACCAAAAGCCACAGATAGCGCTTATCTTTGCTATCGGTCAATTTCCGCCACAGGCCCCGAAGAGATAATAGCGGTTTTGGTAGTGATTCTGCACGGCTACGACTCCTCATGGCCCAAGCTTAGCTCTTCCCCCTTGTACATATTTTACTTTAACGGTGTCACGAAGCCATCAAAAGTTCCCTTAAAATAGCGTCCAATCATGGCAGATTTATGTTTGTCTGGGCTGCTAAAAATAGCCTTGAGGTAAAATAACGTCGAAACCGGGAAAGTTAAGCACCAAAATGTCAGCCAGTTAAAGAATGAGCTGAAGAACCGCTTGCGGAATAGTACTCGTGACTTGGCCTGGTCGTATACCTTGACTCTGTCGGTTCGGGTCAGCTGACCGCCGTAATCGATATCGTGCCAATCGCGAGCAGTCGTAATAGTTGCCGTAGCGTACCCGTGCTGCTTAATCCGCATCCCAAAATCCGCTTCGCTCCAGTTGTGCGGAAAATTATCGACATCGAATGGCACTGTCTCCAGCGCTTCCTGTTTTACCATGAATGCGTTCGGGAAGGCATCCATGGTCATAATCACATCCGGTAATTCAACTTGGCTGAGCAGCTCCTGGCCATGAAGATATATCGGCTGGACAAGCTTATTCAGTCTTACCCCCGCAGTCCAGATGCGTTCTTTATCTTTATAGACCAGCATGAGCGGTGCAGCCACCGCAAGGTTCGGGATTGTCGAGAACCCTTTTGCCAGTTCACTCAAGCATTTTTTGTCTAAGATATTATCGTCATCGATAAAGAAATAGTAGTCACCCTCTGCGTATTTCGTTCCATACAATCGGCCGCCGCTACAATATAGGTTTTTGTCGGGCTTCACCAGCTTTAGCTTTATATCCCCGATAGATGGCAGCAGGTCTTGCTCGGTTAAATCACCAGCATTATCAACCACGACGACTTCCAATAACCGAGCCGGATAGTCTGACTCCGCGATAGATTTCAGCAGTCGCTGGAGGTCGGCTTTTCGTTTGTATGTTGGCACAATCACACTTAACGTCTGTTGCTTTGACATTAGCTGCTCCTTTCTGCGACCATCGGCCGTAGCTTATCGAACTCTTCTTTAATACGGTCCATTGCTGAGCTACTTAGCGCTATCTGACCGGGCATATTTTGACTAATCAGCTCTTTGTAATGTTTTGAGTTCTTAATGACCATATCCACTTTTTGCTGCAGGTCTTCGTAGTTGATTTTCTTGATATCGATAGTTGCGTCACCTATGCCAAGACCGTCCATGATTCCCTGTGTTTTGTGCTCATATTTGATACCTACGACAGGAACGTCACCAAGTAGCGCAAAAATATTGGAATGCATCCTTGTGCCAACGAAAATGTCCATCTTGCCGCATAAGTCTATAAGTTCAAACGGATGCAGATTGTCGGTGAGTACCGTAAACCTATCCTTGTGCTCTACTTGCTCCCACAGTTTCTTCGCGACCAGCCGGTCATCATCCCCAAAGCCCTGAGCGATAACCTGCGGAATGTATGTTACTTGAGCATCATATTCTGTCACCATGTAGTCAATCAGCTTGGCGAGAATCGCCCGATAGTTTGCCCGCTCTTCTTCTGTCGTAAACCATTTGCGCACTGTTGTCCCAACCTGTAGTGAAGCCTTTTTGAGTTTTATCGGTGCCGGACGACGTTGACCACGCAACAAAAGTGCCGGGTCGGCGGTACGAATGTATGGCGTGCGGACTTTCAGGGTCCTCATGTACTCCATGCTAATATCCTCGCGTACTTCGATAAGGTCGACGCGATTAAGGCTGAACCGTACGATGGCTTTAGCAAACCAGTCGTGCAACGGGCCGATAGATTGCGAATAAAGGTACACTGGCTTACGTGCATAATGGCCCATCAGGAAGCTGAGGCACATACCAAAGAGTAGTAGAATCGACTTTGGTGAAGCGTCAGCAGTCCCAAGATATCCACCACCACAGGCTATGACCATGTCAGACTCATTAATATGCTGCGCAACTACTCGTACCTCCTTCTTCAGCAGCCCATAAAATGGTTTCCGGAAAAGCTTATAAAACATGAGGTATAGCAGGAGCCCTCCCATACGTGTTACAAGTTCATAGACTCGTCGCACGATTGGCAAATCCTTTATAGCCGAGAAGAGCACCCACATCAACGAACTGCTGACTGGCGCACCATATTTATCTTTGTCGTTCTTCGCATCGGTTGTAAGCAATGTCAGGTCGGCCTCGGGAAATACTCGACGGATTTCCGATACCAGAGCCAGCACAATAGCGGCATCACCTTTATTATCGTAGCTATATATGTTGGTAACGACTATTTTCAATGCAGTTCTCCTTCTGGTTTACGGTTATTAAGTTTTACGGACAACAGGCTGAAAAAGCTGGTGGCGAATTCGGCGGTTTTCATGAACAGGACGCCGAAGCCGTAGGCGGGGTTGCGGAAGAGCTTGCCGGGCTTACCGAGGTAAAGTTTGTAGTAGCCGAGCGCCTGGGCAAGCGCGCTTTTCTGCTGTGGCTTGTCCGGCTCGCCGGCCGGAACGGTGTCGTAGTACTGCATAAAGCCCTTGGTGTAGTAAAACTTTTTCTTCAGTGCGGTGCTGAGTTTGTAGTGGCCTTCGTTGTGGTAAATGTACGGCTCCACGCGGCCGATGTGCGTCAGCTTACGTATGCGGTCGGTAAAATCCCAATCTTCCGCGCCGGTCATAGCCTCGTTATATCCGCCAGCCTGCCGGTATATGTCTGTGCGGAAAAACCGTGCCGCCTCTATGTCGTCCTGACCGACGTAAAACGAGCGCTCCAGCTTTTTACACTGCGCCCAATAGCCGGTGCCGAACGACTCTTCGGGGACGATGAACGCCCCGGTTTCCGGCGAGGCTTCGGCTGCCGCGACACACGCGCCCACAACTTCTTTGGAAAGTTCCATGTCGGAATCGATTATCAGCACGTATGTACCGCCTGCTTTTTCTACGGCGAAATTGCGTTGCGCGGACCGCTCCGGACCTTTGTCGAAAACCTTATCGGTAAAGCCGGCGGCGATGGTTTTGGTGTCGTCGGTAGAACCGTTATCCACCACCAGCAGTTCTATGGGTTGGTAGGCTTGACCGGCGATGGATTGCAAGCAGGCGGGCAAGACATCGGCATTATTGCGGGTCGTGACGATAACGCTGACAAGCGGTAGTTCGGCAGTTTTCATGCGGTGATTACTCCTAGTAAGTCTTTATAGCTTTGGTCGAAGGTTATGTGGCGGCTCCAGGTGTGGGCGGCGGTGCGGAGTTTTTCGTACATGGCCGGGCTGTCGAGCAGCTGGTATATGCCGTCGGCCAGTGCGGCCGGGTTGGCGGCGGTCACGACGCCGGTGCGGCCGTTCCGTACGCTGTCGCGCAGGCCCGCGACATCGTACACCACGGCGGGCGTGCCCTGGCCGTTGGCTTCGGTGACTATCAGCCCCCAGCCCTCCTCCACAGAGGTGACGAGTATGGCGTGGCTGCGCTGCATGACTTCGGTTTTCTGTTCGTCGGTCGTACGGCCCAGGTACGCTATATCGTCTTTGTACGGCGAGGCGGCTATGTAGGCCAGCACCCTTTGGCCGTATTCACCGCTGGAGCTGCCCGAAATCTTCATCTGCAGTTCCGGCAGGTTGCGTTTGGCCAGTTCAAACGCCTGCACTTGTTCGAGTGTGCGCTTCATGGCCCGCATACTGCCATGGCTCAGCACGGTCGGCTGGGGGTATTTTTTCACGCCTTTTAGCGATGCCAACGGCTCGTCGACCAGGCCTTCGGAAATAATGTGGGTGCGCTCGGGCGCGAAGCCGTACTTGGCCAGTTCGTCCCGCGTGCTGTCCGAAACGGTTATAACCGGTGCGCGCGAACGGGCCAGCAGCCACGTGGCGACGGGCGCCAGCACGTAGTAGCCGAGGTAACTCAGCGGCTTCGGCACTTCGTACAGCCAGTTCACCCGCGCCAGCTGGTGGTACAGTATGAACGCCTTGGCGCGGCCGCGGAAAAAGACCGTCCAGTATGGTGCGCAGCCCTGCACTTCTTCTATAACGACATCGTATTTATTGCGACAGTGTCGCAAATAGTACCAGGTCGCAGCCAGCGGATGCGTGTAGCGGTTGCTGCCGGCGCGCACGTAGCGGATACCGTCTATGGTCTCTTCGGCGCTGCTGCCCGGGTAGCGCGCCGTCAGTACGGTCACCTGGTGGCCGTCGGCAGCCAAGCGGGTTATAAGCTGGTACTGCACCACCTCGGCGCCGCCGGCGTCGGGGTGCCGGAAATCTTTCCAGGTTATCCAAAGCAGCTTCATGTGGCTAGCGGGCTCCTTGGATTTTGCTGGCGTGCGCTACCGAACCACCCATGCCCTGACGCTTGCGGCCAGTGGAACGCTTTTCGGTCGGCGCGGTCGAACCGGCATCTTGCAGGACGGTCTTGGTTTTGACCTGTTTGCGGGTTATATACAGTGGGCGGGCCAGCGATTCGGCCTGCATGCTGCCGATATACAGCGATATCAGCCCCAGGCACGCCAGTATCAGCCCGACCAGGCCCAAGATGAGTATGGCCAGGAACGTCGGCGCGGTCAGGTTCCAGTGCCACGGGTTGCCGAAGACAAAGCGCAGCAGGTACGCGCCGACGGCCAGCAGGAAGCTCAGCGCCATTATGGCCATGCCCAGGTAGCCCGCCAGCTTTAGCGGCACCAGGCTGTACGAAGTAAAGCTGTTTATGGCCAGCGAAATAAGGTCTTTGAACCGATAGGTCGGCTTGCCGTGCATACGTGGGCGCTGCTTGAAATGCACGTAGGCGCGGTCGAACCCGACCCAGTCTATGAGCCCGCGGGTTATGCGGTTGCGCTCGGTAAACTGGTTGAAGATGTCGACGACTTCGCGGTCCAGCAGGCGGAAATCGGTGGCATGCGGCGTGATTTTGACCTGCCGGTGGCCGATTTTGTCCATGATTCCGTAAAACGCCTTGGCGCCGGTGCGGCGCACGAACGCCATATCGCGCGAGGCAAAAACGCCCACTACGACTTCGGCGCCGCCTTCCCACTTCTGCAGGAATTTGCCGATGAGGCTCGGCGGCATCTGCATGTCGGCGTCCATGACGATGGCGGCATCGCCCTTGGTGGCCTGCAGGCCGGCAGTCACGGCTGCTTCTTTGCCGAAGTTGCGAGCAAACTGCACGATACGGATGTTGCTGAATTTGTCTGCCAGGCCGGCCAGCACGTTTATGGATTCGTCCTTGCTGCCATCGTCCACGAAAATGATTTCAAAGTCGTAGAGCAATTTCTCGGTTACCCGGTGGAGCTCGGTGTGCAGCGGGCCGAGATTGCCCGCTTCGTTATAGACGGGGATGACTATAGAGATAAGTTTGGCGTCGGGGTTCATTTGGCACCCCCTTCATAAATAAAAGAGCCGGTCGGTTGTGGAACAGGTATCAGTTTTTGCGAGAGAGGGGTATACAGGGCGCTGATACGTTGCCTTGCCAGACTGGCTGTTAGTTGTATATGCGTTATAACTCCGGTTCTAAGAGACTGCTGCATGCGTCACCTTTCTGTTAGTTATTAGTAGTCGCCAAACAAAAACAGAAACGCCCATGGCGGCACAGGCCGCGATGAGGTTATTTATAACCGCCCGCAGGCTTCCGTGATGCATCGCCATCAAAACTCCGACAAACAGCAGACCTGCTATCAGTATAATGCTTATGGCATAAATTCGCAAAGCTACGTAATATGTGACGATGACATTTAGCAGCGCAAAGCCGAGCATGGCCACCGAAAGCAGGCTCAGCAGTGAGGCGTACGCGGTGTAGGCGCTGCCCATCAGCAGCCCCACTATCTGCTTCGGGAAGAGGCTGAAGAGCAAGAGTGCGACGCCGCCCAGCCCGGCGACAAGGCCGAACGAGCGCACCAGCAGGCGCCGGTTTTCGCGCCAGTGGCCTTTCATTTTTATGCTGGTGAACATTACCTGCGCAACCGACGCGGTAAAGAAGAAGATTATCTTCGCCACGGTAGATATACCGGCGTATTCACCAGCCACCTGCGGGCTAAAGAAGTGGCGCACCACGAACACGTCCAAACTGGAAAGCAGCGTTATAGCACCGAAACTTACCAGCACCAGCAGCGCGTACCGGAGCTCCGGAAACACCAGGCGAAAGTTCGGCGGCGCAAGCAGCTTGGCGTGCGGGCGGTGGTAGCCGACTTTTTTCGCCGCATAGGTAGCGTATGTCCAGGTCAGCAGCTGCGCGATAAAGATTGCCCACATGGCGCCGCCGACTTTGAAGCCGAGGTACGTCAGCAGGAGGCCGAACGCCACTTTGCCGTAGGCACCGATAAGCAGCGCCACCGAAGCGGCACCGAACTTCTGGTGTGCCCTTAGGAAAGCGTTCCGGAACGAGCCGGGCACGGTGACAACCAGCGCTAGCAGCAACACCAGGAACGGCACGACAGACTCGAACTGCAGCGCGTTTTTCAGGTGCGGGCTCAGTATGGCCAGCACCAGCGAAACCCCGCTTATGAGCAGAAACGCCAGCTTTTCCAGCTCGAACAGCACCGCCTGCTTTTTTTGCTCGTCGGTATAGTTGGCAATGACATTCACGCTCACCTGACCCATAACGTTCAGCAGTATGGTCAGCTGCAAAAAGAGCGCGGCCAGCGCCTGCACCTCGCCGAAGGGCGACGGCGACAGAGAGTGCGACAGGGCCGGGTAGAACAAGTAGTTCCCGACGCCGACCAGCAGAGAACCCACAAAGAAAACAGCATTGTGGCGTATAAAGTCACTGGCGAACAGAGATCTTAGTTTTTGCACCTGTCTACACTAGCAAACAACGTGCATAACCACAATGAAATACCTTACGCTTCTATCTCCACCCCTGGCAAACCGTTGTAAATTCCCCCTCCCCACCAAAATCCCAAGCCCCCAATTCCAGGGGCAGCCCCTGGAATTGAAGAAAATGTGGTATAGTATGCGCCATGCCAGGGAGAAACATCGAAAAGGCCTATCTGCCCGACCACTATTACCACATCTACAATCGCGGCTGGAACAAAACCGAAATTTTTCTGGATGCAGAAGACTACGCCTACTTCGAATGGCTGCTCGAACGCACGCTCTCGCCCGAGCCTCAGAAAGACCGCAAACACCGTCCCTTCACCTGGCTACGCGACCAGATTGACCTCAACACCTACTGTCTCATGCCCAACCATTTCCACTTCCTCGTGTACCAGCGTGACCCGCGAGCCATGCCCCGGCTCATCAGCACCATCGCGACGACATACACCATGTATTTCAATAAGAAGTACCGACGGCGCGGACCCCTGTTCGAAAACACCTATCGAGCCGTGGTTATCAGTACCGATGACCAGCTCAATCACCTGACACGCTACATACACCTGAACCATCGCGAATTCCAGCGCTGGCCGCACAGCAGCTACCACGATTACATCGGTGCAGCACGGGCTTGGGTCGCAGCGGAGCCATTACTCGCCCGGTTCGGGTCACGCGAAACCTACCGCGAATTCGTTCTTGACTACGAAGCCACCCAACGCGCCAACGACGCTTACAAACGCGAATTCGCCGACAGTCTTTCCCGCAATGTCTGAATGCCTAACGCCTATATATAGCGCCCCAAACTATTCAAAAACACTATATTCCAGGGGCTGCCCCTGGAATGGTGGTCTGCGAGATGGTGGCGGTACTCGTACTGTCGCTAGAAGCGGCTAGCGGGCGCGGTGCGGGCGGTGGCGCATAGCGAACTTGGTAAGTTTGATGGCAGTTTCGGCGGCAACATACAGTGCAACTAGCTTGCGCAGCCGATACATTACTTTGAAAATGGCGAGATTTGGCATGGTTAGTCCTCCTTCTTTGTTGGAACCTTTGCGCCAGCCGCGCGGGCTTCGCCGAGACCGATGGCGACCGCCTGGCTGCGGCTGGTTACTTTGTACCCGGATGAACTTTTCAGTTTGCCCTGCTTGTATTCGTGCATGGCTTCTTCTACCTTCTGCCCGGCTTTCGGTCCGTATTTGGTCATGAGAGCACCCTCCGATTACGACGATATTGTAGCGTGAGCAGCCCGGCCAGGCTGTAAAAAGTCTCACTCAGTCCCGGTTGGCCTTCTCAATCCCACCCATCGTGCTATAGTCATAAGTATCATGAAAAAATCCCTTACAACGTACCTCGTCATTTCATTCATCGGCGCCATACTCATCGGCGTCGCCATAGGCTATACGCTTGGCCGGACCACGTCAGGCGGCTCAGCGCCGTCCGACCAAACTAGCGCCTCGCTCGCCAACGACTTGCCCGCTTCGACCGACGAGCCGGTCACCAAAGAAGGCACCTTCGGCTGCCTGAAGCCCAACACCGACGGCCGAGAGACTATGGAATGCGCCATGGGCCTCACGACTCCGGACGGCACGCAGTACGGCCTTGGCTCCAGCGACCCTGCGGCCCTGGCCGGCATAACCACCGGCACGAGCATCCGTGTCACCGGCACCCTCGGCGCCCCCGCCAGCCCTCGGTATACGACCGCCGGCACCATACAGGTTCAGACTGTTACAAAACTCTAATCTAACCTGAGCTCGGCATAACTGCCGAGCTCATAAGGGGAGGGCGAGCCCTCCCCGCTAGGTATGCCAGAGTAAATCCGGCATACCTAGCTCCCCACCCCTAAAGGCTTCGCTGACGCTCGCCTACCGCCTGACGGCGCTAACTGGGGTGCTTAGGTCGGGCTGGGGTTAATCTAGGCGACAGAAATAGGCCAGTTTTATCCCGGCTCTCATCTTTACCCATACGCACAGAGTCACACAGCCGGACAATCGCCTCAAGCAATAGCGTTTATTCTTCCGATTCGACCGGCTTGTGGGCAGGCTTTTTGCGCAAGTACTTATTTACGAGTAGGTTTGCGAGCCAGACAGCTATGCCCGCGAAGACGAAGCCGCCGATGACATCTACAAGATGGTGCAGCCCGGCCGCCATCCGCGACACACCGATAAGCGCCGCCAACACCAACAAGGCTATGCCCATTTTGCGACTGAAAACCAGCGCCGCCCAACCGAGCGTAGCAGCCAGCAGCGTGTGGTCAGACGGAAACCCGTTGTCGTTGCTGTGCGGCAAAAGCGGCGTAAAACCACCCTGCACGAACGGCCGCGGGTTGTGATACAGCTGACTACCGATGAACGCCAGCAGTCCGGCGATAGCTCCACCCAAAATAAGCACCGCAATATACTGTTTGCGGCCAGCCGGCTTGAGCCGCAGTAGCAACACCAACGTCCCCACCAGCGACAACACTATAAAATACTTCGCTACAATTTTTACGATTTCATCCATATCCACCTATTGTAACAGGACTGGAGGCGTAGCTCCGCAGAAACCCTTGGCGGCTGTATACATTTTGAGAGACATTGAGAGGACAGTCCTCTTGGGTTTTACAACGCCATCAAAATCACCCGCGACTCTTTAGTGACCGAGCGTATTGGCAACGCCTATGGTATGCTTGCTACATGAAACGTACCGGCACCAAACAGGGCAAGAAATACTTCGCAGTCAGCTTGTTATTCTTAACATCCCTGCTAGCAATCGCCGTCGGCGTACTCACGGCGCTCGCGGGAAATGCTACCGCTACTATGGTTCTAGCCGCGACCGGGCTGAGCCTGCTGGCCATCAGCCTTGGCTGCCTCATGGTCGTGATGCTCCGCGAAAACCGCAGGCCGGGCAAGAGCGAACCACTGGATTCTGTCGAAAAGGCCACACTCGGCATCAGCGCCACCGAAATCCTCCTCTGGATTTTCCTCGCTGCCTAACAGCCAACGGTCATCCATGTAATCGGGACGGGCGCCCTAGAAACTTCATACCAAGCGTTTTCTCAAGAAAGCCTTGCCGGATGCGGTCTTGAGATACTTTTCAAATGCTTCAGCAGCCGAGCGATGATTAAAAGCACCATACCAAACAATGCCCCATGGCTTGTATTTCTTAGTCGACGTGTTTTGACCGGCGTTGTGAGCCTTTAGGCGCGCTTGGAGGTTTGCGGTAGAACCATAGTAATATTCATTGGCAATTTCACTTTTCAGAATATACACATAATACATAACATGATAATACAGCCCTTCTTCGCGCAAGGCTACGAAGGGCATTCTTCGTAGCCCGATAAAACACAAAAGCTACGCGTCGCAAACCACATCAAGTGAAATGGCTTGCGATTCGTAGCTTTAGCGAAGAATGGAGGAGCTGGCGGGTAATGCTCCCGCGTCCATCGGCGTATCTTGGTTAGTTTTCTACAGGTTTAGTCTATTTTGACTGGACCTACCCACTCACAATGCTTGAAAGCGAGAGCGAAATCTGTCGAAGAGGAAAGCGTTTTCTTGCGACAAAGCATAACCGTAGTTATGGTGCGAAGTAAAAAACGTTTTACTCTCGGCAGATTACGTTCGTAGCCAAGTATTGTGGGTGGGCAGGTCCAAGCTTAGCGCACATGTATCGAAACAGACAAACATCATGTGCGGGCAATCCTGGTCTTAGCGGCCGGCCTGGATAAAACCGACCGAGCGTTCAGATGATTTAAGCGCTAACTACACTATCTGAAATCGCATAGCGCACTGATTAGGCTGCTAGAGCGTAATCTGATGCGAAAGTAGGCTGAGGCGCGACAAAGTCACGGAGAGCAGCTGCTGCTTTCACGAAAGATGTTTTTGCATCTAAAATTGTAGCCTGTAACGCTGACAAGCGACCTGCAAACATAACCGATAAAACCAATGTCGAGCTTAAAATTCAGCCCCATAATTTGGTTGCATAGGGCATAATTCCCCTACAATTGCTTATTTTAGCATAAGTACAAGCGATTTGTCAAACACTTTCTGCTGAACCGCTCACCTTCGTGTCACCCTGAATTCAGTTCAGGGCCCATACGGTAGCACGGACGCTCATACGGAACGTATGGATACTGAAACAAGTTCAGCATGACAGTGGTAGGGTTCTATGTTTTTGGAAGCGTGAGTGGTTGGGAATTTTCATTCTTATCTTTGGTGGCAGCTTATTTCAAGAACGGTCCTTGAAACCGTGACAGGATGGGGGAGGTCTTTTATACTTATGCCTAAATGGCATTGTTTCCGAAGACTTGTCCGGCGTGCGGGCAGCCGAGCGTTCTGTACGATATAAACGGCGCGACGTGTACGAAGTGCGCGGTGTACAACAAAAAGTTGAACTACCTGCAGCACATGGTGCTGTGGGCGCGGGCGCACGGTACCGGGTTCGATTGGTCTTTCCGGCTGGTAGTGCTGGCGGCGTTCGGCTACCTATTTTTCCGAGCTGCGTCCAACACGACGCTCGAAGCGATACGCAATAACCCGCTCGGCGCGTTCGACCTGGGTATACACGAACTCGGGCACATTATATTCACGCCGTTCGGCGAGTTCATAACCATCGCCGGCGGGTCGGTTTTCCAGTGTCTGTTCCCCCTGCTCTGGCTTGGCACTTGTGTCTGGAAACGCTGGCATTTCGCGGCGAGCATGATGCTGGTCTGGTTCGCCTACAACCTGTTCGATGTCGCCGTCTACGCCGCCGATGCCCGCTCGCGCCTACTGCCGCTCGCCACGCTTTCGAACGATTACGACCAGGCCCACGATTGGTACCAACTGCTCAGCCGCACTGGCAAACTGCAGTACGACACCGCCATCGCGCACGGGCTGAAAACCGCCGGCATTATCTGCGGCCTCGCCGGCCTGACAACGGGTCTCGTGCTTGTCCTGATAATGTTCGGCAAGTGGTTCGGCGCCATCGGCCGCAAACCCGAAACGCCAAGTATACGCTGACTTTGCGTTTTGCAGCATAAGCCTGTATAAATAAGCGTAATGAACGCCTCGCACGCACCGGTACCGCCGCAACCTGGCGTTCCATTACAGCCGACCGCACCGTCACAGCCAGCCCCCATTCCCATGACAGCCGTTCCGCAGGCGCTAGTGGCGGAACCTTCACGCCTGACGTATCTTCCACAATTAGTCTTATTCGGCGTCGCTGTGTTCGGCGCAATCGCGGCCAGTTTGCAGCCCGGGGGCGAAGACACCGGCGGCGCACGGCTGTTTTTTGCCATCCCCGGCGTACTTTTGGCGCTCCTGAGCGTCTACAGTTTCGTCGTGCAATGGCGGGCGTTTCATGTCGTGCGGCCGATGCTCTTCCGGCTTGAGTTGCTGCTGCTTGCAGGTGCGGTCGTGTTGCCGGTGGCGGCAATCATAATCGGCGATTTGAACGGCAGTGCTACATTCAACAATGCCAGCGAGCTAAGCCCCGGGCTCATAGCTTTCGTGGCAGGTCTGTGCGCCGTACCGGCCATGGTACTCGTAGCCAGTGTCAACGCGCTGTATATCGTCACGCGCTTTCATCTGGCGGTAAAAATCCTGGGGATACTGGGGTATGGAGCGGCTTGGGTGGTCGTGACGATTGTCACGTACCTCGCATATGCCATCATGTATTCTGCGCACGACCCAAGCACAGAATAAGTGCAGAGCTCGACATACCTGTCGAGCTCTGCAGGGAGGGGCTCGCCCCTCCCAACCTTGTCTCGAAATAAATTCGAGACAAGGTCTCCCTCCCCCTAAAGTTCGGGCTGACGCCCTCGTTCGCTGCGCTCAATGCGGAGATGCTTGAGTGAGGGTATTGCTTATGTTGAGCTGGGGTTAGGTATACTGTTATTATGCACATGCCTCGATTGAAAAACCGCAATGCCATGGAAACCAGCACGTATCTGCCAGTGCTCGTTGCCGTGGGACTTATGGTGGTATTCGTAGCACTGCTGCTAGCGCAAAGGCTAGGTGGCTGGGAGCTGCGTGTGCCGGGAGCGGTGCGCTGGGTTCTGCTCGGCGGCGTGGTCCTCTGTAGCGTCTACACGCTCTTCAAACAATACCCGTATTTCCGCGAGGAACATCCGAAAATAGTCGTATTCGAGGCAGCACTACTGCTAGGGTGCGCTCTCTTGCCGGCCGGTGCGATGCTGCTCGGCGACTGGGCCGGCGCCAGCAACTATCTGGGCCACACCACGGTGTCTTTCGGTGATTTCATGCTGTGCGTCGCCATCGGCGCTGCCGTGGGGCTGGTCGCCAGCGCGACGGCAAACGCGCTGCTTATCGTCAGCGGCTTTCGCTCTGTCGTCGATACCGTCTGCGAGCTGGGGTATTGGGCGCTGTGGCTTGCCGTGCTGTTCGTTTCGTTCGTCGTCTACAATTTCGAATACACTGCTCATGAACCGGGCCACGAGTAGCGCGCCGAAAACCGCGCGGCTGTTGGTCGTCGCGACCCGGCCGCAAAATGTCGTTTTTTCCGGATTGCTCGCCATAGGCGTCGCGACCGTGAGCGGCTCGCTGGCCGGGGGTCTGCGGGTATATGCACTACTGCTCTGCCTGTATGCCATCGCCGCGATATACAATAATCTTTCGGACATAGCCGTCGACAAGGCCAACAAACGCCGGGATAATCCGTTCGCGACCGGGCAGCTGAGCCAGCGGACAGGCTACAGCTGGATTGCCGGGAATATGCTCGTGGCGATGGTGCTGCAGGCGTTCTGTCCGCAGCCGGTCACGCTACTTTTGACACTGGCATATCTTGCCCTGCTCTACGCTTACTCGCAGCCACAGCTAAACCTCCAGGCCCGCGGGTTCGTGGCGCCGGTGGTGCTGAGTCTGTGCTACGCCAGCTTGCCGTATCTGTTCGGCGTTGCGCAGACCCGGCCGCTCCAGGCACAGGATTACCTGGTGGCGGGGCTGACTGTACTGCTCTGTACTCCACTGCTACTGGCAAAAGATTACAAAGACTTGGCAGGCGACAAAGCCCACGGCAAACGCACGCCGCTAGTTCGCTATGGCGCGCGGACGGTGAAGATAGTGAGTCTGATGCTCGCATTTTGTGGATGCCTGGCGACAATCGCCTACAGCACTGCCGCCACTTCACACGAGCATGCGGTGTTAGCATTGCTAAGCGGTCTGTGTCTGGCCGTGTACTTGTACAGCGTCTGGTATGTGCACGAAAAGCAGATCCAGAGGCCACGGTATTTTTTGCGACTGCCGCAGGCGGCACTTGTTGTCCTAGCCGGATGCTTGACGGCAATCGGCTAGCTTCTTGCTACACGTTTCTGTTGAGCGTTCTTGAGGGCGAGCAGGACAATGAGCCCGCCAGCGACACCGAGTGCGGTTATGGGCGCCGTAGTCGCACCAACGATGCCCACCGTAAGCAAGGCCGCAGTAAACGGCTTCTGCTGTACGAGCGTCATTAGTCCGCCGACTGCTGCTGGCACAGCGACAGAAAGCGACACGCCAAAGAGGTGGTCAAACGCCAGGCCGAACGCAACACCCGCGAAAATTGCCGGGAAGATTGCCCCGCCGAAGAAGCCACCTTCTATAAGCACGGCGGTGGCGAGCATTTTGGCGAGAGCTATGACGATAAGGTAGAGTGCACTCAACTGCGCCGTTTCGGAAATAAGGTGCGGCACCGTGTGCTGGCCACTGAACATAGTTAGCGGAAACGCGTAGGCCACCACCGCCATAAACAGCGCCGCGACAAGCGCCTTAGCGACCGGATGGCGAAGCTTGCCCAAAAGCGGCTTAGTCACACGTTTGCTCACTAAGAAAACGAGCAAGCCTCCGATAGCGCCAGCTATGCCAAATAGAAATGCCCAGAGCAAGTCCGTCAGGTTTGCCCCGTCCGAAGGTGGCACCCCAAGGTCTATACTGAACACCTTGCCGAGTACCACCACTATAGCCCCGACTCCGAAGGCACTGGAAATCATGCTGCATATAAGCATCGGGTTTATTTCGGCCATCTTTTTCTGTACGCCTTCAGCTATCATGGCAGGCACCATGAACGGCGAGTTCATCATGCCACCGAGCATCCCCGACATGGCCGAGACATTCATGGTTTGCGTGTCTTCGGTGTTCGCTTTTGTCTTTTCAGCGGCGAATGATGCCAAACTCACGCTTGCCACCGACGCTGGCGCTTCCGGCCCCAAACTCGCACCGCTACCGAGTGAAATGATGGCCATAACCAGAGCCTTAGGCAGCTGTCGCCAGTTTATATGACCGGTCGTCAGAACCTGTGTCATAACTACATCCAGTCCGTCTACTTTACCGGAGCGCCGGACCATTAGCCCGACAATGACACCAGCTATGAGCAGCACTGGCAGCACCATAAGGCTGCGAGTCGGCGCGTCGGGATTAACGCCAAAGCCGGTTTTCCAGATAAAGTTCATGAGGTGGTCGAGCGACACAACCACAACAATAGTTACAAACCCACCAACCGCCCCGAACACCGCACTGAGCACGTACGCTTTCAAAGCTCCCTTTGTCGTCATGACCACACTGTACACGCTCTAGCGCTGCGAGGCAACTTCGTACAAGGCGCACCAGTCGTTTAACGAAAGGGCTTGGGCGCGCTGGTTGGCGGGGATACCGGCGGCTTCGAGGAGCGCGCGGGCTTCGTCTTTGGAGATGGCGAGGCCACCACTGAGTGAGTTTGCAAGGGTTTTGCGCTTTTGCGAAAAGCCGGCTTTGACGATTCGGAAGAATTGCTTAGTA
Organism: Saccharimonadales bacterium (SeqCode); assembly: GCA_039809105.1. Lineage (GTDB taxonomy): Bacteria > Patescibacteriota > Saccharimonadia > Saccharimonadales > UBA4665 > JBDHUJ01. The sequence continues at coordinate 27,218 of JBDHUJ010000017.1, forward strand.
TCGACACCTTTGAACAACGGTTCACTGCGGCGCTTGAGCACTAGCACCTGACTATCGACTTTGGGCGGCGGAGTAAACAATTCTTTGCCGACGAATACGCCGAGGCTGGCTTCGCAGTAGAACTGCGCACTAAGGCTAAGCAGTGACATTTGACCGGGCTTAGCGACGACCCGTTCGGCGACTTCTTTCTGGATGAGTATGGCAGCTATGCTGAATGGGTTCGGGCTTTCGCACAGCACGCGGATGAGGTTGCTAGTCAGGTAGTACGGGATGTTGGCGACGACTTTGTAGCCCGCCGGCAGCATGGTGAGGTCGAATTGCAGTATATCTTCATGGACGACCTGCAGCACATCGTCGTCGATGGTCGCCGGCAACGCGTCGGCCAGTTCCTGGTCGAACTCCACCGCCACGACATGTTCCGTCCGCTGCACGAGTTGCTTGGTGAGCGTGCCAAGCCCTGGTCCGACTTCGAGCACGGTGTCGCCTGCGCCGACTTCTGCACTATCGCAGATAGCCTGCAGCGTCGCTTCGTCGTAGAGCCAGTGCTGCCCCAAACTTTTCTTCGGTATTGCTTCTGCCATAACAGTCTTAACTCTATCAGGCTTGACATCACATTACCACAGGCCGGAAAAAGAGCAGCCGGAGCCGGCGGATTTATTCCGCCGCCCCGCGCGATGAGAAAAACCGGAACGGTTTGTCTCATGGTTACCAGTAGCCATGGGCGAGCCAGTAGCTGTACGCGCCGGCCCAGCTGCCAAAACGGCCGACGGCATAGCCATTGCACCATTTGAGCTGCGTAACCGGGTTGGTCGCCCAGTCGGCGCCGGCGCTGGCCATCTTGCTGCCGGGCAGGGCTTGGCAGATGCCGTATGCACCGCTGCCGCCACGGTTTGACTTCGTTGCGCCGCCCCAGCCGCCTTCGTGGCTGACGATGTAGTCGACGTACCCGTAGTCGCTCGGGCTGATACCCACCGCTTGCATAATGGCGACTTTATCGGCCGGCACATCGACGTGCTTACCGATAGCCGTTATCTGCGCTACCGGCGCGACGGTGACGACCGTCTGGATGGCCGTGCGGCTGACTTCTTTGCCTGTCTTCGGGTCGACCGTGACCTGGTACGTGACCAGTTGTTTACCGGCGCTGCCGACCTGGCGGACGGCCTTGGCGCCAAGCGTCAGGTTGTTGTCGTCGACGTTCTGTACAGGCATGGGGATGACTTCTTCGGCAGAAGCTATCCGCACGCCTTTGTTCAGAACGAACAGTTGCATATTGCTGCTTACCGGCGTGCCACCGACCGGATTCAGTGTGGCCCCATCGACCAGCTTGATGTGCTTTTCGGTTACCAGGCCGCTGACGGTCGTCGCTTGGGTGCGCACCAGCGTCTGCGTGCCGTACAAGTTCAGGTTTACGGGTGTGGCGCGCTTTACCGTTACCACCTTGCCGAGGCTGGAGTCTTTGAGCAGGTTCGTCGAGTACGCCGACTGCACCTCGTCTTCACCGTACAATGTCATGCCGGTCTGTGCGACGATGCTGCGCGGCGTGGCGCCGGCGCTGAGAATACGCGTGGAAGCACCGTTGTCGACGATGGTCACCGGCACGGCACGGTAGACGTTCACGAGGAAGTTGTCTTGCAGGATTTTGGTGCTCGGCGACGGCTCGACCCGGTCGCCGGTCGCCAGTTTTATATGCAACCGAGTGAGCAACTGCGCCACCGTGACCGCCTTGGTTGGTACGGTCTGGGTAGCGTGGTCGTGAGAAACGATGACGATGTGCGTGTCGGTGGTATCGCTGTCTGTGTGCAGCCGGTTGAAAACGAGCAGTCCTATGACCGAGACAAATACCAAACCCAAAAAGACCCAGATAGGCCATGCGAATGGATGCTGGTTGAACTGCCGCAAGCGTTCGCGGTGCTTGCGGGCGTGGTGTCGTATGTGCTGTACTGCCGGCTTCATATGTACGAATGCAAAGCGTTTCGCGTTCAGCAGGCCACCCTCCGAAACCGCTTTGTCTTCCTCATAGTATAGCAAAAAACGCATCGGCCCGCGAGCGCTCAGTTGCTGCCACAGACGAAAAAGCGTTGCGGCCCCGACCTGTCGGGGCCCTCTCGAACCCCTGGTCTGCAGTCCGGAAAGGTAGCCCGGCTAGCCGCTGCGTTAGCAGAGCGGCTACCGAGCGTAGGGAAACCCACGGGTTTCCCTGTCAGACTAGAAGACGCCTACATGGGAAGTCACCACTGATTCCGAACCGTCTTACAGACCTCTCACTCATCCCCGTTCCCGGGCTCCCAGCCAATACTCAGACCAAAACCGTCGGGCGTACCTCAACCCGTCAGGCCAGCTTCTGCTGGCATGACAAACACCTGAGGCGGTAGATTCCGGGTCAAGCCCGGAATGACACAGGACTAAAGCTTTTCGAGAGGAGCGAACGCGATATTCAGCTTCCTGGCGCCTTTGCCAGGGAAAAAGATAGTCGCGTTGTCGCCTTCGAGCTCAACGATAGTGCCGTTGCCGAACAGCTGGTGCCGCACGCCGTCACCGATTTCGAAGTCCGGCACATAGCGCGGGCCGTCATCGGCGGGTTTGGGCGCGGCCGGCGCAACATACGCGCTGTCATCGTAATTCTTACTGCTCAGGCCGCTATCAAAACCGCCGCCGTACGCACTGCCGAAGCTGATTGCCATAGCGGTTTCCTCTATGAACTGGCTGTCGATTTCGCTCAGGAACCGGCTGGGCGGGTTGTGCTGCATGCCACCGTATAGCAAACGCCCGGCAGCGTAGAGCATGTAGAGTTCTTCGCGGGCGCGCGTCATACCGACATAGCACAGGCGGCGTTCTTCTTCCATCTCGCCTTGGTCGTACAGCGCGCGGCTATGCGGGAAAATGGTTTCTTCCATGCCGGTCATAAAGACCACCGGAAATTCCAAGCCTTTGGCAGCGTGCAGGGTCATGAGCGTCACCGCGTTGCCGTCGAAGTTCGCCGTGTCGAGGTCGGAAATAAGCGCGATTTCTTCTAGAAAGCCGCTCAAGCCTAGGTCATGGTAACCTTGCGCTACGCTCATCAGTTCCTTGACGTTTTCCTGGCGGCTTTCGGCTTGCGGTGTGCCGTCATCGAGGTATTCGAGGTAGCGGATTCGACGTACCAGCGAGTCGATGAGCGCTGCCGGTGGCACCTCTTCGCTGAGCTCGCGCAAATGCGTCAGTATGTCGCCCAACTCGGCCAGGCCTTTCTTGGCTTTGCCCGTCACCGTGCCGCAATTGCCTGCCTGCTTGAGCGCCTCTTCCAAACTCAACCCCAGACTTTGTTGCCAACCGTAGAAATTCTCGACGCTTTTCGCGCCCACGCCGCGCCCTGGCACGTTGACGATACGTTCGAAGCTGACGCGGTCTTCCGGCTGGAAAATGACGCGCAAATACGCAACCAGGTCTTTGATTTCTTTGCGGTCATAGAAGCGCACGCCGCCGACAATGCGGTACGGCACGCCGTATTGGATGAACGTTTCTTCGAGCGAGCGGCTCTGGGCGTTGGTTCGGTACAGCACAGCGTAATCGCGGAAGCGGCGCTGACCGCCGTCGACACCTTGCTTCACCCGGCGGATGATAGCTTCGGCCTCGGCCCGCTCAGAACCGACTTGCAGCAGCTGCACCGGCAAGCCATCACCAGCGTCAGTCCAGAGTTTTTTGTCGCTCCGCTGCTGGTTTTTCGTAATCACTCCATGCGCGGCGCTCAAGATATGATTCGTCGAACGATAGTTCTGCTCGAGCTTTATGACCGTACAGCCTGGATAATCCCGCTCAAACTTTAAGATGTTACGAAAATCTGCGCCGCGCCAACTGTATATAGATTGCCAGTCGTCGCCAACCACCGCAATGTTCTTATCGGGATTCGTCAGCAATTTTACGAGTTTGTACTGGGCGGCGTTGGTGTCCTGGTACTCGTCTATCATGACGTAGCGGAACTGCTGTTGCCACTTTTTCTGCAGCTCCGGCTGGCTTTGCAGCATGTGCACCGTACGGTTTATAAGGTCGTCGAAATCGAGTGCCGAAGCTTCGCGCAGCGCCTTTTCGTACAGCGGATAGACTTCGGCCGTGACGCGGGCAGCCGGACTCCGCGCGGTTGAGGCGTATTCGTCAGGCCCGATGAGTTCATTCTTGGCACTGCTGATGAGGCTGGAAATAGTGCGAGCTGGAAACGCTTTTTCGTCGACATGCAGTTCTTTGCTTGCCCGCTTCACAGCCGCCAACCGGTCGGCTTCATCGAAAATGACATAGGAGCGCGGGATACCAATGTGTTCGCCGTCCATCCGCAGCAAACGCACGCAGATGGAGTGGAACGTACCCATGTACGGCATAAAGCTGCGGTTTTCGGCGCTCTGGCCGAGCAGGTGCGCCACACGTTCGCGCATTTCTTTGGCCGCTTTGTTCGTAAAAGTGACGGCCAGGATGTTATACGGCGTCGCCTTGCCATTCGCGATGAGGTAGGCGATGCGGTGCGTCAGCGTTTTGGTCTTGCCACTCCCCGCTCCGGCCTGAATCAGCAGCGGGCCGTCGGTCGTTTCGACTGCCCGCTTTTGCTCCGGATTCAACCCATTCAGTAACTCTTGCACGTCCCTCTATTCTACCAGCCAACGACCACAAGCAATATTGTAAAAATTCTAATTTCTAAACCCTAAATTCTAAACAAATTCTAAACTCGAAATTTCCAATGGCCAAAACACCTGCACATTGAGCATGTTTCATACATTTGAGCCTTGGTCATTTGAGCTTGTTTAGAATTTAGAGCTTAGGGTTTATCTAGGTGATGCTGAAGAAGTGTGTATGAGGAATGCCGGGGATGGTGAGTATGCCGACATCGAGCAGTGCGTCGGCCAGCACAGCCGCAAGCAACAGCGTTAGCAGTACCAGCCAGATAGTTATGATGAGCGTGCGGCGCTTGCCGCTGGCATCGATGGGTACGGCGTATTTCCCGCTGGCGATAATTTCTTCGAGTTCAGCGGCACGCTTCAGGTCGGCTTCGGACAGCTTGACGGCCTCGGGATTGGTCTGCTTGTCATCGCCGTCCGCTTCGTCGGTCTCTACGGTATCGGGAACGGCCGGTTGCGGTCCGGGCTCCTCCTTTTTGTCCGGTTTGGGTTCGGCGGCTTTTTCGGGTTCCTCTTTGGCAGGCTCTGCTTCAGTATCGGCCTCTGCGGCCGTATCGGCTGCTGCCGGCGTTTCCTCTGCGGTCTGTTCCGGCGAATCGGCTGCTGCTTCGGCGTGTTCCGCCGCCTCAGTTTCAATCGGTTTGATAACCCTCTCTGCGTGTGGCACCAAAGGCTTAGCGTCTTCCACGGTATCGTCCTTTGTCTCCGCAGGAGCTTCGGGTTCGGACTTGCCGCTCAGGACGGTTGCCATCATCGGGTCCTGCATCAGCGGACGGTTCGAAACGATAACGGGCCGGGAAGTTGAATCGGCCGGCGTCTGGCTTGGCCGGGATACGTCCATGACCTTTTTGTCTGAAGATTTATCGGCCGCCACCCCGCTACCCCTACGCCTGCGTCCTAAGTTTATGCGCGGCGGCGACAATGGCGCTGAACTGGTGATAATTCAGGCTGGCAGCACCTACCAATGCGCCGTCGACGCCGGGTACCAGCAGATAGCTGGTAACGTCATGCTCGTTCACACTGCCACCGTACAGCACCCGCATGTCCTGGGCAACGGCGTGGCCATACAGCTCTTCGACTTGCTGGCGGATGTATGCCACTGCCTGCTCGATATCGCTTGGCCGCGCGACTTCTCCATCGAATGTGCTGATAGCCCAAACCGGTTCGTAGGCGATGACGACATCGGCAATCTCTTTGCTGGTCAGGTTCTGCAGCGCGGTCGTCACCTGGTCGTGCAAGACTTGCTTCGTTTCGCCCGCCCGGCGCTCTTCTTTCGTCTCGCCCACACAGATGATAGGCACGATGCCATTGCGCACGGCTGCTTGTACCTTGTCGCGAACCAGCTCCAGCGTCTCACCGAAATAAATCCGGCGGGCCGAATGCCCGACGATAGCGTAGTGCACCAGGTCGCTCAACATCTGGAAACTGACCTCGCCCGTAAACGCGCCTTCGTCTTTGTAGTACGCATCCTGCGCGCACAGACGGAATTTACGATGGTCTACCTCGACGCTGAGCGGCTGCAGCGCGAGCATACTAGGCGCCAGCACCACTTCCACTTGGCGGTGGATAGCGATGTGCTGGCTCAGCCGGTGTACAAGCAGGCTGGACTGATGCACGTTGAGGTGCATTTTCCAGTTACCGACGATTAACGTTTTCTTGTCTAGGGTCATAACGGTTGTGCTTTTAACTTTAGTCTATCACGAAATACCGTTCATTCCATACACTGTCGCTCTATTTCGTATAAATGACCAAGCACCAAACCACATAACTGGAAGCCATAATAACCAAGCCGCAAGCACCAATGACCAAGCAATTCACAAAGGACTGAATGTCTGAATGACCTCGGACATTTAAGCATTCGTGAATTCAGTCATTGATTGGTCATTGCGATTTGGTGCTTGGTTATTGCAATGCTTGGATTTGCGGCTTGGTTATTCTTTGTTTTGCAGTGCTTCGACCCCGGGGAGCTTGCGCCCGCTCATAAGCTCGAGCGACGCGCCCCCACCAGTCGAAACATGGTTAAAGCTGCCGAGCATGTTCCGGCTCTCGATGTACCCCACGGTATCGCCGCCGCCGACTAGGCTAAACGGCCGGTTGCCGAACTGACCCGTCATCGCCTCGGTCAGCAGTTCGGTCCCGTGCGCAAAGGGTCCGATAGGCCCCTGCAGGCTTTCGGTCTCAGTCACCCCAAGCGCTCCATTCCACACGACCGTCCCGGCCAACTGTACAGCGCCCGCTATGAACGCACCGCTGAACGGGCCGATGTCTAGAATCATTTCGTCATCCTCTATATGGCCGCTTTCGGGTGCCGGACGTTTCGGGTAGTTTTCGATATCGGCCACAACGTGCGTGCTCCAATCGACAATCCTGGTGTGCGCCTTTTTGTCGACTTTAGTGGCCACCACGCCGTCTTGTGGCAGATAGAACACGGACCTTCCCTGTTTGGACCGTGCTTTAGCCGTTTCGATAATTTGCTTGGCCAGTGGTAAATCTTCGGCATCGGTCATACTCTTGGCAATCGGCACGCCGGTCGCCTGCAGGAACGTATTCGCCATAGCTCCGCCCACCGCCACCACGTCGGCGATGCCGATAAAGCGCTGCAATATCTCTATTTTATCGGCAATTTTGGCACCGCCGATGACCGCCACCAGCGGCCGGGCCGGGTTTTCCATGACATTCGTTATGGTGTCGACTTCTTTCTCGAGCAGCAGGCCGGCTACACTCGGCAAGTGGCGGGTGACGGCGTCCGTGCTGGCGTGCGCACGATGCACCACACCGAAACCATCCTGCACGAACACGTCGGCAAGCTTTGCAAGCTGCTGCGCAAAGCCGTCGTCGTTCGCTTCTTCTTCGGCATGGAAGCGCAGGTTTTCGAGCAACAATACTTGACCCTGCGGCAGTTTGCTAGCCGGTTTTTCAGCCGCTTCGCCGACGCAATCCTGGGCGAACTCCACGCCTTGGCCAAGCAATTGTGTCAAGCGCTTCGCCACCGGGAACAGGCTGTACTTCGGGTTCGGTTGGCCATCAGGACGGCCCAGGTGCGAGCAAATGATGACCGCCGCGCCATGCTCCAGCAGGAACTTTACGGTCGGTACGCTTTGCTGCAAGCGGTAATCGTCGGTTATTTCGCCTTTGTCATTCAGCGGTACATTGTAGTCGGCTCGCAGCAGAACCTTTTTGCCCTGCAGGTCTATGTCACGGATTGTCTTCTTGGTAAAACTCATCCCCACCCCCGGAAAGTTTTTAGTTGTTAGTTTATAGTTGATAGGTTGTCTGTGGTTTTCTCTGCCCCACTATAAACTAAAAACTACCAACTATAAACTGCTTAATCCAACTGGCGGACTTTGATGGTGTCGGTAGTACCGACAACGCCGGGGTATTTGCCGCTGGCGGTGACGACGATGTCGCCCTTTTTAAACACATTGGTTTCGCGCAGGAAGTCCGTCAGTTTTGTCGCAGCCATTTTACTGACGGGCCGCACGTAGCTTTTTATGTCATAGACAATGGCCAGTTGCTGCGCTGTCCGCGGGTCGTCAGTGACGGCTATGAGCGGTATATTCGGCCGCTCGCTGGAAACCTGCAGGGCCGTCGCGCCCGACTTGGTCTCGGCCACAATAGCAATGGCATGGATACTGGCCGCCAGGCTAATAAGCCCGCGACTGATGGCCGCCTGCCGCGTGTTGTCCACCTCGTGGTCTATAAAGCTGACTGCAACTGGCGAATGCGCTTCAGTGTAGAGAATAATCCGCTTCATGACGCTGGCCGCCTCCAGCGGATACCGTCCGCTGGCGGTTTCGTCGCTCAGCATCACACAGTCGGCGCCGAGCAATACGGCGGTCGCGACGTCCGATACTTCGGCGCGGGTCGGTTCGGGCATGTCGGTCATGCTGGCCAGCATCTGCGTCGCCACAATGGTCGGTTTGCCATACTTCAGGCCAAGACCGATAATCTGCCGCTGGACTATCGGCACGCTTTCGGCCGGCGTTTCTACCGCCAGGTCACCGCGGGCAACCATGACGGCATCTGCCGCCCGCATAATCCCGTCGATGTTCTCGACCGCCAGTTTGGTTTCTATTTTGGCAATCACTTTGCGTGAGCTGCCCAGATTTTTTATAAGCCGCTGTATGTGCTCGATGTCGGCCGCCGATTGCACAAAGCTCATAGCCACATAGTCGATGTCTTTGGTGCTGCCGTAGGCCAGGTCGCTCTTGTCTTTTTCGGTTATGACATCGCCGCCAAAGTCGGTGTCGGGCAGGTTCATGCCCTTTTTCTTCAGCAGTATGCCGTCGTTTTCAGCCTTGGCGTAGACGACACCGTCTTTAACGCTCGTGACCGTCGTGCGGACCTTGCCGTCGTAGAGGTACAGCCGTTCTCCGCGTTTAATCTTGGCGCTCAGGTCGTATTGGGTCGGTATGACCCCTGTCTTGACCCAGTCGGCGTTATACCCGAACCGCAACGTTTCACCAGTTTGTACGGTAATGATGTCATCGAACTCACCGAGACGGATTTTCGGCCCTTGCAGGTCCTGGATTATCGCGACCGGTTTGCCAAGCTCTTTGCTGGCCTTGCGAATCCAGGCTATCTGCTCATCACGTTCGGGGTTGGTGCCGTGGCTGAAATTCAGCCTGAGCCCGTTCGCGCCATTGGCTATCAGCGCCTTCACCGCCTCGTAGCTGTGGGTACTTGGCCCCACCGTGGTTATCATTTTTGTCCGCTTATAGTCTTGCAGCGGAACAACACGCTGTTTTGTATTCTTGACGCTCATATTTCGCCCTCTAGTGTACCCGCTTATGGCGACGCTAGCAAGCCAAGCCCTACAGAACTAATCTAAAGCGCACCTTGCGGCTCAATGAGCGCAGCGAACGAGGCGATAGCCGAGCTTCAGGGTGAGCAGTACCAGTGGTACTGCGCAAGGGAACCTTACTGATTTGGAGCTTTGCTGCAAGTCAGATAAGTTCCGGGCCCGCGGGACGTGGGTGGGAGATACGTTTCGAATTCACTTCGAAACGTATCGGGAAGGTGAAGCTAGCCAGTGGCTAGCTGTAAGGCGACCTGCCGGGCAAGCTGCGCTTGCCAACGTGCAGTCGCGGGGCCGCAGGATGTGGCAAGCCCCTCCCTTATTTACCATAGGGATTGCTGCCATAGCCTTTGGCCTGCTTGCCGGGAGCAACCAGCGGTTGTCTACCCGTTGCCAGCCGCAAAAGCGTGCCGAACCCCAGTACCGAACCAGCCGCCAACAGTGACAGCTTCAGAAATTCCTGCCGGCTCAGCTGGGTTTGTAATAAAGTCTGTACACGAGGTTGTGGCATAGCGGACACTCCGTTTACGTTGTCTCTCGCCCACCACTGATTTAGGTATAGTATCATAAGCGTCTTCACGCACAAATGAACCCGCCGCAAACCCGCTTTTGAGCCGGAAATATGTTGTTTTGCGTGAATCGTAAGAATATTGAATGAGCGGAAAAGACAGGAGCACTGCCAAAGGTGCCCCTGTCTTTGTGCTATTCCGGTTTACTGTGGGAACAGCTCCCGGACCTTCGGTGCCAGTTCGTCGGCCCAAATCTGGTAGCCGGTGGCGCTCGGGTGGGTGTGGTCGGTGGTGTTGGCGTCGGTGCCGACGGTGGCGGCGAAGG
>JBDHUJ010000018.1:0-33393 GCA_039809105.1 Saccharimonadales bacterium (SeqCode)
TTGAGCATGAGTGCTGTTTTTTTTCATGAAGCCCTTTTTGTTACGTTATCCCCATAGTATACGGTATACGCGCTGTGCGAGGCGGGGCTTAAGTTAACGGCAGTGGGGCTTGACCCGGGGTCTACAGCAATATACAATCTCCACGCTTTAGATTCCGGGTCAAGCCCAGGGTGACGGGACTCACGAGGTTTTGAGATTCAGGTAAAGAACTAAAACCCAGGCTAGGTACCACCTTATTCGAAAAGTCTGTTTTATTACAGCACCGTCGCGCATACTTTGTAAAAGTAGAAGCAAGCAGAAAGGACAAATATGCCAGAAAAGCCTGTAGACGCGCGAAGAGTGAATCGGAATGCCCGTAGAGCAAGTCTTGGAGTGGCGGGGGCTGCGGCAATAACGCTGGTCTTGCTGCACGGGTCGGCGGATGAGCAGCACGAGTTGAGCAAGCATTCGATTGGCGTAACATGTACAGACCCCGACGCAAGGGTCGGCGCGTCGCAGAATGGCAACACGGTCTCTTTTGAGTGTATTGCGGTTGATGGTAAAAGGGTGGTTGTCGACGGGCTCCTAAATCTCATACCCAACCATTCTCCGCCGGCACAGCTGCCGCAGTACAACGATATAGTCGACTTCTTTGCGACAGGCAACACAACTTCCTATGAGCTCGATTGCGCAGAGGGCATAGCTAGGGTTACGATATCGGAAGACTCAGGGGGGCAGATTCACAATCGAACATCGCTACAGTAGGTGTTTACTGCGCTAGTAACACCGTAACATACAGCCCCGATTTTAACGGGACACTCACCGGGCCTACAATACAAGGAGGAAATAGATATGAAAATAACTAAGTTAGGGCATTCGTGTTTGCTGGTGGAGATGCCGGCGCCAGTGAACCGGACGGCGTTGTTCGACCCCGGCGTGTATAGCGTGGTCGATGTCGAAAGCCTGGAGTATCTCGATGATATTATCATCACACACATCCATCCCGACCACTTCGATGCCGAAAAGGTCAAAGCGCTGGTGGCGAAATTCCCAGACGTGCATATTACGGCCACAGATGAAATAGTCCAGCAGTTGAACCAAGAAAGCATTCCGGCTACCAGCGCAACCACCGAAGGGGTTGAATTCTTCGACAGCCCGCACGAGGTCATCCGGCCGTTCTACCCGCACGACCCACCGCAAGAAATCGGCGTGCACTACCTGGATAAATTGAGCCATCCGGGCGACAGCCATAGCTTTACCGAAACCAAAGACATATTGGCGTTGCCGGTGCAAGCGCCGTGGGGTTCGCCGAATGCTGCCGTTACACTCGGCCTGGAGCTTAAGCCGAAATACGTCATCCCCATTCACGACTGGCACTGGAGCGACGAGGCACGGGCGACTAATTACGGCCAGATGGAGCAGGTCTTTGCCGCTGCGGGGATTACGTTCATAAAGCCGGTCAACGGCGAACCCTTCGTCCTCGACGTGTAGTGTAGCCAACAGTAGCTGCCTATAGTTTCGTCATTCTGAGCACAGCGAAGAATCTGTTGTATTTTGCGTAGATTCTTCGCTGTGCTCAGAATGACGAGACGGCGAAGCCCATGTCTTTATGTGTGGTCATTTTGATATACTAAACGTAATGAAGCAGTTGGTAGATGTGATTCGGCAGGCGGTGCGCCGGGTAATGCGCGATGTGGCGGTGGCGCTGAATGTGCTGAGCCGCGGCAAAATCACCCCGAACGGCGTAACGTGGTTCGGGTTCATAATGCACCTGCCCATAGCGCTGCTCATAGCCGACGGGCAACTAATACGCGCAGCGGTGTTGCTCGTCATTTTTGGTCTGTTCGACACGCTGGACGGGGAACTGGCCCGTCTGCAAAAGCGCGTCACCAACAACGGCGGCTTCCTAGACGCCAGCACCGACCGGTTCAAAGAAGTGCTGCTGTACGGTGGTGTGGCCTGGTACTTCGCCCAGGGGAGTCACCCCGAATACGCGGCCATAGCCGCGGTCGCTTGCGGCGCGTCCATCTGCGTCAGCTTCGTAAAGGCCAAGGGAGAAGCGATTGTCGCGGGCAGCGGCAAAAAGATTCCGTACCCAGAACTGAACAAAATGTTCAGCGGCGGCCTGTTTCCGTTCGAAATCCGTATGACGGTACTCATAGCCGGACTTCTTTTTAACCAGCTTATGTGGGCCGTGGCTGCCATCGCAGTCTTTTCGGCCATAACCGCCCTGAACCGCATGGTCGTCATCAGCCGGAGGATTTCGTAAATGGCTTACAAAATAGACCTGCATACGCACTCGTACGGCTCGTCCGACGGCGGGCTGAAGCTGCGTGACTACCGCTACTTTCTCGAAAACAACCTGCTCGACTACATCGCCATAACCGACCACAACACCATAGAGACTGCGCTGAAGATACAAGAAGAACTCGGGGAACTCGGTAGGCGAATCATCATCGGCGAAGAAGTCATGACCACTCGTGGTGAACTGATAGGCCTGTTTCTAACGAGTGCGATACCGAAGGGCCTCACACCGCTCGAAGCCGCCAAGCGCATCCGTGCCCAGGGTGGCCTCGTCTATGTCCCGCATCCGTTCGAAACGGTCCGCAAGGGATTGCAGGCGACCGACTTGAACGAAATCGAAGGCGTGGTCGACATCGTCGAAGCCTGGAACGGCCGCGCCATCGTCGGCAGTCGCACGCAAGCCGCCAAAACTTGGGCCAAGCAGAACGAAAAGCCGGCGGCCGCCAGCAGCGACACCCATGGCCGCTTCGGCTGGGGCTACACGTACTCGCTCGTCGAAACCAAGCCGACAGCGCAGAACCTGGCCGCACAGCTCGCGAAAGCCACCTATAGCACGCGCAAAGTCGGCATGGGCGTCATCTACCCCAAACTCAACCGCCTAAAGAAATCATTTGGCGGTGCTAAATGATTGAAAAGGGAAAAGTGAAATATGAAATGGGAACGACCGCAGGGAGTTCTCACATTTCACATTCCGCATTTCACATTTCGACGGCAACCGGAGGTTGCCTGTAGTGACGTTGTTCAAGGAACTGTTCTTCGCGCTGTGGTTCTTTTTGCCGGCGGCCATCGCCAACATGATGCCCATATTCGCAGCTCACTGGAAATTCCTGGCAAAGTACGAATATCCGATGGATTTCGGCAAATCGTTCCGCGGCAAACGAATCTTTGGGGCGCACAAAACCATCCGCGGCTTTATCGTCGGCATGATTTTTTCGACGCTGGTGCTATGGCTCCAGCAGCTGGCTGTCCGGTACATCCCATTCGTCGCGAGCCTGACCGACCAAGTTGATTATACTCAGCTGCCGGTGCTCGTTCTGGGCCCACTATTTGGTCTCGGCGCATTACTGGGCGACGCCATAGAAAGTTTCTTCAAACGCCAGCGGGGCGTCAAGCCCGGCGACGGCTGGTTCCCGTTCGACCAGACCGATTACATCATCGGCGGCGCCATTGCCACCATGCCGTTCGTGACCCTGAGCATCCTGCAGTATGTGTGGCTCATCGTGCTCTGGCTCGCCATCCACGTCATCTCCACCTTCATCGGCTACAAACTAGGCCTCAAAGATAAACCGATTTAATAAGATGATTGGTACATTTAAACATCTTACCCCAAAAGCCTTTGTCCGGAATGGCGCAATCCTCTTTACCGTAAGCATAGCCTGTGCGTATGTATTATATCCGCACTGGGTTACTTTTAGTCTTTTCGCAGGTCAGTGGTACACACTACCATTCTTTATAGTTGCTATGCTTATAACTATGCTACAGCTTTGGTATATAAGCGCTAAGCTTCGTCAGCAAGTGCAGCTAAGATTTGGCGGTACTGTTATGCGTGCAAGTGCTATCTGTGTCATTCTTGTAATCTGCATCCCGTACAGGGGCGGGTTAACACAGAAATCTATCCATAATGCAGCTGTATTGTTATTTGTGTTGCTTGCGGCGCTCAGCCTAATTCGCCTTGCAAAGCCGCTCCATAGCATTACGCTAGGCGTAATGAGTGGTGCGTTAGTCGCACTCTGTGTACTTGAGCTAGTCTTTTTGGCGCGCTACAACATGCACCCGGTTTATCCTTGGGTTTGGGTTGTTTTACAGGTTATCGTAACTGCTATTCTCATGCTGGCTTTATATGTTATAGCGCTACGGCTTGAGCAAAAAAGTACGAGTTAGCTCAGCCGATACGGAGATTAGCCCTTGCTAGCAGTAGGGAAGTAAGACCGGTTCACTAGATACACCAGTAAGACGCCTGTAATACCATATAGCGCATCGATGAAATCAGGCGTGTTTATTTGTATGGGCTTAGAAAATTCTAGAAATACGTTGAGCGCAACAACCAGTGCGGTAGCCACATAGAATCTCTTAGCCGGACGTTTACGAAATGCACGTGGACCAATAAATATCAGCATCAAGAGCGCGGAGCCCACAAAGTTGGAGATATGGGATGTAATTATTGGCAGATGCAGCAGGCTTGTTACGCGAAATAGATACGCGAGACCTAAAAGCAGCATCAATTCCAGCAGTGCAATATACCGGTCATTCTCTTTTACGTACTTTACTAAGGTTTTGACTGTCATTATTTACGTAAAGTATAACAAATACGATTTTAACCTATCGGAAGAAGAGGAGGGGTACTGTGCAGTATTTATATTTCACAATACTATTGACAAAACGCTTATGTTTTGCTAGTATAGGCTTACTACGATATTGATAAAACAAAAAATCAAAAATGTAGTAAAACAACGTTCTTACTAGCTCTCGTTTTTTGCAGAAGACTCGTAACAAAGAAATCTGCAAGAGACAAACAGCTCCAAAGAATGACTTCGAAACCCCAAAAGGGCAGAGAAGAAAAACTTCTTCGTAGGAATAGATGCGAAGAAGGAAAAACAAAAAACATAAAACAAAAACAATGAAGACCAAAAGACGTCATTCGCACATTCATTCCATCCACTTGCATGGAAGCTTACTGATGGCAGTCGTAACGATGCTCGTCGTCGCTACCAAAACCAGCAGTGAAATGACACGGTCTTTACACGGCGTCGTGCCAGTTCATAGCACTGTGATAAACTCTGTAGAACTGCGCGACGCCGAAACCAGGCATGAACCCATAATGGTCAGCATGTCCCGGTTCGCTAACTACAGCGGCGAGTAAAGGAAGAAACAGTAGCATGCGTGTACTTCGGAACGGAAACCAAACTAATGCGGAGCCTCGTCTTACAAGGGGTCAGAAATTGCGCCGGACTGCTCTGGGCGTAGGTGCGGCAGCTATGCTTGTGACTGGTGCCGTGGAGGCGAAGGATGTTATTCAAGATACGACGAGCCACTCTATAGATTATCTCAAAGATATGCCGCAGGAACATGGTGTAGTGGTTGAATCTGGCGATACGCCGAATAGCCTTGTGAATAGGTTTAACGAAGGCGGCCTGAGCGGTCAGGAGCGGCAGGATGCCCTCGATTTCGTCAAGCGTCAAGGTGCGATGCAAGACTCGGAAGGCAACCCGATGCTGCGTGCAGGCCAGACGGTCGATATTCCTGAACTCCCGCACGAAGAATAGTTTTTGAGCACGAATAGGTCTTTTGAGACCGGTCAGACACCACATGTTGTGTCTGGCCGGTTCTTTTTAGGGTTCTGTGGATAAGTGGTGCGAAAAGCACCACTTTTCGTGTGAGAAAGTGCTTGCAAGTGGGTGTGTGTGGGTAGTACACTCATGTCAGTGGGTAATCGTAGGTAGCAAACCCTACGCACAAACATCCAAAGTAACCAAAACAGCTACTGCGGATTCAAAAACAAAAAACTCACTGGCAACTTAACCCAAACCATAGGGCCAAATGACACAGGTGGACTACTTCCAGCGCAAGCTCGACGACAAACGGCGGTTAACCATACCGACCGAACTTCGCGACACATTTGCGGATGGGGCAGTCATCACCCGGGGATTTGGCAAGTATCTGCATCTGTATCCGAAAGATGTCTGGAACCAGCTGGTCGAGCCACGGCTCGAAGGCGACCTTCTGGACGAACGGATAGCCGACTTGAACATCCAGTTCCGGATGGGCAAGATAGAGCAAGCGCTCGACGGCAAGCAGGGGCGGATAACGCTAGAGCAACATCTGCTGGACTACGCGGGTATCGACCGGGAAGTCTCGGCGGTCAGTGTCGGCGGCAAATACTGGCGGGTTATGGCGGTAGAGATGACGTAGTTCATCCCGCGTTGCAGGCACTTTTACAACTAGGCAAACCAACCGAATAGAGCAACAACTCTAAAACCTCCAACCGGCCACAGGCTGGGAAGAGAGCCCGACAAAATGTATTCCATTTTGCCGGCGCGCGGAGAAACCCAGAATGGGTGTCTCCGGGGACAAGCTTAGCTATTCGGCAGTCAACGCGCGGACTAGAGAGGGCACCGCGTTTAAAAACCCTCGTTCTTTCCATAAAACACCTCCCAAAACTCCACCTCACACATAAGTCTCTCAAAAGTTACTTGAGTGTCAGATAGTACTCGTTTAACAACAACTACCTTTCACACCATCTTGTAACTTTACTGGTATCTCAGTAATGAGTCGCCAGTACTCCTTCCTTACGGAAGGAACAACAAAAACAAAAACAACCAAAAAACAAACAGTTGACTGCTGAATAGGTGATCTTGTCAAAGATACCACTTGGATTCCTTGGTACGACCAAGTGGCATACCAAAACAAAAACACCAAAACAAAAACATATATAATAGTGCGAATATGCACGGAGATATCAAAACGACGCGTCACATACCGGTACTACTGGACGCGGTACTGGAGACACTCAAACCCGAGCGGGGTGAACGCTATCTCGACCTGACGGCCGGATACGGCGGACATGCCGGTAGGGTGCTGGAGCGCACTCAGTCGCCGCAACACATGGTACTTGTCGACCGCGATGAGAACGCTATAGCAGCTCTTAGTAGCTTCAAGGAACAGGGCTCACGTCTTATTCATAGCGATTTCTATACTGCCAGCCAAGAACTGGTTGCGGACGGACAGCAGTTTGACGTCATTTTGGCAGACCTGGGTATATCGTCACCGCACATTGATATAGCTGCAAGGGGATTTGCCTTTGGCCACGATGGACCGCTCGATATGCGGATGGACCAGCGCCAGAGCCTGACCGCCGAAACAGTCGTAAACACCTATAGCGAGGATAATCTGATACGGATTTTCCGCGAATATGGGGAAGAACCACGCGCCAAAGCGGTTGCGAAAGCAATCGTGGCAGCCCGGCCGCTTGCGACGACGTTTCAACTTGCAGAGACCGTTCGCTCGGCTTTGCCTAAGAAATTCGGCAAGGGGGCCGACCCGGCAACTAAGACATTCCAAGCACTGCGTATAGCCGTCAATGACGAGCTGGAGCTGCTACGGAACAGTTTGCCGCTATGGGTCAGGCTGCTTGCGCCAGGGGGCAGGCTTGGCGTCATAAGCTTCCACAGTCTGGAAGACCGTATCGTAAAGCAATGCTTTGCGAACGTGGCGGGGAACCGCTATGACACTGCACTCAAGCCTCTTACCAAACGTCCATTAATGGCCGACGAACATGAATTAGTTTTCAATCCGCGAGCACGAAGCGCAAAACTTCGGGCCGTAGCAAAATAAAAACAAAAGAAAGGGAACGAACCTATGCCTATTCGCATCAAGAGTAATTCCCGCGCCTACAAAGTAACCGTACGGGTTCGCTAAGTAGGAAGCAGTGTCTCCCCGGTGTCAAAGCCGGGGAGACCACCAAAAATTCGATTTTACCGTTTGGAGAGCGGCAACGAAGCAATAAAACAAATATAAAACAAAAAAGCTTATGACATATTCCAGCACCATGGCACTGGGCCGTCAACAGATGGCCGCCAGCAGTCGTGGTAAAAATTCAGTCTCATTCCGTCCGGCCGATAAGCGTCTCGGGCCCGTCAGCAACACGATTATACTGATAGTACTCGCGTGTCTGCTCGGTTTGCTGTACCTGACGCAGGTGACCAAGACCAATGCCTATGGCTACACTATAAACAGCCTGCAGAAACAGCAGACCGAACTGAAGGACCAGCATGACGACCTCGAAGTCGCGTCCGCCCGTTTGCAGTCGGTTTCCCGCGTGCAGACCAGTGAAGTCGCCAAGAACATGACCCCGGTCGCCCCCAGCGGTACCGTCCGCTAGTGGGAATGACCAAATCCCAATCACCAATCAATTTACAAATGTCTCAATATTCAAATGGCCCAACGATGTGTAAGCATTCAGTCATTTATGAATTCTGTCATTGATTGGTCATTGCGGTTTGGTACTTGTGACTTACGCGAAGCGCTTACGGTATAATGGAAGACAATGGAAAACAACCCGGTCCCACTCGCTAGCCCGGTTCAGCGTGCGCGCCTCTGGTATGCGCTGCTGCTGATAATCTTCGGCGTGTTTGTGGTACGGGCGTTCTACTTGCAGGTTATCCGGCACGATTATTACAGCAAACTGGCGGCTAGCTCGCAGCTGAAGGAATATGTGGTGCAGGCGCCACGGGGAACTATATCGGCGCATATGGGCGACCAGACGGTGCCGCTGGTGCTGAACCAGAAACTGTTTACCCTCTATGCCGACCCGACATTGGTAAAGCACCCCGACACAGTAGCCGATAAGCTGCAGCGCGTGCTCGGCGGTACCGCCGATGATTACGAAAAACTGCTAAAAACCAAGGATACGCGCTATGTAGTGCTCAAAAAGCGGTTGACGCCGGACCAAAGCAGCAAAGTGCTGGCTTACAAATTTCCCGGCGTGGGTACGCAGCAGCTCAATTACCGGACGTATCCGCAGGGAAGTATGGCGTCGCAGCTGCTCGGGTTCGTGAACGACGAAGGGGAGGGGAGCTATGGTTTGGAACAGTCGCTGAACACGCTGCTCGCCGGCAAATCGGGCGAACTGAAGGCAGTGACGGATATAAACGGTGTGCCGCTGGCGGCCAGCTCGGACAACCTGTCTATAGCGCCGGTGGCCGGGAGCGACATAACCCTGACCGTAAACATGGGGATGCAGGCGCAACTGGAAAGTATCCTGGCATCGCGGCAGGCCAGCCTGAAGGCCAAGCAGCTCAGCGCCGTGGTGCTCGATGCCAACACCGGCGCCATACGAGCTATGGCGAACGTGCCGACGTATGACCCGACGAAGTACCAGGATGTGTCAGACCCATCGGTGTTTCAGAACGCTGCGGTCTCAAACCCCATAGAGCCAGGTTCGGTTATGAAGCCGTTGACGGCTGCGGCGGCACTGGACCAGGGCGCGGTGCAGGCGAACACGACGTACTATGACCCGGCGCAATGGGTTATAGACGGCTTCAAGATAAAGAACATCGAAGAGGACGGTGGCTCGGGTACGCAAAGCATCGCCAGCATACTGAACCTGAGCCTGAACACCGGGGCGACGTGGCTGCTGATGCGCATGGGCGGTAGCGGTGATGATATAAACACCAAGGGCCGAAATGCCTGGTACGACTACATGACCAACCACTACCAGTTCGGCAAAGCGTCCAACCCGCAGCTTGGCTACCAACCGGATACCATCGTGCCGGCTCCGAAGGACAACGGCGCGGCTATAGACCTGACGTACGCCAACACCACCTTCGGCCAGGCTATGACCGCCACGGCGCTGCAGATGGCCAGTGCGCTGGCCAGCGCGGTGAACGGCGGTACTTACTATCAGCCGTACGTGGTCGACCAGACGACCGACGCCAGTGGCAAGACCACGACCACGCAGCCGAAGGTGGTAAGGAGCGGCGTGGTATCGCAAGCTACCAGTGACGCGCTGATACCGATGATGGAATATACTGTCGCGCAGCACTACAAGGCAGGCGCGAGCTACCTGAACTTCGGAAGCCAGTACAGCGTGGGCGGCAAGACAGGAACGGCGCAGATACAAGAGCATGGCAAATACCGCGATGACGTCTTCAACGGCACGTATGTGGGGTTCGTGGGCGGCGACAAGCCGCAGTATGTTATCGCGGTGTACGCCATTGAACCGCAGGTTAAGACGTATGCGGGGACGGCGGCGGGACAGCCTATTTTCGGTGATATTGCGCATATGCTCATCAATAACTTCGGCGTCACACCGAAGTCTTAAGGGGGCTATTAGCCATTGTCCTGTCAACTGTCACAATACAGTATCTCGTAGTATGTGACCCTGACCCACATGCACTTCCTGTCACCCTGAATTTAGTTCAGGGTCCATACGGTAGCACGGACGTCAGTAGTACCGCATGGATGCTGAAACGAGTTCAACATGACACAGAGAGGGTGCTTGTGGTTCGAAAGAGCGCACGTGGGCCACGGTGTGAAGAGTGGCTTCTATGGCTACAGAGCAATGGCTAATTATAACCCGCTAGCGTATACTGTAGGGAAGGGCACCACGCAATAACAAAAACCGTTAGGAACCGCACCTATGATACTGTCCGAAACACTCCATATTACGCTGAGCTCGCGTTCGCTGCTGCAGATGCTGCTGCTGAGTGTCGGCGGTTTTTTGCTGGCGACACTGCTGACGCCGCTGTATACCAAACTGGCGTACCACTATGAATGGTGGAAGCGCCCGCGCACGACGACCCTGACGGGTCAGCCGGCAACGGTATTCAACAAACTGCACGCCGAGAAGCATAAACGGCATATTCCGACTATGGCCGGCG
This sequence comes from Saccharimonadales bacterium (SeqCode), assembly GCA_039809105.1. Classification (GTDB taxonomy): domain Bacteria; phylum Patescibacteriota; class Saccharimonadia; order Saccharimonadales; family UBA4665; genus JBDHUJ01. The sequence continues at coordinate 10,662 of JBDHUJ010000018.1, forward strand.
CTATTTTTATCGTCGCGGTGATGCTTTTGACGGTGGCGTTCAACTGGGAGCGGACCGAGACGTGGTTGCCGCTGGCGGCGTTCGTGGGGTCGGCTATCGTCGGCTTGATAGACGACATTATCAACATCAAAGGCACGGGTGGCGGCAAAGCGGGTCTGCCTTCGAAAATCAAACTACTGCTCATAACGCTCGTGGCGGTAGTGGGCGGCTGGTATTTTTATAACAAACTAGGGGTCAGCAGCATACATTGGTTCGGGTCGTATGGCGACCTGCACTTGGGCTGGCTGATTGTGCCGCTCTTTGTTTTCGTGGTAGTCGCGACTGCCAATGCCGTCAATATCAGCGATGGCCTGGACGGTTTGGCCGGCGGTCTGACGGCCACCGCCTTTGCGGTGTATGCGCTCATCGCTTTGTTTGAGCAGAAGTATGGTGTCGCCGGGTTCTGCCTGACGATAGTCGGCGCGCTGCTGAGTTACACCTGGTTCAACGTGTTTCCGGCGCGGTTCTTCATGGGTGACGTCGGCTCGTTCGCACTGGGGACGGCGCTCGGTGTGGTCGCTATGCTGACAGACACGGTACTCTTGCTGCCGATAATCGGCATCGTGTTCGTGGCGGAAGCCGGTTCTGTTATCCTCCAGATTGCGTCGAAAAAACTACGGAATGGCAAAAAACTGTTCCGGGTCTCGCCCATACATCACCACTTCGAGGCCATAGGCTGGCCGGAGACAAAGGTGACGATGCGCTTCTGGGTGATAGGACAGGTCGCAGGCCTGGTCGGTCTGGTACTGTTCTTTATCGGGAGACCGCTGTGAGGCCAGAAGCGTCTGAACAGGTTCGTAAACATCGGCCAGACTACTGGCTGATTGTTATTGTGGCGTTTCTTATCGCCATCGGTCTGACAGTCGTGTATGCCATCAGCCCGGCGCTGAGCGCCACGCACGGCGGGTCGGGCGGGCACTATGTATCGCGGCAGCTCATAGCCATCGGCCTCAGTGTGGCGGCGTTCATAGTGACTTCGCGGATTCCACTCAGAACCTGGCAGCGGTGGCAGGTGCCCTTGCTGATTCTGGCGGCTGTCGGTACGGTGGTGGCGCTGGCGATGCCCGTGAACCCGGATTATCCGGCGCACCGCTGGGTACGGATAGGGAGCTTTTCGTTGCAGTCGGTCGAAGCGCTAAAATTCGCACTCATAATCTGGCTGGCAGCCTTTTTGGCGGCCCGTATGAAAGCCGGAACTATCGCTGACAACAAAGTCACGCTGCATCCGCTGCTTATTGTCCTGGTGGCTATCGGTATCGTCGTGGCAGGCGTACAGAGCGACCTCGGTTCGACTGGGGTGATAGTGGCAATAATGTCTGCGATGGCGTTCGTCGCCGGTATGCCGATGAAGCGCATCCTGCTCATCGGCGGGGCGATTCTGCTGCTGACGGTCATAGCAGTCTCGATTACGCCGTATCGTCGCGACCGGTTGTTCGCGTTCCTGCACCCGGAGGCCCACTGTCTCACCACCGGCTACCAAGCCTGCCAGGCGCTGACGGCAACAGGGTCCGGGGGGCTGATAGGGCAGGGGCTCGGCGGGGGAGCCAGCAGTTACGGCTATTTGCCAGAAGCTCAGAATGACTCCATTTTTGCCATTTATGCCGAGAAGTTTGGGTTCCTAGGCGTGGCAGTCTTGCTAGCGCTGTTCATGACTTTGTTCGCGCGGCTGCGGCTGATAATAGAGCGGGCGCCGGACGATTTCAGCCGGCTGATAGTTACCGGCATCCTGGCTTGGCTGAGCACACAGGCCATCATAAACATCGGCGCCATGATAGGCCTGCTGCCACTGAAGGGCATCACGCTGCCGTTCATAAGCTACGGTGGCACCAGCGTGCTGTTTGTGGGCGCCGCACTTGGATTAGTATTTCAGATTTCGCATTACACCAGCTTCAGTGCCCGGACGGCACACGTGGCAAGTCAGCGAAGTAACAGAGGAAGCAGCCGTGAAAATACTGATGACCGGCGGCGGTTCAGGCGGGCATATCACCCCACTCCTGGCAGTCGCGCATGAAATAAAACAGCTGCAACCGGATGCGAAAGTTTTGTACATCGGCCAGACGGGCGATAACTTTGGCGCGATTGTGGCCGAGCATGAGGTCATAGACGAGACGTACAGCGTACAGGCCGGCAAGTTCCGGCGGTATCATGGTGAGGGGCTGAAACAGGTGCTCGATGTACATACTTTGTGGCTGAACGTCCGCGATGCATTCCGTGTGCTTTTAGGTTTGTGGCAGGCATGGCGACTGCTGGGTAAGCTCAAGCCCGATGTCGTGTTCTGTAAAGGCGGGTTCGTCGGGGTACCGGTCGGGCTGGCGGCTGCGGCACGGCGCATCCCATACCTGACGCACGACTCAGACGCTATACCGGGTCTGGCGAACCGTATCATCGGTCGCTGGGCGGCGCAGCATGCTGTGGCATTGCCGGTCGAAGGCTATCCGTATCCAGCCGCCAAAACGGTCAATGTCGGCGTGCCCGTTTCGCACCATTACCGGCCGGTGGACGCTGAGCTCGAACGGCAATACCGCAAACAGACAGGGCTCGACGGCTACGAACCGGTGCTGCTGGTGACCGGCGGGGGTCTAGGCGCCGAGTTTATAAACAACGCCGTGCTGGCGGCTGCACCGGCCTTGCTGCGTGACTTTCCGCAGCTCTGTATAGTCCACGCTGCCGGGCACAAACACGAACAGCGCCTCAGCACCGCCTATACCCAGGCTTTGACGTCCGAGCAGCGCAAGCGTGTCATCGTGCGGGATTACCTGAACGACCTCTATAAATACAGTGGTGCTGCCGATGTCGTGATAGCCCGAGGCGGGGCAACGACCTTTGCTGAGTTCGCGCAGCAGGGTGTAGCCTGCGTTATTATCCCGAACCCGATTCTGACCGGTGGCCACCAGATTAAAAATGCCAAAGCATACGCTGACAGCGGGGCAGTGGTAATGGTCGACGAAGTGGCACTCCGAAAAAATCCACAACTACTCGAGAGGGAAGTGAAGCAACTTTTACAACATCCGGCCCAACGTGAGCAGCTGCAGGTACGAATCGCCGAGTTCGCCCGGCCAGATGCGGCGAAAGATATAGCGCAGCTGCTGATAGGCTTGCAAAAAGGTGGGACGGACGGTGTTCGGCAAAAGTAAGAAACCGGTCGAACCGGAGCTGGAACGGCGACGCGTGGCTATAAACCAGGCGCAGTCGTCGCGGCCGGCGTTTTCGTACTATAGCAGCCAGAACCGGCCTGGCGAGCGGAGTGCCGAACCGATTTCACGGCGCGGCAGCCAGGTCGAGGAAACAGATGAACAGCGCAAACACCGTGTGCGGAACCTGACGGCACGGCTACCGCTGCTGTTCGTACTGGCGCTTATCGTGGTGTGCACGGTGAAAATCCTGACACTGGGAAGTAATCCACGCATCATAGTGGTGGGGAACGGCAGCGAAGCTTCGTATGTGCAAGACAGCGGCGTCTATGCTGACGAAGCTGCCAAAATACTCCGTTCCAATAAACTGAACGCGTTCAAACTGACAGCCGACTTGAACGGCGCCAGTAAACAGCTCCAGCAGGCGTTTCCGGAACTGCAGACGGTTTCCATAACGGCGCCGTTCATCGGCAGCCGACCGGTCGTGTATGTCATGCCAGCCCAGGCGGGTATCATCCTGCAGACGGGCAGCGGCAGCTATGCAGTAAACGGCAGTGGCGTGGTACTGCGCGAAGTTACCGACGTGTCCCGCGAAGCAGCGGTAAAGGTCCTGGACCAGACAGGGGTCCAGGCGGTTCCCGGCAAGCGCATACTACCGGCCAGCACCGTCAACTTCATACAGCGCCTGAACTACCAGCTGACCGCCGGTAAGCAGACAGTTACCTCTATGACGCTACCTGCAACGAACGCATACGAGGTGGATGTCCGTCTGAGCGGCAAGCCGTACTTCATAAAGACCAACCTGCAGGGTGACCCGGTGGAGCAGGCAGGGGCTGCACTGGCCACACTCGGGCAGGCTACTCCGGCGGAATACTTGGACGTTCGGGTGCCGGGCAGAGCATACTACAAGTAACAAGTAACAAGTAACAAGTAACAAGTAACAAGTAACAAGTAACAAGTAACAAGTAACAAGTAACAAGTAACAAGTGGGGCGGCTATACTTGGTTCTTGAAACTTGAGTTCTCCCTTCCGCTCTTCCCCTTGTTCGTAAAATGTTCACATTATCAATATATGCCAAAGTATGAAAAATATATAAAAACATACAAAGTAGGGCATTTGTCAAATTTTAGGGCAGTGGGGAGAGAGGAAGGGGGAAGTATATAAAACATGTGAAACCGTGAAAAAGCAAATGTTTTCACGACAAAACTGTGGATAAGTCAAATTGTGTCGCAAAACTTACTGCGGCGCTAGGCACAAATGTACGAAATCTCACAGGATGCCAAGTACTAGCAAGTGTCAAGTTTCAGGTATCAACAAGGCTCAAGGAGGACGCAACTGAAAACAAACACGCATTACTTGGTACATGTGACTTGAAACTTGCTACTTGCCAAAAAACTCCCCTGCAGTAGAGGTACCTGTAATCAACTTGTTTTAGTATATTCACGTCGCAAAATATACATTGTGCGACATTTAGTCTATGTTCGGATTAGTATGCTCTACCACTTCCGTCCGGCCTTAAAATCTGCCATTGCCCTGTGTTTGTTCATGCAATGCTCACCTACTATACCCAAACCGTGCATTTCTAAGCCATTCGTCCATCCTATGGATTTCCTGGTTTTCATATACCCTTGTTCGTATTTTGTATAGTTTTACGAACAAACTTAAAACCCAACAATGTTCGTAAAACGTTCAGGCTTCTTCGGGCACTGCTACGCCAAGTGTGTGGGCGAGGTCTTTCAGGAGCGGTTCTGCGGCCGGGTCAAGGATGTGCCCTTTTGTACCGTGCCATATGACATAGTCTTCAGAATCTAGGTCTACGGGCTCACCGACTGACTTCGGGTACATATGCGCGCCAAGGATGCTGCCTGGGTTAAGCTCGGCAGGAACAAAAACCAAGTACTGCTCAACCTGCTGGTTGTCTTCCGGATTTGGCGAGCTGATACTTAAGATAGTGGTGTGCTCAGCCAGGTCTTCGCGCCGAGCCTGCAGGTCCTGCTGCTTGTCGGTCGAGAAGCCACGACCTTTTAGGTTTTGCCAAAAGTCGTCCTGTATTGTTACCGTACGGCCATTTTTTGTCTGTAGCGTGGTACCATGTCTTGCTCCGTCAAAGCTCTCTATGGGGAGTGTATCAGACAGCTCTGTGTGGAGTTGCTTGGCAAACTCTGCAACAGCACGAAGCCTTTCCTTTGCGGCCAGTTCTGAAGAGTCCTCGACTTTGGGTACGACTGCTTCGCTCGCTAGGTCAACGAGAAACTGATACTGGTTTGGGTCGGTAATTACGCTGTAACCCGGTGCGCCCGAAGTCTGACCAAGGATGATGCGGGTAGTGTCACTCCTAGTAGCGCCGGAGGTATCTAGCGAGGTGCTTAACGGGCCGCCGCCCTCCGGTACGTCTGATGGTCTGACGATAATAACACTACTAAGATCGGCATACTGTTCCCTGTCCTGCGCGCGGATATCTAGAATTGCGGTACCATTTGCTAGCGCCTCACGACGTAATGCTAGCAGGGCATCCGCGTCTTCCTTACGCGCAGAAAGCTCGGCACTCAAGTAATCATCTACCATAAAGTCGGTAACTGGCCCTCGCAGGACTAGTCGGTGTCCCATGCCGTCAGTGTACCCTACGCGGTCATTTGTTGTTATCTGCTCCAAAAGCTTACCATACAAACGTTCTGTAAATTCGGCGGCCGATTCGTTCTGCTCTGCTGGTGCTGGTGTTTCGCCTGTCATAGCACTCCTCTATTGATTATTGCTCTCTGGTTGCATAGCCAGGTCTGCTAGGTGGGAGGCCCATCTTGCTCGGGCGGCCTGTAAATCGATAATCTGCTGGTCTAAGTCCGCAATTATCTCGGTAGTCTCTGCGACGGGCATGTTGTCGACTGCTCGCACAATCAAGCTGTCGATGTAACCGCCTAGCGTCAGGCCTTCGGACCGTGCCCGGATTTTTGCCGCCAAACAATGGCTTTCGGGGATGCGTATGTTCAGTTGAGCTCTATCGGGGTGGGGCTCTCTAGGCATAACTTTACTCGGCGGCGAGTTGGTAGGTGGCTTTGGCGACGCGCTGGAACTGCGGTTTGCTTTGCAGGTTCAGGAGGATGGTAGTTTCCTTTACGAAACGGCTTTTCAGGACGCGCTTGACGATTTCGTCGCGGTGGAGCGGTTCGCCGGCGTCTTTCAGGACATCGGAGATGATGTCGGCGACGGTGCCCTTTTTGTAGCCCCACTCTTTCAGGGCGTAAATACCGCGGCCGATGAGCACGAAGCGCTTGTCTTTGATAAGTTCGTTATGGATGGCCTGAGTGGTGACGTCTTTGCGTTTGAAGTCACTGTCCTTGATAGCCTTGGCGATTTCGTTGAAGTGCATTTGCTTGCCGTTTTCGCTGAGGATAACGTAGATTTTGTCGCGGATGTTCTTGGGGTTGACCGTCGGCCACTTTACGAGGCCCCAGCGGCCGTTCAGAGTCGCCAGTTGCTTGCTGATGCTGGCGAGCGCGGTGACGTAGGTGTCGTTGGCCATGCCTGACAGCTTGGTTAGTTCGCTGCCTTCGACGGGTTTGCCTGCTTTGCTGATGACGGCGACGAGCTTGCCGACTTCTTCTTTAATGCTAGCTTCGTTGTGGGTTTTGGTGTCGCCGGCAGCCTGATAGTAGTTGTCATCTTCGGAAATAGAGGTGACCTCTGGGCAGATTTCGGCCAGGAACGCGAGGCGCGATTGGTCCGTGCGGGTGTTCTCTGCCGTCAGTTGGCCGCTGAGCGTAGTTATACGGGCGGTTTCACCCAGTTCTGCCAGCTTGGTGAGCAGTGTCGTTTGCACTTCGGTGACGTGCGGGAGTTCGCTCGCGCTGCTTTTGAGCTTGTTCATAACTGATTTTTCGAGCTGGCGGACACGCTCGCGGGTGATGCCAAGCAGCTCACCGATTTGCTCCAGTGTCTCTTTGCGGTCGAACAGACCGAAGCGGCGGGCGATGATTTCGCGCTCGCGCTCGCGCTCGATACTGTCCAGGATATCCTGGACGATGTGCTCTGTTTGCAGAACGGGTGCTGTTTCCGAATTGTTGTTCATATCGCCTCTTACTATAAAACTATTATTTGTAAAAGTCAAACTTTTCTTTTGATAACTTTATTGTAGCATAAAGTCGACGCTTATGGCTATTTTATGTTGTGAAAAGTTACTAAGAAATAAGTTGTATTGAGGCAAAATTGTGGATAAGTTGGTGATTTGGGGTACTGTTTTATGCCGCGGACTCTCAGTTTACCGCCACTGTCATCTCGACCGGAGCCGGAGGCGGAGTGGAGAGATCTTCCCTCCCTGATGTTTGTCAGCCCAGCATCAGCTGGCCTGACGAGCGGGGGTACTCCCGGACGGTTCTTGGTCTGAGCGTTGGCTGGGCACCCGTGCACGGGGATGAGTGTGAAGTCAGAAGACGGTTCCGTATTTAGCATGACTTCCAACGTAGGCGTATTCTAGTCTGACCAGGGAAACCCGCGGGTTTCCCTACGCCTCGGTGACGTTCCTCGCTTTGCGGAACGTCAGCCGGGGCTACCCTTCCGGACTGCAGACCGGCAACCAGAGGCAGGCTCGCTGGTCGCGAGCCGCGGACGTTGATTCGTCGGTGGGCGGACTTTGCCCTTTCCCATGCTTACTTTGCCCTTCTCTTGAAGGGGCGCTTTTTGGCGGTGGGGGCTTCGGCGAGCATTCTGAGTGCTTGCTCGTGGGTGATGCTCTTGGGTTCGGTATCTTTGGGGATTTTGGCGTTCTTTTTGCCATCGGTGACGTAAGGGCCGTAGCGACCGTTGAGTACCTTTACTCCGTCGCCGAAGTCGGCGATGTTCTTCTCTGCCTCGGCTTTGAGCTTGGCGGCGTAGAGTTCGCGCGCCTGTGTCTCTGTTATGTCATGCGGGTCGAGGGGTTTTATACTGACGAACAGCTTGCCGACTTGGATATATGGGCCGAACCGGCCGACATTGGCTTTGATATCTTGTCCGTCTGGGGTGGTACCGACGGTGCGCGGTAGTTTGAAGGCTTCGAGTGCTTGCTCCAGCGTGACGGATTCTATTTTAGCCCCAGTGGGCATGGGTGCGAATTGTGGCTTGTTGGCGGGGTCCTTGTCGTCTTTATCGGGGTTGCCGAGCTGTAGCATAGGGCCAAAGCGGCCGAACCGGGCCAGGATGGGCTTGCCGGTTTTAGGGTCGGTGCCGACTTCGCGGGCTTGCGCCACGCTGGCGCGGTCGATGCTCCCCGAACCTTCGATGAGCTTGTGGAACGGCGTATAGAACTGTTGGAGCATGGTGTTGCGCTCCATTTTGCCGTCGGCTATGGCGTCGAAATCCTGCTCGACATCGGCTGTAAACCCATAGTCGACAATCTGGTCGAAGTGCCCGGTTAGGAAATCACTGACGACTTGGCCGCTAGCGGTTGGGACGAGCTTGCCTTTATCGGCACCAGTGTTCTCTTGGACGACCTCGCGTTTCACGCCGGATTTTTCGAGATTTAGTGTAATAACATCGCGCGGGGTGCCTTCGCCTTCACCGCGTTCGGCATAGCCGCGGGCCTGGATGGTCGAGATGATGGTGGCGTACGTGCTTGGGCGGCCGATACCGAGTTCTTCGAGCTTCTTTACCAAGCTACCTTCGGTATAGCGGGCTGGCGGCCGGGCGAATACCTGGCGAGCACCGGCGGTTTCGAGCTCCAGCTCGTCGTTCGCAGCCAGGGCTGGTAAGATATCGTCCTCTTTCTTATTCGCCCCATATACCTTCAGGAATCCGTCGAAAACGATGACTTCGCCCTTGGCTTCGAAGCTGAGTTTGCCGGTAGAAATAGCGATGGTAACGGTGGTGCGCTCCATCTTGGCGGGCGCCATTTGGCTGGCCAGTGTCCGGTTGCGGATAAGTGTGTAGAGTTTCTGGTCGTACTCGTCGCCACTGGCACGCTCAAGCGACATATCTGTCGGGCGGATGGCCTCGTGAGCCTCCTGAGCGCCAGCAGACTTGGTTTTAAAGGCGCGGACCTGCACATACTCTTTGCCGTAGCGCGTCTCTATATAACTAGCGGCGGCGGCCACGGCTTGCTTGCTGAGGTTTACCGAGTCGGTACGCATGTAGGTAATCTTACCTTCTTGGTAGAGCTTCTGGGCGGCCGACATGGTGGCGCGGGCGCCGAAACCGAGGCGGCTGTTGGCGTCTTGCTGGAGGGTACTGGTAGTGAACGGGGCGGCCGGATTGCGGGTGCCAGGGTTGGTCGTAACGTCGGTGACGGTAAAGGTTGCGCCCTGCAGGCTTTCGAGGAATTCCGTGGCTTCTGCTTCGGTGTCGAACCGCTGTGGTAGTTCTGCTTTGACGAGTTCGCCTTCGTGTGTGAATTCGGCGGTAACTTTGAACTGCGACGAGCCTTCGAATGCGGTGATTTCACGCTCGCGCTCGACGAGCAGGCGGACGGCCGGGCTCTGTACGCGGCCGGCACTCTTGCCGCCGGGCACCTTCTGCCACACCACCGGGCTGAGTTCGAAGCCTACTAGGCGGTCGAGTATCTGGCGGGCCTGTTGGGCCTGTACGAGGCTCATATCTACCTTGCGTGGGCTTTTGACGGCTTCTTCGATGGCGCTCTGGGTGATTTCGTGGAAGACGATGCGGTTGGTCGTTTTGGGGTCGAGTTTGAGCACTTCACAGAGGTGCCAGGCTATGGCTTCCCCTTCGCGGTCTTCATCGGTCGCGAGCCAGACGGTCTGGGCGTTTTTGACGCCGGCTTTCAGCTCGGCGATAACCTTCTTTTTGTCCGGGTCGATTTCGTAAGTAGTCTTGAACCCGTCTTTGACCTCTATGGGCTCTCCCCCGCCCTTCACCTTTTTGGCTATGGAGCGAATGTGACCCACGCTTGAAAGCACGGTAAAATCTTTACCGAGGTATTTGCCGATGGTCTTAGCCTTGGCCGGCGACTCAACTATGACGAGGTTTTTAGAACCCATGTTAGAGACCCCTTTCGTAGCGAAAGACAATCTGGCGGTTGCGGGTTGGCAGTTCTCGTGAGGAGGCGTAACTATTGTTACGTTGACGAATGAAACTGGCGGCCCGTGCCGTCAGATTTGGTTGTAGTAGAATGCGGGCTTTAAGATGGGTTCTGTACATGTATGTATATAAGTAAGTGGTTTCTAGTATAGCACTTGTGCTTAATGGCGCGGCTCATAAACCGACCTGAGGGCACAGGACGTAAGCTTAGCGCACAGTACTATACAAATGCAAGTGGAATCTACAGACACCTCCGTTACGTGCTGTGCGAAATATCACACGTAGCTATTGACATGCCTTCCCAAGAAGAGTAAAACAGTAGAGTAACAAATTAAGACAAGGCATGACCCCGGGCAACGAGGCCGCTACCAAACATACTGGTGCGGTTTTTTGTTTGGGGAAAGCCAGAGGAGAAAAGATATGACAGGTAACCGTTACGTCGCAGTATATGACAGGCCGCGCGTGGAGCGCTCGGGCTTTGAGGCTGCCGCTCTTCGCACTGAAGTTGCAGCGCGCATTGCCACCGAAGCCGAAGCTGCAGTGGCAGAGACTGTCGTTGTCGATTTGGCAAGCGTAGAGCAGCCGGAAGCCGCCGCGTAGATAGTCGGGGTTTTACCTAAAAAACGCTCCAGAGATGGAGCGTTTTTTAGCTTCAAAGGTAGTTTTGGGAGATTTTGACAGCGGCCCAGATACCTGCGAACGAACCAAGTGCGGTGCCCAAGATACTCCAGCCACCGAACCAGTTGCCGTGGTCTGCCATCGCTCCCAGCCACCCGCCGAGCGTTCCGCCGACGGCCATACCGAGCCATATAAGCTTTTTCATATACCTAGTGTAGCATTTTACTGTGGGTCAGTGCTGCCCCGCCGGAGAATTGCCCGCTGTTGTGTCGGGGTTGCGAATCTGAAGCGCAACTCCCCTGCCAAGGCGTGTGTCTCGGCAGTAATGCCAGTTGCGCTGGACATGGCTGCAATGTGAAGAAGTTCTAGGAGCTCGGGTGTAGACGCAGTGGCGTACTCCAGATTGGGTTCAGGTATGGGAGATGGGACTTCCGGGCATTTTTTGACGCCAAGGAGTACCGGAGGTACCTGCAAGTCGGGCCGGCCAACAGGAGCGCAGGCCGAATCTTCAAAGGCGCTTCGGATGATGCCGCCTACGAACGTACTCAGGGGAAGTCCAGCCGCTTCTGCACCCTCTCGTACTGCGCAGGCGATGGCGGGCGATACTACCCCGAAAAGCGCAATTTCTTCTGGTTTTCTGGGAGCCATACATGCACTATAAAAAGTTGTTGCTCAAAATGCAATAAGTTGTACTTGTTTCGATAAAGAAAAGAGACGCGGGCCCGCGTCTCGTAATCTTCTTGCAAGATAGTACTCCTTTAACTACCCAATCAGGGTCGCTCGGTCTCTATCTGCGTATAGTATAGCCGAACCGACCCTTTGATTCTAGTTTTCCTGGCCTGTCCCTTTGCTTCGCGTTCTGTCACCCCAGCTCCCGCTGGCCTGACGAGCCTGGAAACACCCGGACGGTTCTTGGCTGTGTGCTGGACTGGATATCTGTGCACGGGGATGAGTGTGAAATCAGAGGACGACTCCGCATTAGTGGCGACTTCCCACGTAGGCGTCTTATAGTCTGACAGGGAAACCCGTGGGTTTCCCTACGCTCGGGAGACCACTGGCTTCGCTGTGGTCTCGCCGGGCTACCTTTCCGGACTGCAGACCGGAGGTTGTGAAAAGTCGCCACGGCGACCGCGACGCTGGTCCGTCCGAGGTGGCTTCTGGGCTTTTCTAAGAACTAAGAACTATCCGACTAAGAACTATTTAAGGCCCCAATGGTTGTTGCCGAGCGGCCGGATTTTGCCGGATAGCTCCAGCATGGTGAGTGTGGTCGTGAACTGTTCGGCGGGCTGCTGCGTTTGGACTAGCAGCTCGTGGCCGTCGCTAACACCAGCGTACAAGAGGTCGAGTATGGCTTGTTCTTCGGCGGTATCGCCCCGCCGCCTGACCGGTTCAGCCGGTAGGTGGCTGGCGCCCAGTGCGTGCATGACGTCGTCGGTGCATGTTATGCAGGCCGCACCGGAGCGGATGAGATTGTTCGTGCCGACACTGGTGGGGCTAGTGATGTTGCCCGGCACAGCCAGCACGTCTATCCCCTGCTCCAGTGCGAAGCGGGCGGTGTGCAGCGTGCCGCTCTTTTCGGCGGCTTCGGTTATAAGCAGTGCGTCCGAAAGCGCGCTGACTATCCGGTTGCGGGCGATGAAGTTCTGTTTGAGCCCTGGCATGCCGAACTCGTACTCGCTTATCAGCGTACCGCCCTGCTCCAAAATGCGCTTGGCGAGCTGCGTATGGCTGGATGGGTAAATCTGGTCGAGCCCGCACGGCAGTACGGCGATGGTCGTACCGCCGGCCTCCAGTGCGGCTTCGTGCGCGATGCCATCCACGCCCAGTGCCAGGCCACTGATGATGACGACACCCCGCTCTGCTAGTTCTCCTGCGAGTTGCAGAGTGACCTGCCGGCCGTACGGTGTTACGCCGCGGCTGCCGACGATGGCTACTTTGGGCCGCCCGAGCCAGTCGGCAAGCTCGGCACCGAGGTAAAACAGCTCCTTCGGTGGCGCCGGAATGTTCCGGAGCTTCGAAGGATAAGCAGAATCCTTAATTGTCAGTTTTTTTACTTTCATGCGAATTTATGAAAAAGTATTGACATACAAACATCTTTTTGCTAAAATAGCAACTTGTAAGTCGTGGGAACACCTCTTACGCACCTTATATCCCCCATTCTAACACCTTTGGAGCCCTTTGGGCGAAGAAGGACCAATTTGTTAGATTGTTTTAGAACGTGCCACCGAGATAGTTGTTACCCTCCACTCTCTTAACCGGCGTCCGTCCCGACCTGTCGGGACAACATGCGTTCTAAAACATACTAACCCCTTTAACTAGAAGTTCTGGTACTCCGCTTCGGCGGAATCCGTTCTCCCGGTTCTATAGCGAGCCTAAACGGTTCCTGTGCCCTTTCGAGGGCGTGGGAGGCACACACTATCTTTAGTTATACGTGCTGATGCTTCGCTTCCGTGGTGGGTTGAAGGGTGGAGGGGGTGAACTTCGGTTCACCCCATAAAAGGCCATCGAGCGGTGCCCACCCCCTCTCGGTGGCCTTTTATGTTTAACTCCTAATTGCGGTGCCCAGTCACGTTCCGCGGTCACATTTTGCGACCCCGCCATCGACGTACTCGAAACAAGTTCCGAATCAGTCGAATGGCCTTGCGATGAGCCGCTGGCTCATCTCACCCGGAACTTCACTGTTGAAAACAAGTTTTCACCGGAAGGTTCCCTTGCGAAGTGCCACTGGCATTTCTCACCCTCTGCAGGCCTTTTATGTTGGCTCACTAATAAATAATCACAATCTTATGGCTTTACCTATTGAAATACCGCCTAGCCCGTTCGTTCGTGAGGCGGCAGAATGGTTGGACGCTGAAGCTCCGAGCCGGATTCTTGACGCTGGCTGTGGCGGGGGTCGCAATAGCTTGTATTTGGCGCGTTTGGGCCACGAAGTTTTAGGAGTGACCAACGAGCTAGCGGATGCATGTGCGGCTGCTGAGTTGGCAAATCACTATGCGCTCGGAGACTGTCATTTCGCCGTCGGCGATGTGCGCCAACTGCCCGTGCGGAGAGGCTTCGATGTCGTTATGTCTAACGAAGTGTTACATCAGTTGTCGAAGCCCCAGGCGCGAGGTGTAATCGGGCAAATGCAGCGGTGGACGCGCCAAGGAGGCCTGAACATTGTGAGTGGCTATCTGGTCGACCCCGAACGAGCTTCAAGGACGAACCGCGAGCATTGTTTCCACCCCGGAGAGCTTCGGGGTTATTACGAGAATGACAAGTGGGACATCTTGAGCTACGCAGAAGACGAATTTGCATTTCAAAACTTTAGCAACCGGCAACTGGTGCATTCACTCGTCAAAATCGTAGCCCACCGGCGGTGGAGCCGTACGAAGCAATAAATTTTGCCAGGAATTGTAAAATATTTCAAACTGTGCTATAATATAGAAAGAATATGGACCTGCAAGGCAATAAAATCTATCTGACCCGAAGCGAGTGGGAGCTGGCCGAATTCCCCTCTCCACCGGGGGTTGATTTGAGTAGGCTGGCAGCCGATGCCCTAGTGAGGACAGCGCCGATTCGCACTACCGAACAAGGTATTGCCGACGCACTCGGCGTTTTGGATGTCACCATACAGCGTCATCTTGATGAACGAAATGCACTGCTTGCCGATTCGGGGGCAACAGAAAAGCAGATTCAAGCTGCGCGCATGCGTTGCACGCAGCTTGCTATGCTCGAAGTGGATTTACTCGATACCTATACTGCATTTCACGAAGGTCAGCGGCTGGCCGGCTAGCCTAGGAAGCTGCGGGTTTCGGGGGTGATGGGAGAGCCGTAGGCGTATTCGCTGAGGATGGCGGAGACTTCCTGGGTCATCAGTGGCAAGTCGCCCTGCTCTGCTTTGCTGAAGTCTTGGAGGACGAAGTCGGCGCTGTCTATCTGCGCGGGCTTTTTTGGGCCGATGCCGATGCGGACGCGGCCGTAGTCTTCGGTGCTAAGCATTTTAGATATAGACTTTATGCCGTTGTGCCCTGCTGCACTACCGCCCATACGCATGCGTACTTGGCCGAAGTTGACATCGAGGTCGTCATATACGACCACTATGGAAACGGGCTGTATCTTATAAAAATTGGCTATAGCCTGCACTGCCTCGCCACTGAGGTTCATAAACGTGGTTGGTTTGCACAAGATTACCCGGCCGCCATCGATGGTAGCCGAGGTGTAGTCGCACTGCAGGTCTTTTTTGTGAACCCACGGGTCGAAATCGTTCTTGCGGGCGAAATCGTCCAGCGCTATAAAGCCGGCGTTGTGCCGGGTGTCTTCGTACTCTTTGCCAGGGTTGCCGAGCCCCACGAACAGCAGGATTTTGTTCATGCCGTACGTCGTGTAGCTGATGCGGCTGCCTACCTCGGGCTTCTTTTGGAATAACGCCATATCAATAAGTATCAAGTATCAAGGGTCAAGTAGCAAGTATAAGCGCATAATCATGGCGCGGTGTCAGAGCTTGGAGTACATGGTGAACCAGTCTATCTGAACGTGACCCGAGCTGCTGTCGGGTGGCGCGCCGGCGCCAATCCACGTTTCCAGCTGCAGTACGTAGTGCATTGAAACGCTGGGAACGTTTTGGGTGGTCTGGAAAACCTGGGCGCCGTCTACGTAGAATGTCAAAAGCCCAGGGCTCCATTCCGACGTGTAGGTGTGCCAGCCGCTGGTCGGTACGACAGCGGCCTTGTAGTTGACCCACGTGCCGTTTTTGTAGACGTTGGCGCCGGCTTGCTCGTCGGCGGCAAATACGTTCACTTCCGGCCAGTCGACTTCCCCGTCGCTCCAGGTTTCGCTGTCGGTCCAGAGCAGTGGGGCCATTTTGTAGCCTGACATATTGTCGGCTTTTAGGCGAATGCTGTAGCGGCCGTAGAGCTGGCCCCAACCGGTCGCGGGAACGAGCGGTACCATGGCGTTCACGTAGTGGACGCCGTTTTCGGTGTGCAGGTAGTTGTCGACTATGCCGCCAGAGACGCTGGCTGTTTTCGCTGCGTTGTAGGTGCCGTAGCCGGAAGTGTCGTTCGACCCGGCGTCGTACGGGAACCAGCGGTTTGAGTAGGCTGAACCGGGGAACGAACCGAGCGCGACGTTTGTCGTAAAGTCGTCTGCAAAAATCTGTTTCCAGCCCGGTAGGTCACCTGTCGGCATCGCTTCGCCCGAAGGACTGCCCGAACTGGCGCCGAACTTTACGGCGTTGCCGCCAGAGGCGGTTGCATCTGCTACGGTAGCCGCGGGCGATGTGGCGGTTCCCTGCTCCACTTCGAATCCGGCGGTTGGCGTCAGCGCGGATGAACTAACGAGGAGCGCTACGCCCACGCAAGCAAACACAAGTCCGAAGATTCCGATGAATGCAGTGCGTTTGTGCAGACTTCGGAATAATGCCATACCATAAGTATTACGTATACCGTATTACGTATCAAGTATAAGTGGCCGCACCGCGTAATACGTAATACGGTATACGTACTACTTTTTCGGTTGGCCGGTTTTGGTGGTGCGAGGGGCTTTCTTGCGGATAATGCTCTTCTGGACGTCTGAGCGCGGGGCTTTGGTGGGGCTGTTGCCGTGCTTATGTGTTTCGTGTTTTTCGATGAACCACAGCTGCACCGGTGTGCCCTCGAAGCCGTACTTTTCGCGCAAGGAACGTTCCATGTAGCGGCGGTAGCTCCAGTGCAGGAAGCGGGTGTGGCTGCCGAAGATTTTGAAGGCTGGGGTCGGGTTGTCGTCTTCCTGGACCATGTAGTTGAGCTTGGGCGCGCGGTTTTTGAGTCCGGCTGGCGGGTGGCTGGCGACGACGCTGCCGAGCCAGTTGTTCAGGCTGCTAGTGGTTATACGGGTCTTGCGGGCCTGGGCAATTTGCAAAACGAGGTCGAACAGTTTGGTGACGTTCTGGCCGGTGACGGAGCTGGTAAAGGCCAATGGCGCCCATGGCACGAAGTCGTATTCGCGGGTAATCTGTGCGGCGAGGGCGTTGCGGGTGTAGGCGTCTTTTTCGACATTACCGTTCTCTTGGTAGTTTATGGCGCGGCTGCGGCGGATTTTTTCGCTTTTGCTTATTTTCTTGGTGGCTTCTATTTCTTCGACTTTGGCGGCGAGTTTTTCCTGCGTCTTCTCTGCCCGTTTGGCCACGCTAGCTATGGCTTCATCGTCCCATTTGCTAACGACGAGTATGAGCCCCTTGCCCGACTCTTTTATCATGCCGGCGATTTTTTGGTCGAGGGCGACGCTTAGTTCGTTGACGTCCATCAGCAGCATGCACACATCTGCCTGTTCGATGGCCGACAGCGTGCGCACGACGCTAAAGTGCTCTATACCGACGCCAATCTTGCCGCTGCGGCGGATGCCAGCGGTGTCCATAATTTCGATGGTCTGGCCTTCGTAGCGAATGGTGGCGCGGTTGATGTCGCGAGTCGTCCCTGCCCTATCGGCGACGATGGCCTGCTGCTTTTTGGCGAGGGCGTTGAACAGCGCGCTTTTGCCGACGTTCGGGCGGCCGAGGAGGGCGATGCGCAGGCGGTCGTCGTCTTCTTTGAACGTGGCTTGTGGTATCTGTTCGACTAGTGTGTCGAGCAGCTCGCCTATGCCGCGGTGCTGTGTCGTGGAAGTGTGAATAATCGGCTTTATGCCGAGGCGCTGGAAGGCGTCGAGGTCCTGTCCGCGAGCTTTGTCGACCTTATTTATAACCAGAAATACCGGCTTGCGGCTTTTGAGGGCTGTTTTGGCAACCCGGCGGTCTTCTTCGGTAATCGGCACATCGGCCTCGACCACGACCCATATGACGTCGGCGCTATCTGCCGCCTGTGTAATCTGTTCCTGAATGGTGAATTCGAAGTCGTCGGCTGCGTCTTTCATACCCGCTGTGTCGACCAGCCAGAAGTCTTGGCCGTTCCAGCTTGCCTTCGCCGTTATACTGTCGCGGGTAGTCCCCGCCTCTTTAGCGACGATGGCTTCCCGCCGGTCGAGTATGGCGTTAAACAAGCTGGATTTTCCAACGTTCGCCCGGCCCACGATGGCCACAATCGGTAATTTCTTACTCATTTCCCTGATATTATAACAGAGGTAGCGCAATTGACAAAATAGAAAAACAATTCTACTATTTACATTCACCCTTTATAATGCGCAGAAGCTGTAGTTTGACAAAAGTAACGAAGCAAGGTTGAATGTGTTTATGAATAGCCCTGGCCCAGAAACTCCTCGTGCTGAACTGACCCAAGCAGAACTGAAGGCATTGATTGCCAGCGCTGCAACGGAGCTGGGTTTTACGGTCGAACATTTAGACGACCGCCCTCCTACCGAGACCCCAGCTGCAGCTGCCGACTCCAGTTCGAACCTGCAGTAAAATCCTACCGGCTCAAGTGCCTCGCAACAGAGGTAGAATATTTACAAATTTGACTTTTTATGCTATAATGTAAATATGAACACAAGTGGCTTTACAGAGAACAGCCTCAGCAATACGGTGACGCAGCTGCAAACCCCAGAGGTGCAGGCTGCGCTTGGTGACCGGGCGGTGCGGTTGGCTCGGATGATTGAGGAGCAGGCTTTCGTACCTAACGTACGGGGTAACAGCATTACCTTTTCGCGGGGCCAGCTAGATGGCGACGGTATACCAGTAGTAGCACTTTTGCCAGGAACCTACAAAATCGACCGTGCCATCCGCGCACCCATGCCGATGCAGCAAGCGAATATCGCTAGGCGGTTAAAGCACGAATACGGTGACGAAGATGCGCTAAAATACCCTCGGTCACTTGGTAACTTCTCTACGTTAAGACGTGATGTTATGCCAACCGCCGAGGCAGCGGTATTTCGTGAATCTACTACTGTAATGGAGAAATCTTCCAGATTCTGGTCTTAAAAGGAAGATCTCTCGACTACGCTCGAGATGACAGCGCTCGTCTTCAGGCTCCGAGGCGTTTGCAGGATTGCGGAGTTTATGGAACGGTTGTACAATGCGCTCATTGAGCTGGTTTACCGGTTCGATGAACGTCCTTATTGCCTAGCGCACCCCAAAAAAACTACAACCTGTATTCATATGTTCGCATACAATCGCACTGTGTGATTGTGTGGCTACCGAGCCTAAAAGGCTTACCACTACTCACCGAGAGGAGGTGAACAGGATGGCTAGTCCTACTAGCGTTGCCAGAAATGTGGCGATTTTGGGAGCTGTCACATGGCTGGAGTACTACTGGCGCATGTGGTCGCTTGTGCCGCAACCGCGTCGTTCGCGCTGAGAGGCGTGAAGCCGCCGGCCGTGTCAGGATGACACGTGCAGCACGCGCCAAGAGGACGAAGGAGGGCCACAATGGCGTGACCCTCCGGGGATGGCGAAAGCCGGTTGACACGACGCTTCGGGCGCACCCTGCCTGGTACTACCAGACATCCCGCCCCGTCATCGTCCCGCCAGTAGCCTTCCCATACCGTTCCACGAATACACTGGCGCACAGGGAAAACCGTGCTGATGAGCTGTAGACAGCGAAAACGGAAGAAACTGTGGTATAACTAGGTGGACTATGGAGACGTTTACCGTTACGACCTGGAACATGCAGGAGAAGCTTGGTTGGGAAGACCAGCGGCCCGGTATCTTTGAAGAGCTGCGCCGCGCCGCAGCCGAAACGGTGGGCGTGATTGTGCTGTGCGACGCGTTTCGCGAAATAGATACCCGTACTGGGCGTGCAACACCCATCGGTGAATCGCTTGCGTCCGTATACGAGTTTGCCGTACGGGAGGGTTTCGAAACGTATTGGACGTTGTACGAGGACGCGGTGCCGACACCACGGTATCCGGAACTCAAGCAGAATCTGGCTGTGTTGAGCCGCATGCCGGTACTTGCAAGTGAGCCCCTTCGTTTGGCCACCCGGAATGCGTTGTATCTTACGGTAAAGCACGAAGGAGAAGCCGTGCACGCTACGGCCGCGCACTTCGACAGCCGCTCGCCATTTACTCGCATGGAGCATACGCAGGCATACCTGCCCTACCGCGAGCAGGCCTCTTCCGATGCCGTTTTACTGGCTGGCGACCTGAATGCGCCGCATCGCTGTGACTGGCGTGCCCGGGCGCTGCGGACCTGGCCCGCGCAGCGTTTGCTGCATTCACGGTTCGTGCCCTACTATGGCCCGCGGCTTGCCAGCCAGGTCCGCGACCCCATCCTGGAAGTATTGGAGCAAGAAGGACGGTTGCAGGATGCCGACCCGCGGCACACGCCGACCATGTACGGCCCCGGCGGCCTTCCCTACATACAACTCGACCATATATTGCATGGCCCGGCGCTGCGTACGGTTTCTTTTACGGCCGGGCGGCGCGGCCCCTCCGACCATCGCTGGATTCAAGCCGAATTGGCGCTAGCTTAATTTTGCGAGACTGCCTTTTGGGAGGTTGTCGAGGGTGTACGGGCCGAAGTGGGTGCGATGGAGATGGGTGACGCGGTAGCCGAGGGCAACGAAAGTGCGGCGGATTTGGCGGTTGCGGCCCTCGTGCATGGTGACTTGCCAGGCTATGTCGTCGCCTTCTTTCATGCGGTCGAGCTGCAGTTTGCTGACGCCGTCTTCTAGGGTTAGGCCGTGGTCGCTTATCATCTGCCGGTGCAATGGCTGCAATGGCTTGTCGAGGAATACCTCGTAGATTTTTACCTTTTGATTGCTGGGGTGTGTGAGCTCTTGGGCGAGCTGGCCGTCGTTGGTCAGGAGTAGCAGGCCTGAAGAATATTTGTCGAGCCGCCCCACGGGGTTCAGCCGCTGGTATTCGGGCGGTAGCAAGTCGTAGATGGTTTCGGCGCCCTGCCCGTCGCGGCTGACGACGATGCCGGGTGGCTTGTTGAGCATAATGGTTATGGTCTTGACGGCGGGTGTAATACGCCGGTCGTCAAGGGTTACCTGGTCGTTGTCGCCGATATCTTGGCCGACTTGCGGTGCTTGGCCGTTTACTAGTACGCGACCAGCCGCTATGGCGTCGTCGGCGGCGCGGCGGGAGAGTTCGGTGCTGGCGGCGATGTATTTGTTTAGACGCATGGTTACATCTTATAGGGCGAAGGGCTGAGGGCAAAGGGCAAAGTTAGCTCTTAGTGTCTGCTTCCCGCTGCGCAACCCCGGACGTTAGTGTTGCCTTGAGCCTACAAGAGCAGGTGGGCAAACTTTGCCCTTTGCCCTACTTACTTAGCCCTGGTTACAAAGTAACGACGGTGGGGTCGAGGCCGTTGTGGGCGCCGGGTTGTGCTGGGGGCGGGGTGTTGGGGCCGCCGTTGCCGACGACGGGAGCTGGCGGTGCTGCAGGCGTATTGGCGGCTTCTTTGGCGAGGAGCTCTTCGAGCTTCGGCCCACTGCTGAGATTGTCGTTTAGCGGCTTGATAACCTTTTTGCCGGCTACGGTAACGTTTTCGCTGGCTGGTGCACTGGCGGCGGTGGTAGCAGACGGGCTGGGTGTGGCTGCCGGCGGTGTGGCCGGAGCAGCGGGAACTTCGGGGGCGGTGCTTGCTGCTGGTGCAGCCGGTTCAGGGGCTGGTGCCGGTTCTTGCTGGGGGGCGGGTTCGGCAATGACGGCCGGTGCAGGAGCTGCCGGAGTTTCTTCGGGCGTTTTTTGCGACGGCGGCAAAGCTGGTTCGGGAGCGGGTTCCGGACTGTTGAGTTCTTCGACGGCGTTTTCCAGAACGGCGGTGTCGTTGGCTTCGGCCGCGGCTTCGCTGGTTGTCTGCGGGGTGGCTTCTACCGGGTCGACGCCTGGTTCTTTTTCAAAACTTTGAATCTGTTCTTCTATGGCCTTTTCTTCGGCGGCCAGGCTCTGCGAAAAGGTATCGGCTTCGGCCGCTTCCGACTCGTCTGCCGGCGCTGGTTCGACGACGCTGGCTGGTGCGGCCGGTTCGACTGCCGGTGTGGTTGCGGCGGCTTCTATGGCCGGAGACGGCACGGCCGGTTCGGCGGCGGGCTCTGCCTCTGCCTCAGGCGTGGGTTCCGGAGCTGGTGCCGGTGCAGGCGTTGGGGCGGGTTCCGGTTCGGGTTCGGGCTCTGGGGCTGGCACGACAACAGGCTCAGCCGGTGCTGGCGGCGTGGCGACTGCTGGTGCGGGGTCTGCGACCGGTTCCGGAGCCGGTGCTACCGGGTCGGGAGTGGCAACTGGTGCTGCTGGTGCAGGTGGAGTGGCAACGGTTGGCACGGCCGGTTCGGGGGCTGGTGTTGCCGGTTCCGGTGCGGCCACGGGTGCGGCCGGTTCAGACGCGGATGCGACTGCGGCTACTGGTGCTGGTGCAGGCGTCGCTGCCGGTTCGACAGCGACAGGAATCTCGGCGACAGTGCTGGCTGGTTTGGCAGCCGGTTCTGACGATGGTTCGGCACTAGCGGTGGGTGGCGTGGCGGCATCGACAGTTTCGCCCAGTAGCTGTTTGGCGCTTTTGACGATATCCTCCAGGGTGACCTGCGACTTTACAAGGTACTTGTCGGCACCGAGCTTGTCGGCGCGGTTCTGGTCTTCGTTCTGGCTGAGCGCGGTCAGCATGATGATTTTGGTATCGCGCAGGCCTTCGGTGTTACGCAAAATGTCGAGCATCTCGAAGCCCGAAATGCGCGGCATCATGACGTCGGAGATTATAAGGTCCGGCTTTTCTTTTTTGGCCATTACCAGGGCTTCTTCGCCATCTTGGGCGGCAACGATGTCGTAGCCTTCGGCCATCAGCCGGGCCTGGTAAATTTCACGCAGATTGTTGTCGTCTTCGACGAGGAGTAATTTTGCCATGGTAAAGCCTTTGTTTACGTTCCTTTGATAATGCTTATGGTTGCTAGTATATCATGATGCAACGGCGGTGGATACGGGGGTTGCGGCAGGGTTCACTAAACTAAAACGGAACATCCCGTAAACTTGTAAGTGCAAACCTAACAAGTACAGAGGAGATGTTCCAATGTCAAAACTACCAGATATTCCTGGGAATAAAAAGTGCTGGCTGG
>JBDHUJ010000019.1:0-31669 GCA_039809105.1 Saccharimonadales bacterium (SeqCode)
GACCCGCCGGCTGGAGGATTTCTGCCGGGAATGGATGGCAAGGGCCAACCAACCGGAGTTATTTACCAGCCCCACCGAATACTTGCGGTTTACGCTTGTTCCGGGTTAGTTGACTGAACCCTACTGGGGACTTGCTTGCTAAACTGAAGGCAAAGGCATCATACGATATAATAAAGTCCGTGAAGAAGCCCGTCATCATCGCAACCGCAGTCGGTATCGGACTAGTGGTGCTTGGCATTTACCTATATCTTTTTCCGGCGCCCTGGAAGCCTGCTTTCTTACGGAACCCTACAGAGCAGCAGGTTCAGGCACGGCTCGACGCATCACGCGACCCAGTATATTTACCCAGGACTGAGCATACGGCCACTGCGGGCGGCATGACCTACCACAATAGGTTCACAACCTACAGCACCTGGCAAGACGCCTACTACGTGCAGGCGATTTTGAAGGGATTTTATTATCAGGTGTCACCGCGCTCGGTAATAAGCACGGGTGACGATGGACCCGAAGCGTCCATCGTCGACTTTTTGAACAATGTTAAAGATGGTAAGATGTGTAGCGCCACGGACGGGCAGATTACCGACTGCTCCTTCACACAGGCAGGGCTTGGCGAGCGGAAGTTCAAGGCCTACGGGATAGATGGCTATACCCTAGTGGCAGAGATTACCCAGACCAACTACAGCTTCTCGGGCAAAGCAAGTCTGAGGACTTTTAACGATAGCGAAACGAAGCAAGTAGAGCAGATGCTGACCGATGTATCGCCGGTTCCGCTCACCGAAGCGCGCAAATCGCAGTTTGCCTACAATATCTAGTGCCCCGCCAGTCCGGCATCTACAGCGATAGCATCAGGTCGGTGAGGACGAGTTTGGTGTTGCCGTTTTTCTCGAGGGCATCCTGAGCGGTTACTCCCGCTTGCAATACGGCCTGCCAGCGAGGTAAAGTGGCTGGGTTTTGGGCGGCGGCTCGTTCCAGGCTTACGGTGGCGACACGAACCAGGTTATCGACAAAGGCGTTAGCAGCCTCTTTGTCTTTGGCCATGGCGTCGATATGCAGCAACCGGTCGTAGGTGTTGCCGGCTAGGACGGCTCGCACCGTATCTATATCGGCGTTGCTTTCACCGCTTAGTATTGCTTCCATTTGGCGGATTGAGCCTTCGGTCATCAAGTGGGCGCGTTCTATATCTGTCGGCGCGTAGCCTTTTACGACGAACCAGTCAGCGATTTGCCGCTTGCTTGGCGTTGTTACGGCCAACTCGGTTGTCCGTGAACGGATGGTAGCGAGCAGGCGTTTCGAATCATGTGAGACTAGCACGAGGACACTGCCCTGCGGTGGTTCTTCGAGCGTTTTTAGAAGTGCGTTCTGAGCTTCGGTAGAAAGCGTGTCGGCGTCGTCTAGTACTACGACGCGTTTTACCACCGCATTGCCGGGCACCGTCAGTGCGAAGAAGCTTTGCAGCCCACGAACGGATTCTATGGGTATGGTTCCCTTTTCTGGTGCCAGAAGTCGGAAGTACTGCTCATTCTCGAGGTTTTTGCTGCCAAGCAGTTCTTTGGCGAGCACGTTCGCGATGGTGCTGAGGCCTATTCCCCGCTGCCCTGTCAGCAGTACCGCATGTGCGGGCTTGTCCAGAAATGCCTGTAGCGATGTTCTCGCATCCTTGCTCAGGAGCAGTTCATCGAACATGACTCACCTCGTTGTCATGCTGAACTTGTTTCAGCACCCATGCGTTCATATGAGCGTCCGTGCTACCGTATGGGTCCTGAAACAAGTTCAGGATGACAGGAGTTGAAGCTTTTGCGGTCACTGGATAAGCTCCTGGAATTCAGGGGGGATGGGAGCTCGAAAGACTTTACGCTCACTGTTTGCGGGAATGGTTATTTCTAGCTCTTCGGCATGCAAGAATAGTCTGTCGGCAGGCTCACCGCCGTACATGTGGTCGCCAACTATCGGGTGGCCAAGGTGGCTCAGGTGGACGCGCAATTGGTGGGTGCGGCCGGTGGTCGGCTTGAGTTCGAGTAGCGAATGTTTGTCGTTCTGCGCAACGACTTTGTAATGCGTGACGGCGCTTTTGCCTTGCGCGCCGACACGAAATGTAGCCGGAGCACGCGGATTGCGCTCTATGGGCATGTCTATGACTGCTTCGGGCGGATTCAAATGACCTGTTACTACGGCGGCGTACGTTTTCTTGGTCTTGCGCTGGGCGAACTGCTTTTGCAGCCAGGCGAGTGCTTTCGGCGTCTTGGCACATATCATCACACCAGATGTACCGCGGTCTAGGCGGTGAACTATGCCGGCACGGTTGTTCAGCGAATTCTTATCTTGGTCGAGTAAAACTTCGTCTTTTATGCGGCCGTGGAGCCAGGTGGCGACACTCGGTTCGGGGTTAAAAGCGCCTTTACTGTGTGTTAGTAACCCGACTGGCTTTACTATTACCACGCAGTCGTCGTCTTCGTACAAAATAGGCAGTTCAATGTCGGGTATGGTAAATGCCTCTGGGTCATAATCTACAACTACTTCGTCGGAAATTCGGATTTTGGTGCCGGCTTTGGTGGTAACTACGCCGTTGATGGTGACTTTGCCGTCATCTATCAGCCGTACTGCAAACGACCTGCTGAGCGTTGGCAGCAGGCTAACCACTCGCTGGTCCAGCCGCTCTCCCCTGCTTAGTTCTATGTTAGCCATGTGCCGCCTTCTTAAACCCAGTCATCTCTGCCGTATTATCATCGCCTCCCATAGCCTCCCAAAGTTTTGAGCTTTCTATGCGCCGGTAGGGCTGGGGTGGCAAGCCGGGGTCATGCGCAATGTACTCGTCTCCTTCTTTGGAGAGGATTAAAATGGCGTGGGACGAAAACCCAGGCCCGTCATTCAGGACTTTAGAATTCACACTCAAAAAAACTAGACGGTCTTCTGCGAGCATATTGTCCAAGTCTGCCAGGGTAGCACGACGGCATTCGTAAGCGATGGTTTGCAGGAATTCCGGGATGTAGTCGCGCATACTCTGGATGGTAGAGTGTTCGTAATACCACGCTATTTCCTCTTCGCTATAGAGCGTGCTCAGGTACGATTCCCCTTTGTCTAGGAACCTTGGGTAGTTGAACGGTTCAATCATGCGGATGTCGAGCCCTAGCCGAGCCATTTTGGGCAGGGGCTCGACTGTCCAGACGGCACGGTTCCCGCTTACGTCGAACCCAGACAATGTTTCCAACTCGCCCCAAGTCGGTTTTTGCCCCAAAAAGTAATCCAGCACAGAGGCATATACGGCTAGCATGCAACGCATACCCCCTTCGTGGTTCGGGTAGAATGGGACTTGTTTCACCGTTACGACCTCAGGCCAACGGCTTTTTGGACTCGCAGGAGCGTGGCGCCAGCAATTTCGTTCATCTGCTTTTCGTCGGATTCTAGCTTGGCCATGAGTGCGACTTCGTCGACCTGGCTCAAGCGCTGCTGGAAATCGGCGAGGAACGCATTGACGGCTTCGGCGACGGTAGTCTTGAGCGGGCCATATTGCTCCTGGCCTACGTAGTCGGCAACGACATCGGCATAGGGCCGGTTGCTAAGCAGCGCAAGTATTTGCAGCAGGTTTCGTATGCCCGGCTGGTCCTGTGCGCTCGGGTCAATCTTGCCAAGGCTATCTGTTGTTGCGCTCTTAATCTTTTTTGCAGCCTCTTCCGGAGAGTCACCAAGGAAAATTATGCCCTTGCCCGATTCATCACTCTTACTCATCTTCTTCGTCGGGTCTTGCAGGTCTTTAATTCGTAGCCCCTGGTCCTTCCCGAAGAATTCATGCTGCTTCTTGACTTCTTCCGGCACCACAAATAGCTCACCGAACTGGTTGTTCAGACGAGTAGCAATATCGCGGGCAAACTCTAGATGTTGGGTCTGGTCTTCGCCGACCGGCACATAGCTGGAATTGTATAGCAGGATATCTGCGGCCATCAGTACCGGGTAGTTAAACAGGCCTACGCTTATGCGGTCTTCGTTGAGCTTGGCCGATTTGTCTTTGAACTGGGTCATACGGGACATTTCGCCGAAGCCGGTGAAGCAATCGAGAATCCAGGTGAGTTCGGAGTGAGCTGGGATGTAGCTCTGGCGGTAAATGTGTATGTTCGGGTGGTCGAGTGGCAAACCGGCTGCAACGAAAAGCCGTAGATTGTGCAGAATCTGCGCTTGAAGCAGCGAGTGGTCGATGGGAGTCGTGAAGCTGTGCAGATCTGGTACGAACAAATTCACCTCGAACTCATCGGCCCGAGTTTTCGCCATATCTATCAGCGGCAGTAGTGCTCCGAAATAGTTTCCAATGTGCAGGTCGTTGTTTGCCCGAAGGCCAGTCAGAATTACAGGTTTACTCATAGTATGCATTATACCTTGTCTCTGTTGATTTTGCGTAGCATCGCTGTTGCTAAAGACGAAAGCGAATCAATGACCGGTAAGTCTGTATCTACCCCGACCAGCGGCAGTTCAGTGCAACCGAGCAATATTGCGTCGGCTCCACGGGCTTCCAGGGCGCTAGCAAGCTTGTTCAGCCGCGGTCGTAATGTCGCTGCTTCCTTGCCGGAAATGACTTCGTGAATGATGTCGTTTAGCTTGTCCATCTCTGTTTCGGCGGGTAAAACTACGCCGATGCCATGCGCTTTAAGCGCATTTTCATACAGTTTGGTACGCAGTGTATGTGGAGATGCAAGCAGCCCGACCCGTTCTGCGCCCAAAGCGGTTATGTCGGTCGATACTGCATCTATCATCGAGACGAATTTATCGCTTTGCAGCGGCAGCTCGTCGAGTAGCAAATGTGCCGTGTTGCATGCCAGACCGATTGCCGACGCATTTTCCATCGGTAGTTGCGCGCAGGTGGAGCGGATAACCCGCACGGCATCTGCGGTCCGTTTGGTAGAGCTTATGAAGTCCGGCACTTGCATAGAGGCGTGTAGAATAGCCGGGTATTCGTCGGGCTCGCCCTGGTGAAACGACCGAGAAAGTTCCAGGAGTAGTTGATGCAGGCGGAGTGAGGCTTGCGGTCCCATCCCACCTAAGATTACAAGTTGGTTTTGCATGGTTATTCTTCCTCTTCAAGTTCAGTTAGTTCAACGAAATGGGCTAGTTCGCGGCGTGCAGATGGGTCGCGAACTGTATCGACATCTAGCGTCTCGAGTGTCGCCTCTGTTAATGCCGGCTCACCACCATGGGCCACAAAGTACGGTGGTGTCTGGTGCCTGGTGAATATCTGGGCGCTGTCGACCATAAGTGGTGTAAGACCACTACCATCTGCCATGCCGCGCATAGCCATCCGTGCCAAGTAGAAGTTGCGCTCTTGCCCGCAGCCGATGCTGACGATTCGTTCGGCAGCAATTTGGTCTGGTGCGCTTATACTGAACGCCGCAAGCTCGAGCTCGCTGGTATCTTGAAACGCAAAGTGGGCGCTGGTGTAGCGGATCGGATCTCCTTTGTGCTTAGGTTGCTTTCTAACTAACTCTGCCACAAATTTGCCGCCCCGGGTGAACACCTGCTCTGCAAGCGGTGCAAATGGTGCGAGGTCAAACGGCGTATCGCTGGCATGAAGTACTCTCCCTACTCTGTCGCCAAACCTTCGGTCGATATGTCGTTGCAACTGTTCGTGTAGCTGCAACGCGGTCGCACGCACATCTGACTGATCCACACCGTTCACGGCTGCCCCTAAGTGGTTTGCGTGCACTATCTGTAGTTGTTCGTGGGGGATTAACCTGGCGATACGCAGCGCGCTGTCGGCGTAAGTTAAAGCCCGTAACGGCATCGTGGTCGTCGCGCCCATAATCAGCCGCAGCACTGTTCCTTTGCCGTCTGGCGCCGTCATAACGTCTGCCAGGGTCGCTATGTCTTCTTTGCCGACCGACTCCACGAAAGCGGGTCGGTCTTGGAGTAGTTGTGAGCGCAAACGCCCAGGTAAATGCATCTTTTCGTGTGCAGTTGTCATGTAAAAATCCTCTCAAAATTAAAAAGTCCGTCACGTTTCGTTCGTGACGGACTGATCAATAGTTCTGGATTAGTTATGTAATTCTAGACACACAGAACAAGCCGCCACGGTTTGTGCGGCTATACCAAGATACGCTCTGATTGCTATTGAGTTGTCTCATAAAACTTTAAAAGAAGATTACTACTACAGATGCCCGTCATCGAGCATGCCTTGTATGGCACGCTGCCATGGGTCTGCACTGTGACGTCTTGCCATGGCTCGTGCGGCAATTATCGCCGCTTCGCTAGCACTAATTCCCTCTTGGCGTGTTACTGCCTCAGGTGCATTGTCTGTCTGATTATTATCTAGAGCTTCCATGATGATTCCTAATTACTTAACATTTAGTATTTAAAAACCGCCGGTTAGTGGCGGTTTCTTCTCTGGGTTCAATGTAGTTTAGCTTGAGCGCACAGAACAAACCGCCACACGGGCGTTGGTAAAGTAAAACCAATAGTTATTCTGTGTCATGCTTGACATGTGTACTAATATACACCCTCTGTCAAGCAGACGCAACTTTCCTCTCTGCACTGTCATCCCCGCCCCCATCCAAGCCGAGAGTAAACTCCGGCGGTGATCCATCCTCCGTCATCTTGAACTCGATTCAGGATCTTTGTGCATTCGAGGGAGATTCCGAATCAAGTTCGGAATGACGAAACGCTAAGAAGATGGATCCCCGCCTGCGCGGGGATGACAGTGCACGAATTAGGGCTGTTTGTGGAGCTTGCAGACGAAGAAGGCTTCGATTTGCTCGCTGGGCTTTAGGCGGAGGCAGTTTGAGAGCGCGGGCTTGAACTGCTTGTTGTTCCATTCGGCGACAGTCGGTACTTGATTGGGGAGTGAAATGCCGATAGGTTCGATAGTAGCATCTTCGTTGGTGCGCAAAAGATAATCTACGACCGCTTCGTCTTCTTCGGGCGCCATAGTGCATGTGCTGTAGACCAATGTGCCACCAGGGGCAAGTAAACGCCAAGCCTGGGCCAGGATGCGCTTTTGGAGCTGCTGCAGGCGTTTTATGTGAGCAACCGACCACGAGTCGAAGTCTTTGTCGCGGTCGAGCTGCATCATGCCTTCACCGCTGCATGGTGCGTCGAGGAGTATTTTCGTAAACTGCATGCCATCAAGTTTGCGTGAGAGCTGAGTCGCATCAAACAACGTATATTCATTTACGTGGGCGCCAAGCTGACGCATGTTGGCCTGAAGTTTTGCGAGCCGTGCGCGAGAGTTATCGTTCGCCCATATTTCTGTTTTTGGGCCGGCCATGTCACGTAAATGGCTGGTTTTACCACCCGGTGCTGCACAAACATCCAAAATAACATCGGTGGGCTGCGGGTCGAGCACGAGCACCGGCAGCCAACTCGCTGCGTTCTGTATGTACACTGACCCGTCCAAAACTTGTAGCTCGTCCCGAACTTCTGCGACGGGCTTCGCCAGCTCGTAGCCACCTGGCGCCCATAGGAATTCGGCGCCAAGGAATGCCGGCTTTACGCCTTTGCGCAACCGGGCGCTTTGCTGCCGGGGCGTGCGCAGAAGTTCCGCGGCTTCACCTTCTGAAACCTGCAGAGCTTTCGCAGTTCTCTCTACTAACGCGGCTTTCTTTAGCTGCAGTTTAGCTTCCGGATGTTTCCGCCGCATGGTTTAGTGCGTGCCACAAGCCTGTATGTATTCTTCTCGTACTTCATTTGGGGTCATGCCCCGTTCCGCCGCATATCGGTCCAGTGCTACCCTGCTAGCTTGGTCAATTATTTCTCTTGCTAGACCGGGCTCCCCCAGCGCCCTCCGCAAAGCCGCCTCAGCAACAGCCGTTCTTTCCCGAATCGCTTCTGGCGACATATCGTAAGGAAGGGCTGGGCTATCGAACTCAAGCTGGCCCGGCGTGACATGCTCTTCATAAATGCTTAGTATTTTCAAAATAACCTCACTTTCCCTGCTGCTTTGATGACGCCTATGAGTCTGATGGGCTACTACCTTAGCTTACTGTGCGCTATCGGTGCAGTCAATAATCAGGGGAATGTGACGAGCGAGGGGACGTTACTATCGACCGGGTAGTTGTTGTCGCCCAGCTGCCCGGCGTCGTTGTTACCCCAGCAGTATATGTCTCCGTCTCCTATGGCACAGGTGTGTCGGTACCCGGCAGCGACACGAGCGATGTTTTTGCCGCCCAGTACGCCACTGGTGTCTACGGCAACTGGTGAGTTGGTGTCAACCATCGTGCCGTTACCGACCTGGCCATTTATGTTGTAGCCCCAGCAGTATAGTACGCCGGCAAGCGTGACCGCACAGGTATGTTCGTCACCAGCGCTTATCTGTTTAAACTTAAGCCCCGTCGCAACCGCTACCGGTACGGAGCTGTCGGTGTTGTTGCCACTGCCGAGCTGACCATGACCGTTAAAACCCCAGCAGTACGCCGTACCGTCACTTGCTAGGCCACAAGTGTGTTGGTAGCCAGCACTGATGTCGACCATGACCTTACCATTACTGGGCCCAATATTACTGACCTTAACTGGGGTGAAGGCGCTCGCCGTGCTGTTGTTTCCTAACTGGCCGTAGATATTGCCGCCCCAACAATATATGTCACCGTCCTGTGAAAGCGCACAGGTATGCGAGTCGCCGCCGTTTACTTTTACTATAACCTCGCCACTCATCGGGCCGGCCGTAACGACTGCGGTCGGGAATGGGTTGTTCGTAGTGCCGCTGGCGCCGTTGCCGAGCTGACCTTGGCTGTTGTAGCCCCAACAGTAAACCTTACCAGTATCATCTACGACACAGGTGTGGTTGTAGCCCGCTGATGTTCCAACAATCTTTTTACCCGCTAAAACTCCTGTGTCATTCACTTGGTTCGGCGCGTGGCTATTGTTGTTAGTACCATCTCCCAGGGCTCCGAAGTTGTTCTTGCCCCAGCAATATCCGCCGCCCGCTTGCGAGTTGGCGCAGACGTGGTAGTTGCCGACGTCTATCTGTGCAATCACCACAGGAACCGGGCCTGGAGGACCTGGTGGAGACGGTGGGATGGGGGGGGGGACGTATGAAGCATTTAGTACGGGCAGGCGGTAGTAGAGCTCAGACGTTGCCTGACGGCCGGTTACAGATTCCCAGGTGACCGTTACGGTGTAGGTGGTCGATATGTATTTATCGGTAAGTGGGTTATACGGTGCTGTTTCGGCAGTTATGACAACATGGTAGCAGTAGGTTTCCGTACCGGTATCGCAGCCCGAGTTTCCGCTAGTATTATAGTTACAAGCATTGGCGGCGCCATTGGTAGGATCACCGCCTTGGTTGTAGCAAGTAGACCCGTCGTTTGGCAACCCATTGTGACCGCGCAACCATTCTACCTGAGTGGAGGCAACTTTGAGTGCCTCGCTGTGTTCCTGTGCATCCCGTACGCCGCCGGTCGAGCGAATGCTTATAGAGTACGCTCCGGCTAGCACGAACGATATGACCGCGATAGCAATCAATACTTCAACGATTGTGTCTCCAGCAGACTTCCGTTTTTGACGAAATTTTTGTTTCTGGTAACTGGTGGGGTTACGGGCGAATATCACTTATGACATATCTTGCTTACGCTTTAGTGTAGCATGACGAGCCAATACATGTATAGATGCGAACAGTACATTTTTAGCATATGTGAGAACAATCACATGACTATAAATATGAATGTATATTATGCAATACTATACTTTTCATGATATTGCATAGAAATCATACCTACAGTCGTACACCAACTAACTAGCTCGCGAACAAATTCCGTAGGAATTTGGGAAGAAAGAGGAGCAACGGTTTTGTTTGCAAAACAAAAACCCTCGATTTCTCGAGGGTTTTCCATTCCCGGGATGCAGCCCAGGGGAGAGCAGCCGGAGACTTTGGCTTTGCCAAAGCCCCGCGCGATGAGAGGGGATATTCCCCTCTCATTTGCCTTAACGCTTCGTGAATTGGCGCTGCTTACGTGCACCCTTGAGACCGAACTTCTTACGTTCGCGCTCGCGTGGGTCGCGGCTGAGCAGGTCGGCACGCTTGAGCGTACCCTTGTAGTCACCGTTCAGCTCGGTCAGGGCCTTGGCGATGCCGAGGCGGATAGCCTCGACCTGGCCGGCGTGACCACCACCGCTGACAACGACAGATACGTCGTAGTCGGTAGCGGGGATTTCAAGCGTCGCGAATGGCTTCTGCAGGTCGGCCAGCAACGCTTTGCTATCGGCGAGGTAGTCGCCAGCAGGCTTGCCATTAACCACGATATTGCCCTTGCCCTTTGGCGTCAGGCGAACCCGTGCGGTAGCGCTTTTGCGGCGGCCGAGTGCGTAGTAGTACTGTTGTGTAGCTGCCATAATTATTTGGTACCTTTCTTCAGGCTCAGAGTTTCTGGCTTCTGGGCTTCGTGCTTGTGCTGGTCGTCGAGGTAAATCTTGAGCCTAGCGAGGCGTGCATCGCGCAGTTTGTTGACTGGCAGCATGCCGCGGACCGCTTCGTATATAGCACGGCTGGCATCTTTTGCGACGACATCTTTCAGGGTGTCTTCACGAAGACCGCCTGGGTAACCGCTGTGGCGGTAGTACATCTTGTCTTCGAGCTTATTGCCGGTAACGACAAGGTTGCCCGCGTTAATGATGATGACATTGTCGCCGCAGTCAATGTGCTGCGTGAACATAGGCTTTTCTTTGCCGGTCAGCAGGACTGCTGCTTTGGTAGCAACACGGCCGAGTGGTGCTTCGCTCGCGTCCAGAATGTACCAAGCGCGAGTAACGTCGGCTGGCTTAGCTGAGTAAGTCTTCATTATTTAGTCTCCTTTGCCGCGGTTGCTTTTTCGGCCGGCTTTGCAGCTGCCTTAGCAACTGGAGCTTCCTTCAGGTCGTCGACAAAGCTGACGCGTGCCATTTCGGCGTTGTCGCCCCGGCGGTTAGCTAAGTGTTCGACGCGCAGGTGACCACTGGTGCGGCCGCCAAGCTTCGGTGCGATGTCGTCGACCAGCTTGTGCGCGCTTGAAAGCGTCTGCAGGGCTGCAATGACCTGGCGACGATTGTGCAGGTCGCCCTTCTTTGCCTTGGTTATCAGCTTTTCGACATATGGTACGACAGCCTTGGCCTTCGGCAGGGTTGTTTCTATAGAACCGTGAATGATGAGCGCTTCGGCAAGACTCTGAATGAGCGCCTCACGCTGGTCGCGTTCGCGGTGGAACTTCGTTCCTTGGTATCCGTGTCGATGCATCTTAGAGCTCCAGTTCCGCCAGCTTATCCTTGACTTCGTCGAGCGCCTTGCTGCCGAAGCCCTTCAGGTCGCGCAGTTCAGCGTCGCTGAGTGCGAACAGGTCCTGGATGGTGTGGATGTCGTTGTTGATGAGTGCGTTGGTGGTGCGGGCGGTCAGGTTGAGGTCTTCGATAGACGTGTTCAGTGGTGAACCTTCTTCTGCACCTTCCAGGCGTTCGCCACCGTCAGCGCTAGCACTCCCGAGTGTCGGTTCGCCAGCGACAACGCGGGTCTTGCCAGCCAAAGCAGTGTATTGGTTGACCAAGATAGCAGCAGCTTCTTCAAAAGCATCGCGTGGGGTAATAGTACCGTCGGTGTCGACAGTCAGGCTCAGGCGGTCGAGGTCAGTAACCTGACCGACGCGAGTCTTTTCAACCTTGTAACGTACGCGCAGCACTGGGCTGAAGATAGCGTCGAGGGCAACGAAGTCGCTTCCCTTCTTCACGGTGCTTTCTTCGATGGTGCGGTAGCCGCGGCCGGTTTCGACGACGAGGTCGATGGTCAGCGTAGCTTTGTCGTCATCGATAGTAGCGATGACTTGGTCTGGGTTGACGACTTCGATGTCGGCGTTGACCTGGATGTCTTTGCCGGTTACGACGCCCTTGCCCTTTTTAACGATGCGGACGGTCTGAGCGTCGTCGCCGTAAACACGGAAGCGCAGGCGCTTGAGGTTGAGCATTACGGCCACAACGTCTTCTTTAACGCCCTTGACGGCGGTGAATTCGTGCGTAACACCCTCTATCTTGAAGCTGGTTACAGCGGCACCGGCGATACTGCTCAGCAGCACGCGGCGGAGGCTGTTGCCCAGCGTCATACCGTAACCGCTCTGCAGCGGTTCGACGCTAAAGGTGGCGCTGGTTGCACTATGATCGTCGACAGCTACGAGACCTGGAGTGTGAATCATTTTTGACATAGTTTCTTCTAGTTCCTTCCCTTAACGTGAGTAGTATTCGACGATTAGCTGTTCATTGATTTCCGGTTCGGCGTCGTCACGAACAGGCAGATTGGTTACTTTGACAGTGAGCTTCTTGCGGTCAACGGTGACCCAGCCAGGTATGGTGGAAGGCGCTGGAGAGATGTCGTCAAGCTTCTTGAAGTATTCACTGTTTTTGCTGTGCTCACGGATAGTAAATTCGTCACCAGCCTTGAGGCGGATGGATGGGATGTCGACACGGCGGCCGTTCAGTACGAAGTGGCCATGGGTCACCAGCTGGCGAGCAGCACGTCGGCTTGGAGCGAACCCAGCGCGGTAGACTGCATTGTCCAGGCGGCGCTCCAGGTACTGGAGCAGGACTGCACCAGATTGGCCAGGTGTGCGGCTGGCTTCTGCCATGAGGTTACTGAACTGCTTTTCGAGCAGGCCGTACAAGCGCTTGACCTTCTGCTTTTCGCGAAGTTGCAGGCTGTACTGACTTGGTTTGTTGCGCATGCGAGCGTTTGCGCTCTGACCAGGCATTGACGTGCGCTTTGCAAGCGCCTTGTGTGCCTTGGGGTGCAGGGCGTAGCCTTCGCGGCGCGACATCTTAACGATGGAATGAGTATCTCTAGCCATTGCCTAGACCCTCCGTGCTTTCTTAGGGCGAACGCCACCATGTGGCACGCCGGTTACGTCAGTAATGCTTTCGACGCCGATGCCGAGGCCCTGCAGGGCACGGACAGCCGCGTCACGGCCGAGGCCGACGCCTTTGATGAATACGGTGACTTTGCTAAGGCCGTACTGCTGCTTGGCGATGTTGCCAGCTTTTTCTGCGGCAACTTGCGCAGCGTAGGCGGTGCCCTTCTTTGAGCCGCGGAAGCCGCAGGCACCAGCGCTACTGGCAGCCAGTGCGCCGCCTTGAGCGTCGGTAAACGTGACGATAGTGTTGTTGAAGGTAGCCTGGATGTGCAGCTGACCAGCAGCGACGCTTCGCTTAGCTTTCTTCTTTTTTGGGGTAGTTGTAGTAGGTGTATCTGCCATATTGAATCCTAGGTCTTAGACGCTACTTTCTTCGCAGTACCACCGACTGTGACTTTGCGGCCGCGACGGGTGCGGGCGTTGGTTTTGGTGCGCTGTCCACGAGAAGGCAGGTTTGCTTTGTGACGCAAGCCACGGTATGCGTTGATGTCCTTCAGCCGCTTGATGTTGCCGTTGACAATACGCTGCAGTTCACCTTCGACGGTCAGTTGTTCGTTGATGTATTCCTGAATCCGGCCGATTTCGGCGTCAGTCAGGTCTTTAGTGCGGACGGTGCGTTCGACTTTGGCAGCTGCCAAGATGTCGTCAGCGGTCTTAGGACCGATACCGTACACGTAGGTCAGAGCGACCCAGATCTGCTTTTCAGCAGGAATAGTAACACCGGAAATTCGTGCTGCCATTAAAAGCTCCTTCCAGTCGCTGAAATCTGAAAAGTGATAGATGAAATGTGAAGAGCTGCAGCCCATTCATATTTCATATTTCTTATTTCACTTTTCATGGCTAGCCCTGCCTCTGCTTATGCTTTGGCTTAAATTTGTTGATAACGTACAGACGACCCTTCCGGCGAACAATCTTGTCGTCGGGGCTGATCTTCTTTACGCTTGCACGTACTTTCATACGGATCATGCTCCTTTCGCGGCGCATAACACACTGCATTAATTGATAATTGGGTTTCCAGAACCACTCGTACGATTGCGCAGTTTCGAACCCGATGGTTCCCACACTGTACCCTCATACGGGGGTTCTGGCTCCTAGCTAAGCTAGGACTTGCGGTAGGTGATACGGCCTTTCGAAAGATCGTAAGGCGTTAGTTCGACCGTCACGCTATCGCCCGGAACGATACGGATGAAATGCTTCCGCATTTTGCCGGCGACGTGAGCTATAATCTGGTGGCCGTTTTCGAGTTCTACACGAAACTGAGTCCCTGGTAGGGTCTCGACAATTGTCCCGGTGAGCTCGATTACTTCTTTACTGCCAGCCATAAATATAACTAAGGGTCAATTATAGCAGTTTCTACACCAGTTTGTAAAGAGAAAAACAATGATGTAACAGATTAGTTTTTTGCAGCCTTTTTGCCGCGCTTTAGGAAGCCGAAGCGGTTCTTGCCTTGCTTGTCGACTACTTCATCACCTTCATTGAAATCGTCATGGAAAAAGTCGTCGCGCTGGTACTGGTCGTAGGTGACCATCAGGGCGCGGGATTCGACGGCACGGAGCGTTTCGAGCGAGACCGACACCAAGATGAGCACGCTGGTACCACCGATGGCGATGTTCGTGTTTAGAAATATCTGTCCGATGATAGGCAATAGTGCCAGAAGACCGAGGCTAAAGGCACCGAACAGCGTCAGCTTGTTCACGGTGCTCCCGAGGTATTTCTCGGTCTGATAGCCGGAGCGCACACCTTCTATAAAGCCGCCCTGCTTCTGCAGGTTCTCGGCAATCTCTTTGCTGTTGAAGGTAATGCTGGTGTAGAAGAAGGTAAAGATGAAGACCAACAAGAAATACGTAACCGGGTAAATATACGCGTGCCAGCCATTGGTCGCAAAAGTCGTAGCGCTTGGGTTCTGGAACCAGGTCGACAAATCGGTGCCGATTTTTTGCAGGTTCGCGCTGTGGTTTGTGCTCAGAATCTGTCCTAAGAAGCTTGGGACGCTCAGGAACGCCACGGCAAAGATTATCGGTACCACGCCGGCGGTGATGAGCTTGACCGGCAAGATGGTCGTAACGCCTCCATATGCCCGGTTGCCCTGGACACGTTTGGCATAGTTCACGGTAATACGTCTGGCGGCCTCATTCAACATCACCACAAGCCAAGTTACTATGAGCACGACCGCTAAGATTAGCAGCGCGTACCAAAAGGCATGCTGGTTTATCGGCAGCTTGTGGCCGAAGACGACCCACTGGTCGGATTTGTCGTATATAGAGCCGGCGATTTCGCTGATGGTCGTCGGCAGGTTGCTGACGATACCGACGGTGATGAGCAAGGAGATACCGTTGCCGACTGACTTCTCGGTAATCTGTTCACCGAGCCACATAAGCAACATGGAGCCACCAGTCAGCGCCGAAACCATCAGCGCCCATTGCCAGATAGAAGTGTTGGCGGTTATATCGCCCAGACCGCCGATTTGCGATGCCTGCTGACGGACGAGGTATATAGCACCGATAGACTGGATGATAGCCAGCGGGAAGGTTAGGATACGGGTGTACTGGTTAATCTTCTTCTGCCCCTGTTCACCGTCTTTCCGCATGTTTTCCAGCTTCGGTATGGCCTTGGTGAGCAGCTGCATAATGATGCTGGCGTTGATGTACGGGCCAAGACCCGCAATCATGATAGAGAAGTTGGCGAGCGCACCGCCCGAGAGCACATTCACGAAGCTCAGGAACTGGCTGCTGCCGCTCTGTGTCTGCGTAAAGAGGTTTTCGAGCACCTGCTTGAGTGTCTGCGGGTCGCTCAGCGGCACCGGAATGTGCGCGAGTATGCGGAATATGAGCAGTATGCCAAGCACCGCGAGTATTCGCTTGCGCATTTCTTTGTGGCCAAGGCTGCGGCCGATAACTTTCCAGTTCACGTTTTATCCCTTTTCTAGAAACTCTGTAATCTTCCGTAGCAGTATACAGGGTTTTACTATACGGAGTAAAGGGAGTGCAGTATCTTTTACAAACTGACGTATTCACGCAAGTATTATTCACGAGGTATTCATGCCGCTTATTGTTATACTTGAGCTATGCGCGTAAGGACGACCGCACCTGGTGTCGAGGCTCTGTTTCTAGCTGCCTTCTTGTTTGCCGCCACCAACCCGCTTGTGCGCTACATGTCTCCGATGTGGGGCGACCAGGCACAAGTATTTGCTCGGTTCGCGGTAGCGTGGCTGATTCTACTGGCCATAAATTTCTGGCGCAAAAAGAAAATTACTAGTGCCCTTCGCAATAAATGGTCTTTTGTTATCGCACTGAGCGTGTTGCAGGCTGTAGCCATACTTTTCTATACCTTATCCGTACAGCGAACCACTATCGCCAATATGCTGTTTGTGTCATATGCAACCACTATGTTCGTGCAGTTCGCGTTAGGCACCGTATTGCTGCACGAGACAGTAAACCGGGCGAAGCTACTGGCGATTGCCTGTTCACTGATTGGTCTATCTCTGTATTCGCACTCCTTCGTTACCGGTAACTCAGGAGTCATTTTCGCTGTTCTAGCTGGGGCGACTGGTACTTTTGCAAACCTGATGAATAAAAAACTTGCCGGTACCGATAAGTGGGCAGTCTTGCAGGTTCAGTACGGTATTGGTTCAGTACTACTCCTCGGACTAGTCTTTGCGCTAGGGGGCGAGTTTATAAAAACCGCAAGTGTGGGCGGCATCTTGATTACCATCGCCTTCGCCATCACAATTTTAATTGCCGCATACTTAATACTCTATGGCTACCAACATGTGGATGTGAATATCGCCACCGTGCTTTCTTCTACGGAACTGGTCTTTGGTGTCATAATGGGCGCTATACTCTTTAAAGAAATCCCTAGTGCCTGGGAGGCATGTAGCGGCCTGCTTATAACTCTCGGTTCGATGGTCGCTGTTATCGGCCAGCGACAGGCCACAAAGAAAAGACTAACCAAAAATTAGTTTGAAATAAAAATACTCCGCGGATTAGGCCGCGGAGTATTTTCCTTGAGTCGTAGAATATTACTACTTGTCTTCTTTTTTCTTGGTGGCGGGGCGCAGGGCACGAGGGACGGCTTTGAATGAGCCGCCGGCTTTCTGGACAGCTTCGACAGCTGTTTCAGAAGCGGCTTGCAGTTCTACGGTAACCTTTTTGGTTACATCGCCACGCTTTAGCAGCTTGACGCGAGCGTATGGGCTGCTGACGAGACCGGCTTTTGCCAGCGTTTCGTTGTTGACGGTAGCGCCGACTTTGTCAAGCTGACCAGTGTAAACGTTTTCTGCACGCAGGCGCTTGCTGGTAAAGCCATGGAGCTTTGGTAGGCGCTGCATAAGTGGGTTCTGACCACCTTCGAAACCTGGCTTCTTGCTGTAGCCGGTGCGCGCGCCCTGACCTTTGGTACCACGACCAGCGGTCTTACCCTGACCAGCTGCGATACCGCGGCCGACGCGCTTTGCGCTCGACTTTGGCGCGGTCTTGAGTTCGTTGTACTTCATTACTTATCCTCCACCTTGGCTTCGGCCTTCTTGGCGCTCTTGGTGGCGACAGCGTTCTTGTTGGTGACCCAGTTTTTAGCTGGCTCCAAGCTTTCGAGCGCCTGAATGGTTGCGTAAGCAGTGTTTGCCTTGTTGGTTGAGCCAAGAGACTTGCTGAGCACGTTGCTGACGCCAGTAACTTCAAGGATGGTGCGAACCACACCACCGGCGATAAGACCGGTACCAGCGCTCGCTGGTTTGATGAGGATACGTGCACCACCGACTTTACCAAGTGCTTCGTGAGGCAAAGTACCTTTGTAAAGGTTAATCTTGACCATGTGCTTCTTGGCAACTTCAGTTGCCTTCGTAACGGCTGCAGTCACATCTGCACCCTTTGCGATGCCGATGCCGACTTTGCCTTTGTGGTCACCACACACAACGAGTGCGCGGAACCGGAAGCGGCGACCGCCCTTGACGACACGTGCGACACGGTCGATGTGGACGATTCGTTCGTCGAACTCTTTCTTTTCTTCCGCTACAGGGCCACGACCATCGCGGCGCGGGCCACGGTTACCGCCTTGGCCACCACGGTTGCCATCGCGGCGTGGCGGACGGTTGTCGGTAGCAGCAGGTCCAGTTGATACTGCAGCAGGAGTAGTGTTTGCTTCTGCCATACTAGAACTCCAGTCCTTTCTCCCGGGCAGCGTCTGCCAGAGCTTTTATGCGGCCGTGATATTGGCGACCGTTACGGTCGAACACGACGCTGGTTACTTTGGCAGCCTTGGCCCGTGCGGCGATTTCTGCACCAACCCAAGCAGCCTTTTCAGTCAGCGTGCCTTTAGCAGCCTTGCTGCCGGCAGTGCTGACGGCTGCAAGTGTCGTGTGCTTGCTGTCGTCGATAATCTGGGCGCTGACGTTAGTGTTGCTAATGAACACGCTCAGGCGTGGCCGTTCGCTGGTACCAGCCAGGTGACTACGGATGCGGTTTTTACGCTGCACGCGGTTCTTAAGCTTGAGTGACAAATTACTCATGGCTATTTATCCTTTCCTGACTTACCAGACTTGCGGATAATGCGCTCGTCTTCGTACTTAATGCCCTTGCCCTTGTATGGCTCAGGCTTCTTCAGCGCACGAACTTCTGCTGCAACCTGGCCGACAGCCTGTTTGCTAATGCCACTGATGGTGATTTTGTTCTGCTCCACGGTTGCAGTAACGCCCTGAGGCATCTTGTAGATGACTTCGTGGCTAAAACCGAGGTTCATTTTCAGGTCTGCACCTTGCAGTGCGACGCGGTAACCGACACCGTTCAGCTCCAACTTCTTGCTGAAGCCGGTGCTGACGCCGGTAACCATGTTGTTGACCAGGGCGCGCATAAGACCATGCTTAGCGCGAACTTTTGGCTCGTCGTTGGCACGCGTTACGAGAACGTTGCCTTCTTCTACCTTGACTGTAATGTCAGGCATGGTGAACTGCGTGAGCGTTCCCTTCGAGCCAGCTACCGTGATGGTGTCTGGGTCGACAGTGATTGTCACGCCGCTCGGGATAGCGATTGGCTGTTTTCCTACTCGACTCATATCTTTCCTTCTTTAAACTTGTTCCTTATGTTGCCACCTAAGTTCTTCTGTGGATATTTCGTATTCGGTGTACTCACCCGTAAAGGGGTCAGTCCTACCTTCGAAGTATCCAGAACCAGCTGCGTTCTCCGCAGCCACCACAGCATCAACTTCCGTCTGGTCACTGTAGTGAGGAAGCTTTTCACTCATCTTAATATACGCTCGCTATTAATTCACCACCGACGCCTTGCTTCTTGGCTTCTTCGCCAGTCATCAGGCCTTTTGAGGTGCTGATGATGACGATACCACGACCACGCTTAACGCTAGGGATTTCCTTGGCGTTAGAGTAGTGACGGCGACCAGGCTTGCTGAGGCGCTTGATTTCGGTGATGCGGGCGTTTTCGTCCTCGCCGTGGATGGTAATGTGCAGTTGCTTGCCAACACTAAGGTCGGTAACGCGGACGTCGGTTACAAAACCGTTGTCCTTCAGCACCTTGGCGACAGCTTCTTTAGCTTTGCTGTGTGGCAGACTGACTTCGTTCTTCTGAACATTTATAGCGTTGCGAACGCGAGTCAGCATATCTGCGATTGGGTCTGTTGATGTAACACTCATAGTTCTTACCAGCTCGCTTTCGTTACGCCTGGGATTTCACCCTTGGAAGCGTGTTCACGGAAACTGATACGGCTCAGGCCGAACTGACGCATGTAGGCGTGAGGACGTCCAGTTTCGACACAACGGTTCTTCCAACGAGTCGGGCTAGAGTTCCGTGGCAGCTTTGCCAGGCCTTCGTAATCACCAAGCTCTTTGAGCTCAGCACGCTTTGCGGCG
This sequence comes from Saccharimonadales bacterium (SeqCode), assembly GCA_039809105.1. GTDB lineage: Bacteria > Patescibacteriota > Saccharimonadia > Saccharimonadales > UBA4665 > JBDHUJ01. The sequence continues at coordinate 19,687 of JBDHUJ010000019.1, forward strand.
TACTTCTGAATTAATTTCTGTCGCTTTGCGTCACGTGCGACAATTGATTTCTTGGCCATTAGCGCTTCTCCTCTTTCTCGAATGGCATGCCAAACTTCGTTAATAGTGCACGGGCATCTTCTTTGCTTTCGCTCTTGATGACGAAAACAGCCTGCAGACCATGGGTCGTGGTAGTTTCGTCGAAGGTAAGTTCCGGGAAGACTGACTGGTCAGTCATGCCGACACTGTAGTTACCCTGCTTGTCAAAAGCCTTGGCAGAAACACCGTGGAAGTCACGCAGGCGCGGCAGCACGATGTTGATGAAGCGGTCCATGAATTCGTACATTTTTGCACCGCGCAGGGTGACTTTCAGGCCAATCATGTTGCCTTCGCGTAGCTTGAAGCCGGCGATAGAGTTCTTCGCAACGGTCTCAAGCGGTTCTTGGCCGGTTATTTTGCGAAGTGTGTTCTTGGCGGTTTCGATGACCTTCTTATCATCCTTTGCGCGGCCGAGACCGACGTTCAGGACGATTTTCTCGAGCTTTGGAACCTGGTTTGCGTTAGCGAGCTTGAGCTCCTTCTGGAGTTCGGCAGCAAACTTGTCGTTGTACTGCGCCTGGAGACGAGCAACGTACTTGTCAGATTTCTGGGCTTCTTTAGTTGCAGCCATTACTTCTTGCCCTCCTTAGCTTTAGCGGCGGAGGGAATCTCCTTGCCACTTGCCTTGTACACACGAGTCTTAACGCCCTTATCATCGACCTTGATGCCGATGCGGCTCGGCTTCTTAGTGGTCGGGTCGACTACAGCGACCTTGCTGACCCAGATTGGTTTAGTGATGTCGAGGATGCCGCCCTGTGGGTTAGCACGGTTTGGCTTAACGTGCTTTTTCACGATGTTAATACCTTCGACAGTCACTTTGTTTTCAGTCGGATGCGTAGCAACGACCTTACCGGTCTTGCCTTTGTACTTGCCGCTGAGGACTTGTACGGTGTCACCCTTCTTGAGCTTAATCTTGTAGACCTTGCTACTTGTTGCTTGAGACTTCATTATAGTACCTCCGGTGCGAGGCTAATTATCTTGTTGTAACCCATGTCGCGGAGTTCACGAGGAACCGGGCCGAAGATACGGGTCGCTTTAGGCTGCTTGTCATCGTTGATGATGACGGCGGCGTTGTCGTCGAACTTGATGGTACTGCCGTCTTTACGGGCAATTTCCTTGGTCGTACGGACGACGACTGCCTTAACGACGCTCTTCTTCTTGACCTGGCCGGCTGGGTTGGCTTCTTTGACGGTTGCGACGATGACATCACCGACCTTGGCATAACGCCGTCGGGTGCCACCAAGCACGCGGATACAAAGGATTTCCTTCGCACCACTGTTGTCGCAGACGACAAGCCGGGTTTCTTGTTGAACCATTACTTTTCGCTCCCTTCGGTCGCTTCAGGGCTTAGGGCTGAGGAAGTAGGGCCGAGTTCGTCTGTGCTAACTTTGCCCTTTGCCCTTTGCCCTTTGCCCTCAACATCGGTCACGCCCGGAACTTCCGGTGCCTTCTCGACATGAGTGACGCCTGACTTTTCAACCACGCGGTCGAGCTTGTGGCTCTTGCGGCGGCTAATCGGGCGGGTTTCGACGATGACGACTTTGTCGCCGACTTTGGCTTCATTCGCTTCGTCGTGCGCGATGAATTTCTTGCTGACCGTGTATTGCTTGCGGTACAGCGGGTGCGTCTTGCGCTCCCGGACGGTTACGACAATTGTCTTGTCGGCCTTGTCACTGGAGACGACGCCGGTAATTGACTTCGCCATTACTTGGCCTCCTTAACTAATTGTTCGCTCAAAACTGTCAGCATGCGCGCCAGGTCTTTGCGCTTGTTACGAACCGACCGGACGTTCTGGCTGTCGCCCATAAAAATATGGCGCTTCAGTTCAGAGATTTCGTCGCGGAGCTTGGTCGTCTCAAGGGTTAGCTCGGCAGTCGACAGTTTACGGATATCTACGATTTTCATAATTATGCATCCTCCCTAACCAAGAACTTCGTCTTGACTGGTAGTTTATGGCCAGCGAGGCGCATAGCTTCGCGGGCAACTTCTTCGCTGACGCCCTGCATTTCGAACAGGATGGTACCAGGACGAACCTTGGCAACGAAGAATTCCGGTGAACCTTTACCGCTACCCATTTTCACGTCGAGCGGTTTGCGGGTAACGGGGGTGTGTGGGAATATGCGAATCCAAATCTTACCACCGCGCTTGATGTAGCGGGTCATCGCCTGACGGCTGGCCTCTATCTGACGGCTGGTAATACGTTCGTGGTCCTGGGCTTGCAGTGCGAAGTCGCCGAAGGCAATGTAGTTGCCACTCGTAGCGACACCGCGGATTTTGCCCTTGCGGACCTTGCGGAACTTTGTTCGCTTAGGAAGTAACATTAGAAGCTCCTTCCAGTCGCTTTAAGTTGCAAGTTGCAAGTTTCAAGTTGCAAGGCAAACACAGCCTTACTTGATACTTGTTCCTTGATACTTGGGACTTGATGAAATACGGAGTGTTTCATTAGTTTTCCCCCTTGTAAATCCACACCTTTATGCCGATGATACCGGCACCTGGGAACAAAGCCCGTGCGGCAGCAAAATCGACGTCAGCGCGAATGGTGTGCAAAGGCACGCTGCCGGCGACTTCTTTTTCGCGGCGGCTCATTTCGGCACCGTTCAAACGGCCGGAAACTTCTATACGGATGCCTTTGGCACCGGCACGCATGGTTGCAGCGCTAGCGCTTTTGATGGCGCGGCGGAAGCTCATGCGGCGCTCAATCTGATGCCCGATGTTTTCGGCAACCAGCTTGGCGTAGAGGTCTGGCTTCTTGACTTCCTCGATGTTAATACGGGCCGGAACCTTGTAGATAGCTTCGACAGCTGCCTTCAGTTCCTGAGCGCCCTGACCGCCACGACCGATAACAACACCGGCTTTAGCGGTTGCGATAGTAACAGTGACCAAGTTTGGTGACCGCTCGATATCGACTTTATTTATAGCACCACGGCTGCCGAACTTATCTTGGATAAGTTTGCGGGCCTTCAGGTCCATGGCGAGATAGTTGGCGTATTCACGCTTACTTACGAACCATTTGCTGCGCCAGTCTTTGTTGACCTGGAGGCGCATGGAAATTGGGTTTACTTTCTGGCCCATTATTTGCTCTCCTTCTTTTCTGCTGGCTTTGCAGCTGGTTTAGCTTCTGCCTTGCTTGCTGAATCAGTGGCTTTAGCCTTGGCGGCCGCACGCTGTTCGCCTTCGACCAGCACGCGGATGTGGCTAGTGCGCTTCTGGTATGGAAGTGCGCGGCCCATGGCGGCTGGACGGAAACGCTTCAGGCGAGGACCGTGGTTGACGGTGATTTCGACTATGCGCAGCGTGTCGGCTTTGTAATTGTGGTTGTGAGCGGCATTTGCCTGCGCGCTCTTGATGGTCTTGATGACCGGAGTAGCGGCACGGCGAGGCGTGTGTTCCAAGATGACAAGCGCATCTGCAACGCTACGGCCGCGGACGAGAGCCGCAACTTCACCCACCTTGCGGGGGCTCATGCGGACGCCTTTAGACTCAGCTTTGACACTCATTAGAAGGCCCCTTTCGTAGTGCGTATAGCGTATGACGTAGTACGTATACTTTGAGCGGCAGTTTCATACGAAATACTAGATACTAAATACTTCATACTATTTGCCTTTCGCTAACTTACCGCCGTGGTTGCGGAATTTACGGGTCGGGCTGAATTCGCCGAGCTTGTGGCCGACCATGTTTTCGGTAACGAAAACCGGTACATGTACTTTGCCGTTATGTACGGCAAAGGTGCGGCCGACGAACTCAGGCGCAATAGTGCTGCTGCGAGCCCAGGTCTTGATGATAGTGCGGTCTTCGCTGCCCAAATTGCTGACTTTCTTAGCAAGCTTCGGGTCGATGAATGGACCTTTCTTCAGTGAACGACTCATAGGTTATTTCCTCTTAGCCGCATGACGGCTCCTTACAATCATATTGCTGGTAGACTTGCGGCGGCGAGTCTTGTAACCAAGAGTCTTCTGACCCCAAGGAGTACGAGGCGCCTTCGCCATACGGTGACGACCACCGTCACCACCACCGTGTGGGTGGTCCACTGCGTTCATGACCACACCGCGGACGGTTGGACGCTTGCCCATGTGGCGGCTGCGACCAGCTTTACCGATTTTGATGTTCTGGTGCTGTTCGTTGCCGATGACACCAACGCTAGCGGTACAAGTGAGCAGTACGCGGCGGACTTCACCGGAAGGCAAGCGGACCTGGCCGTATTCACCTTCTTTCGCCATCAGGTACGCACCGTTACCGGCCGAGCGGACGAGCTGTGCGCCCTTGCCTGGCTGGAGCTCAATAGCGTGGATGGTAGTACCGACCGGAATGTTCTTTAGTGGCAAGCGGTTGCCGGTTTCGATAGCTGCTTCCTCGTGAGAAACAATCTTCTGGCCGACCTGCATGTCTTTGGCGGCCAGTACATAGTGGTACTTGCCGTTCGCTTCCTTAACACGGGCGATGCGCGCGCTGCGGTTCGGGTCGTATTCGATGTGCTCGATAACGCCTTCGCCCTGGAAGTTAAAGTTTACCAGGCGGTAGAACTTACGAGCACCACCACCTTGGTGGCGGGTCGTGATACGACCCTGGTTGTTGCGGCCATTGCCGCGGCGCTTTACGACAAGCAGCGACTTGACCGGCTTCTTAGTCGTGACGCCAGAGAAGTCTTGGCTGCTCATGCCGCGCCGACCAGGAGTCGTCGGGTTGTATTGCTTAATTGCCATTATGCTACCTCCTCATCTTTCTCAACTAGCATCCTAGCAACTAGAGTAATTACGCGATCGCGTGTATTGGCACTTTCATAACTTTCACTATCCGGGCCACCCCAGTTCTCGTAAATGTCCATTCCCGAGGCGGTCAAAGGACCCTGCCAGGCTTGGTCAACATTGCTCATTACTTTTTCTCCTCTTTCTTGGCGGACTTCTTCAGGCCGAGCTTAGAGGCGACGCTCTTCTTTTCAGAAGTTTCGGTCTTCTTGTCGTCTTTCTTGCTCTCCTTCTCGGCAGCTTTCGCAGCTTCGGCGACTTCTTTTTCTTCGGCTTCGAAGAATGGCAGGTGGTGGCCGGTGACCAAGGTGACATAAGCCTTCTTGATGTCGGCTTGGGTACCACGGCGATTGCTCATGCGCTTGCCGGTGATATTCATAGTGCGCTTGGTCTTACCCTTGCGGCTGATGGTGCGAACAGTCTTGACCTTGACTTCGAACTGCTTTTCAACAGCTGCAGCCACTTCGTGCTTGTTCAGTTCGGCGGGTACGTCGATGACAAAGGTGTTGTTTACCTGTGAGATTGCAAAAGCCTTCTCGCTGAGGCGTGGTTTAAGGACAGTCATTATTTGTCTCCCTTCGTAGCAGCTTTGGCAGGTGTTAGCCAAGCCTCGACAGCCTTCAAAGCATCGCTGGTCAAGACGATGGTGTCAGCGTTCAGGATGTCGTAGACATTCAGGTAGTTAGCGCTTACGAGCGTAACGTTCTGCAGGTTGCTGGTCGCACGGACAAGCTCTGGAGTCTTATCGGTAACGGCGATGAGCACGCTGCGGTTTGCACCGAGCTTAGCCAGCAGCTTAGCGATTTCGCTCGTTTTGCCTTCTTTGCTTGCCAGCTTTTCGATAACGGTAACTTTGCTATCGGCAGCCTTCAGGCTCAGGGCCTGGCGGGTTGCGAGGCGCTTGCTCTGCGTGTTCAGCTTCTTGGTGTAGTTTTCGAGGCCAGTCGGACCGAAGACGATACCACCGCCACGCCAAATCGGGTTGCGAGAACTACCGAAACGAGCACGGCCAGTGCCCTTCTGCTTCCAAGGCTTCTTACCACCACCGCTTACAAGACCGCGGGTCTTTACAACAGCGAGGTTTTCGCGGCCATTGGCCAGGTATGCTTCGTAGGCGAGCTTCAGCAGCTCGTGGTTTTCGCTCGCGACGCCGAAGACTTTGGCGTCGAGCTTTGCGGGAGTCGTAGCTTTGCTACCGCTGGCGGTAAAAGTAGGTACTGCCATGATTATTTATCCTCCCCTTTCAAGATGACGATGCCCTTGTTTGGACCAGGTACGGCACCGACAACGCCGATGTAACCCTTTTCGGCATCCACGAGGGCGATGCGAAGGTTGCGGACGGTAACTTGGTCGTGACCAAGATGACCAGCCATCTTCTTGCCCTTCAGGATGTGCTGAGGGTACATAGAGCCGATGGAACCGACGCGGCGGTACGAGCGACCACCATGCGTCTTGCGACCGCGGTGGAAGTTGTGGCGGCGGATAGTACCGGCCCAGCCCTTACCCTTGCTCGTGCCGGTTACGTGCACAACGTCACCAACAGAAAAGACCTCGGGGGTTAGCTCTGCGCCTACCTTGAGGTCTTCGGTGATTTCGTCGGCCGAACCGAGACGGAACTCGCGGACAATCTTTGGCATTTTACCGGCGGTCTTAAAATGACCGACCTGGGCCTTGGAAGTGTTGCCTTCTTTGGCATCTTCAAAACCGACCTGGACAGCGGTGTAGCCGTCGGTCTCGTCGGTTTTGACCTGTGTAATGACACAGGGACTAGCGGAAAGCAAGGTTATAGCAGTAACAACGCCATCTTCTGCGATGGTGCTGGTCATGCCAACCTTCCTCGTGATGAGTGCTTTCATAGCATCCTTTCGTTATGTCCGTGACTCTCTGGTGCCCGTCGGCATTTCGAGACGCTTATATAAAAACGTCGGTGGCCGGCGGTTTCTACCTCTGCTATTTCTAACTTCAGCGGACCTTCCAAACTCACCAAGTGCTGGAAATTTAATAATTACCAATACAGAGTAACACGTTTACGTTACCCCTGTCAATATGTTGCAAATTCTACTTCGTTATTCGGGTTGCGGTGCATGAACCGTTAGCCAATCCGGGAGCGCTTGCAGTTGCTCGAAGTCATCATTACTGCCTTGTGGCAAGCGGTGCATAAGCCAGTTAAGTTTCCTTTGGCTATGGAGCGCAGCGATGACCAGTCCTTCTGCAGAAGGCGACAACAAAGTGACGTTTGAATCCTCACTCTGCTCACCATAAAATATATCTCTTTCGAGCAAACCCCTCGCTTCTTGCAGGGCAAGCGTAGCTAGGCGGTTCGGTAGGCTGCTTTCGATAGTATGGTCTTCGTAATACCGCTTTAAATTTCCGAGGCTTATCCCAGCAACTTCTTTGCCGTCGCCACCCTGCAACAGACTCACGTACTCGAGATTCCATGCGGGTCGTTCCAGCCCAGAGGTATCGGCCAGACCATGTGCACTGGCACGTCCTACTCTTGACCGCGGCGTACGTGTTCGATGCGGACGGTTTTCTCTAGGGCCAAAAGGGATAACAATATGGTCGGGCATAGCAGTAATTGCGCCTACTATACCAGATTTGTTCACAAACTGATATAAAGCCCATACGGGGCAAGGAAACCGAAGAGGGCGGCAACGACCAAGACAGCATAGTCTATTTTGCGGTCGGTACGAAAGTGTTCGTGCGAAGCAAAGAGCAGCCCGACCATCAAACCGACCGGGATGGGTATATGCAAGCCCGAACCATTCGAGCCGATTTTCAGCCACAGCGAACCCAAAATCACATACAACACCATTTTCAACACAAACACGCCATCCATGACGGGCTTCTGCGCTGGTTTCGTTTTTGTTTTAGGCTTGCTGCTCATTTAGCAACAGTATACTACAGTTCGCTTATGGTTTGGTTTTCGGTACCGCCCGAATAACCGGCCGCGGCTCTACACCCCCGAGTGTCTGGAGGCATTCGACCAAGTTGTACCCCCTAAGGAATTGAATGGACCTTTCGCTGAGCCAAAGTGACGGGCCGAAAAACTTCATGTAACCTGGGATGTGTCTTTCCGAGTGCTCAACCACGCTTAATGCCAGTTCACCTAACGTGTGTACATATTCAGTCAACATTTTGCGAGTTTCACCAGGCGGGCGCCGTCTGGCATATGCATCAAACGCTGTATAAAGCACCCCTGCATGCTGCAGCCGTGTCGTATAAAAATGCTCAGTTCTACCACTGTCAGAAACCTCTACACCCCCTCGCCCATCTCGGACCACCTTCGTCGGGTCAAGATAGTCTGCGCGGGGCACATGCGGGAGCTCTCTCCCGATTACATCACTACAGTTTGCGACAGCAGCTCGGGCCAAAGCGCCCGCTTTCTCGTCCAAGCAGAGCACTAATGCCGAGCCATCCGATTCACTGCCTAAATCTATGCCGAAATGTTCGGCTGGTTCAACTGGACGGGCTTCTAACGCTTGACTCATACTTCCTCACAAAAAATGCAGCCCACAATGTAGTACTGCCCGGTACTCTTTTACATAAATCTCTGTCATTGTCTGAAATTCAGATTACCGCATACCAATATACGCCGCTCGCGAAAGCGTGTCAACATGCTTACAGCAAGAGCGTTACGCCGCCATCTGGTCGCGCTCGCCGGCTTGCTTCAGCGCACCCCACAACACGTATTCGACCGCTCTTTGTTCGTTTTCGAGAGTAAGGTACCTGGTACTGACGACTGCACCCGTATGCTCATCGGCCGCCATCGTGTACCCCGCTTCTAGCAGATCTGTACTGTGTGGCCGGCCTCGTCTGAAGTACCGATGGAGCACGAACTGCTCACTGAGGTCTTCGGGGAGCGTCATCCTGCCTAGTGTACGGCTCCGGTCTTCGGCATTACGCCGCTTCAGGCGAGCCGCCTCCTGGCGCTGAGCACTTTCGTCGGCTCCCGGCATAATACGGCGGGCAATGGTAATCTCGGGACAGGTCAGCACGAACGTACCGAGTGGTCGTACCCCTGCGCCTTTGAATTTTTGAGTACACTCTTGTTGGTTCCTGCCATCGATAACTATGAGGCCGGGCCGCGTCTGCAAGCCAGCTTTGGCCGGGTCGTCGAGTACTCTTTGCATGTACCGGCTGCCGGCGGCATTTATGTGCGGGCGTATGTGGGCACTTTCGCTGACGAACGGCACGACGCTGTTGACCGCGGGGCTACGCAGAACCTCACTGGCCGCCGGAGTGTCATAGAAACTATCTAGGAGTGTCTGGCGTTCATGCAGGTCATACGGTACCGCACAGTGCTTCGACGAACTCCGTACTGTTCGCAACTGGTACCGCAGGGTCATGCCCTAGCTCACGTATGGCGTGTGCGGTCAAACCACGGAACCCATCGCTGTTCGAAAAATGGAACACGTCGCTTTCGGGGTGAAAATCCTCCGACCAGCTGCGGCTTATACAATCCCGAAGCGTGGTCTTGCCAGCCTGTGCCATACCGACAATTACGATTCCTTTGGGCTCAGTGGGGTCGATGCGTATGTCGTGAAACGGCGGCTGCATGCCGGTAAGTACACGGTTAGGTTCCATACATTGTTCGAGCGCTATAGTCATATATAGAAAAAACCGCCGGGTGAGCGGCGGTTTCTTTCCTGCTTACATCTTGATTTCGACGTCGCAGCCGGCGGGGAGCGACAGGTTCATAAGACTGTCGATGGTCTTCGGAGTCGGTTCAAACACGTCGATAAGGCGCTTGTGTACGCGCATTTCGAACTGTTCGCGGCCCTTTTTGTACACGTGTGGGCTCTTTACGACCGTAAAGGTGCTCTTGCGAGTCGGCAGCGGGATTGGGCCAGCCAGGCTAGCGCCAGTGCGCAGAGCCGTGTCGACTATCTGCTTTGCAGCTTGGTCGATGACTTTGTGGTCATAGGCTTTTAGGCGGATACGAATCCGCTGTTTGGTATCTGGTTTGGCGTCTGCCATATATAACTACCTTTCGTAGTTTACAAGTGTAACCTCTTCCGGAGTGATGAGTGACCGGACGAGTTCTCACTCAATGTTGTTGACAGGTGCAATTATACGTTTTGAATCAATTTTTTGCAAGCAATCTGGGCGGCATGAATAGAAGCAGATTACTTGCTCGTTTTGGCGATTGACAGTGTAGCCCCTCCAGGGGGTTAGCGCGGTAGGACGATACCCTCTTTTTGGGCCAGAGCAACAACCGCAGCGTTCAGCTGCAGAATCTGCTCTTTTACAGAGAGATTCCGAAAAGATTCGTCTATTCTGACAGAGTTCTTTTCGAGTTTGGCAATCATACCGTATATTTCTTTAACATCATTTCGAAGCGCTTCTAGCTCACCCAGCACAGGACTAAGCTTCCTATCAAAGATAGCTTCAATTTGCTGCAAATCTTCTTGGGTTAGGCTCATAATTATGTATTTTAGCGCAAAACGAAAATGAGCGCCACGAGGGCGCCCATTTTACAACGTAGTTTCGGGGGCTGTGAGGGCTACGAATGCGAGTGCAGTTTGGGATGCTGGCCGAGCACCGAAGCGGAGGCGTACTTAACGTACGCTGAGCATCGGAGCACAGAGACAGCGCCCAAAATGCGCCGCAAGCAAAAAGGCTCCTAAAGGAGCCTTTTTGTGGTTCGTAGTTCGGAACCTATTTGTCGATTTTGGTAACGACACCAGCACCGACGGTGCGGCCACCTTCACGGATAGCGAAGCGCAGACCCTGCTCCATAGCAATAGGAGCGAGTAACTTGACCTTGAAGGTTACGGTGTCACCAGGCATGACCATTTCTTTGTCAGCTGGAAGTTCGACTTCACCAGTTACGTCCGTTGTGCGGAAGTAGAACTGTGGCTTGTAACCCTTGAAGAAAGGAGTGTGGCGACCGCCTTCTTCCTTGCTCAGGATGTACACTTCAGAATCGAATTCGGTGTGAGGAGTAATGGTACCCGGCTTAGCCAGGACCTGACCGCGCTCGATGTCGTCGCGCTCGATACCGCGGAGCAGAACGCCGGCGTTGTCACCAGCCTGACCTTGGTCGAGGCTCTTTTTGAAAGCTTCGATGCCGGTTACGACAGACTTGGTGGTTGGGCGGATGCCGACGATTTCGACTTCGTCGTTGATTTTAACAATACCCTGTTCGATACGACCGGTAGCAACCGTACCACGGCCCTTGATGCTGAACACGTCTTCGATAGGCATGATGAATGGCTTGTCGAGGTCGCGAGTTGGTTCAGGAATGAAGTCGTCCATAGCCTTAACCAGTTCCATAACAGCGTCTTCGTTAGCGGCGTCGCCTTCGAGTGCCTTGGTAGCAGAACCCTTGATGATTGGGCAGTCGCGGTCGAAACCGTTCTTTTCCAGGAGGTCACGAACTTCTTCTTCGACGAGTTCGACGAGGTCTGGATCTGCAAGGTCCATCTTGTTCAAGAAGACCAAGATCTTTGGCACACCGACCTGCTTGGCAAGCAGAACGTGTTCGCGGGTCTGAGGCATAGGACCGTCAGCCGCGCTAACAACCAAGATAGCACCGTCAACCTGAGCGGCACCGGTAATCATGTTCTTAACGTAGTCGGCGTGACCTGGCATGTCGACGTGTGCGTAGTGGCGCTTTTCGCTTTCGTATTCCTGGTGAGAGGTAGCGATGGTAATACCACGAGCGCGCTCTTCTGGAGCGTTGTCGATTTGGTCGTAAGCGATTGGCTTGTTAACGTCGCTTGGTAGTTTCTTTGCAAGCACAGCGGTAATAGCTGCAGTCAAAGTGGTCTTACCGTGGTCGACGTGACCCATAGTACCGACGTTGACGTGAGGCTTGCTTCGGTCAAAAGTTCCTGCCATAAAATTGGCTCCTTGTATTAGTTATTGTCTATGGCTTCCATACCTCAGCGCACTACTCGTCTCTATAGACTTCGCGCGTACTGAGCTAACGAACGGAAACCTCTTTTGAACTCCCGCATAAGGGTATAAACCCCTAGCGAGTTACAGATGTGTAGTATAGAGAAATGCGCTCACTTTGTAAAGAGGCAGGCGCAAGGGGTTCAGTCAACTAACCCGGAACAAGCGTAAACCGCAAGTATTCGGTGGGGCTGGTAAATAACTCCGGTTGGTTGGCCCTTGCCATCCATTCCCGGCAGAAATCCTCCAGCCGGCGGGTC